>JAFVOX010000020.1:0-45655 GCA_017505605.1 Bacteroidales bacterium
CAAAGAAAGCTAAAGGTAACAGGGTGCAGGTCATCCTTGAGTGCACTGAGCAGAGAGAAAGCGGTGTACCAGGTATCTCAAGATACATCACAACTAAGAACAAGAAGAACACAACTCAGCGTCTGGAGCGTAAGAAGTACAATCCTTTCCTGAAGAAGGTTACTCTTCATCGTGAGATTAAATAATTAAGGAGGATTAACAAATGGCAAAGAAAGCAGTCGCAACCTTCAAGGCCGGTACACTCAAGAAGATGGTTAAGTGTATCCGTATGGACAAGTCTCCAAAGACAGGTGCTTATGTATTCAATGAGCAGCTCCTCGAGGAGTCAGAGACTAAGGAGTTCTTCGCAAAGAAATAATTCTTTCAAGATAGCACTTTAAAGGGTGGCATAGTTGACAGATTCAGCTATGCCACCCTTTTTTATGCGCATAAAAAGTATTATATTTGCGAGTTAAAGTGAAACTTTATGGGTATTTTTGATAAAGGAGTAAAAAAGACCAATATGGGCTTCTTCCAGAAGCTCTCCAGGGCTATTGTAGGAAAGGCGAAAGTGGATGATGATCTGCTTGATGCGATAGAGGAGGCCCTCCTTGCAACGGATATGGGAGTTGACACCACTCTCAAGATCATTGAGAATCTTGAGGAGAGGGTCAGTCGTGATAAATACGTGTCTCTCGATGAACTTATCGATATTCTCCGTGATGAGATAGCAATGCTTCTGAACGTGAAGGAAGATGAGACCGCCGATGATCAGGTGGTTCCATTTGACTTCTCGAAGAAACCATATGTCATTATGGTCGTAGGAGTGAACGGAGTGGGCAAGACTACCACCATCGGCAAGCTTGCCAGCCGCCTTCAGGCACAGGGCAAGAAGGTCGTGGTGGGTGCGGCGGACACTTTCCGCGCTGCTGCAGTAGACCAGCTTACTATCTGGGCCGCGCGTGCCGGAGTGGACATCGTAAAGCAGGATATGGGTTCTGACCCTGCGTCTGTGGCTTTCGACACTGTCAAGTCAGCTGTAGCAAAGAATGCAGATGTAGTTCTTATCGACACAGCAGGACGTCTTCATAACCGTATCGACCTGATGAACGAGCTTACAAAGATCCGCAATGTCATCAGAAAGGTAGTACCGGACGGACCGCACGAGGTTCTTCTTGTTCTCGACGGCTCAACAGGACAGAATGCATTCCAGCAGGCCAAGGAGTTCTCAAAGGCTACTGACATCTCGGCTTTGGCTATCACCAAGCTTGACGGTACAGCAAAAGGCGGCGTTGTGGTCGGTATCGTAGACCAGTTCCGCGTTCCGATCAAGTTCGTGGGTATAGGCGAAGGAATCGACGACCTGAAGGTCTTCAACAAGCGCGAATTTGTAAAGTCCCTCTTCACCAAGGAGGACCTCGAATAATCCATAGGAAATTTTAAAAATATAAACATATGACAATATCGTACAACTGGCTCAAAGACTATCTTGAGTGCGACCTCTCTCCAGAGGCGATTGCAGAGGCTTTGACTTCAATCGGACTTGAGGTCGATTCACTCGAACAGGTAGAAGAGATTCCCGGCGGCCTTGCCGGCGTAATCGTGGCAGAGGTTATCGAGTGCGTGGAGCACCCGGATTCTGACCACCTCCACATCACTAAGCTTAACACAGGCGCTCCTGAGCTTCTTCAGGTAGTGTGCGGTGCACCTAACGTGGCAGCCGGACAGAAGGTCCTTCTTGCAACAGTAGGAACAGTCCTTGGTGAGGATTTCAAGATCAAGAAGTCTAAGATCAGAGGCGTAGAGTCATTCGGTATGATCTGCGCTGAGGACGAACTCGGCATCGGTGAGTCTCACGACGGCATTATGGTCCTCGACCCAGAGGCAGTGCCAGGAACTCCGGCAAAGGAGTACCTCGGCCTTGCGACTGACGCGATCATAGAGATCGGTCTCACAGCAAACCGTGTGGACGCTGCTTCTCACATCGGTGTGGCACGCGACCTCTACGCTTACCTCAAGCATAATGGTGTGCCTTGCAAGTTCAATATGCCGGACGTTTCTGCTTGGGCAGACAACGATCAGGAGGGTGCGATCCCTATGGAGGTGACTGCAGCTGACGGCGCTCCAAGATACACAGGAACAACAATCAAAGGCGTAAAGGTGGCTGCTTCTCCTGAGTGGCTCCAGAAGAAGCTCCTTGCGATCGGTCTCAGACCTATCAACAACATCGTGGACATCACCAACTTCGTCCTTCACGAGATCGGTCAGCCTCTCCACGCTTTTGACGCATCGAAGATCGAAGGCGGCAAGGTAGTAGTCCGCAGAGCAGAGGAAGGTGAAAAGTTCGTTACACTTGACGGTGTGGAGAGAACACTTTCTGCAGCTGACCTTATGATTGCAAATGTCCAGAAGCCTATGTGCCTCGCAGGTGTATTCGGAGGTGAAGAGTCAGGCGTGACAGAGTCTACAGTGGATGTATTCCTCGAGAGCGCTTATTTCAACCCTGTCTCAATCAGAAAGAGCTCAAAGAGACACGGCCTCAAGACAGATGCGTCTTTCCGTTATGAGCGTGGTGCAGACCCTCTCGTAGTTGAGTACGCAGCAAAGCGTGCGGCCCTCCTTATCCAGGAACTCGCAGGTGGTCAGATCGTCGGCAGAATGCAGCAGTTCTACCCTGAGAGGATCGAGAAGAAGGTCGTTGACCTCGACTATGCGCGCATCGAGAATTTCGTAGGAAAGAAGCTCGGTCACGAGGTGATCGAAGCCATCCTCGAAGGCCTAGCATATGAATTCATCGAAAAGACCGAGACAGGCGCAAAGGTGGCTGTCCCTTCATATATGATCGACGTTTATCGCGAATGCGACGTCGTTGAGGAGATTCTCCGTATATATGGATATAATAACATCGAGTTGCCGCAGGCAATGAGAATGTCTGTGAATGCTCCTCAGAAGCCTGAACCGGAGCAGGTAAGAAAGTCTATCTCTGACTTCCTTGCTGCAAACGGATTTGTGGAGACAATGAACAACTCCCTCACAAAGTCTGACTACTACTCTAAGCTCAAGACTTTCCCTGAGGAGAAGTGTGTAAGGATTATGAATCCGCTCAGCTCTGACCTCAATGTAATGAGGCAGACACTCATCCTCAACGGTCTTGAGGTGGTTGCGTACAACATCAACCGTCAGATCACAAACATCAAGACCTTCGAGTACGGTTCTGTATATTCATTCAAGCCTGAAACTGACGGCAAGACCCTCGAGTCTTACGAGGAGCACACTTGCTTCGCCCTCTTTATGAGCGGCCAGCCTGACAAGTCTTGGAGAGTAGATCCTGGCAAGGGCAACTACTTCCACCTCAAGGGTTATCTCGAGCTTCTCCTGAAGCGCTTCGGCTGTGACATATATTCACTTGAGACTGAGGCTGCTCCAGCTGACCTCTTCAGCGAAGGCCTCGCATATAACCTTCCGGGCTCGCACCAGCCGCTTGCGGTTATGGGTACAATCTCGCCTGCAAGACTCAAGCAGTTCGGTATCAAGCAGCCTGTTTTTGCGGCTGAGATCAGCTGGCCTGCACTCTTCGAGCTTGTGAAGAGAAACAAGATCAAGTATAAGGAACTCCCTAAGTTCCCTGAGGTAAGAAGAGACCTTGCTATCCTTCTTGACGAGTCTGTAAGCTATGCAGACCTTCGCAAGAGTGCATTCCGAGTTGGTAAGAAGCTCCTCAAGCAGGTTGGCCTCTTCGATGTCTACAGAGGTGACAAGATCGCAGAGGGCAAGAAACAGTACGCTTTGAGCTTCGTACTCCAGGATCTTGAAAAGACATTGACAGACAATGATGTAGAGAGAGTAATGAGCAAGCTTCTTTCTACATTCCAGAATGAGTTTGGAGCTACATTGAGATAAAGATGAGAGTTTTACTGCAACATATCGTGGCATTTCTTGTTGTGGTCGTGATGGCTGCCTCCTGTTCGGCGGACAGAGCAGACGTCATTCCGCGCAGCAAGATGGCTGCGATCTATGCAGAAATGCTGATGACCGACCAGTGGATAAACTCGAGGACAGATGTCAGGCGAATTGCAGATACATCACTTGTCTACGAACCTATCCTTCAGAAGTATGGTTATGATCGTCAGGACTATCTGAAGACTGTTGATGAATATATGAACGACCCTGAAAGGTTCGCAAGAATCCTCAGGGAATCCGGAGATATAATCGAAGAAAGACTGAATGATCTTCGATGGGAACTTGAGCAACGAAACAGGCTTGAGGCACTCAGGAAGAGGATTGAGGAGATGACGATCAAATCAGACTTCAGGGCAGAGGAATTCTTCCCGTATTTCTTTGGAGAAGCATATGTTCACTACTATGACAGTCTCGTGATTGAGATCGACTCAGTCATCCAGCATTACAGATTCAAGGATGTGCCGACTACAGACACTCTGTATGACGGAGTCAGGATGCTGATCCAGCTTGACTCTCTTGCACTTGCCGACAGTCTGGCGCTTGCTGACTCTCTTGCAGTGAAGGATTCGCTTGCTGTAAGAGATTCCCTTGCAAAGGCAGACAGTATTGCAAAAGCAGCCAGGAAAGGTAGCGCAAGGAATCAGGCTGTAAAGATAGCTGAAGATGAAATCCTGTTCAATTAAGATATAGATATGGCAACAAAGAGAATAGCAGCATCATATGTGTACACGCTCGATGCAGAGCCGATCAGGAACGGTTATGTGGAGTATGATGAGACTGACGGAACTGTTCTGGCGGTTGGACAATGCGCAGAAGGAGAGGAAGTTCTCCCAGGAGCGCTTGTTCCGGGCTTCGTAAATGCACATTGCCACGTAGAGCTGTCACACCTTCACAAGAAGTTCCGCAAAGGAACAGGAATGGCGGGCTTCATTGACCAGATCAACGAGCTTCGTGACTGGGCAGGACGTGAGGTGAAGCAGCAGCTCGTGCAGGAGTGGATGGACAAGATGTGGGCAGATGGAGTTTCAGCTATGGCTGACATCAGCAATGATGATGCTTCATTTGATGTGAAAAAGTCTCACAAGATGTACACAAGGACCTTCCTTGAGGTGTTTGGAAGCGAGCCTGAGATGTGCGAAGGGGTAATGGCAGAGGTGACTGCGCTGAAAGCCGTTGCAGATGAGGCCGGCATAGACGCCGCTCCGACTCCGCATTCGTGTTACACTATGAGCCCTCAGCTACTTTCTGCATCGGCTTCAGCCGGCCTTGACGGAGGCTTCCTTTCATATCATTCCCAGGAAAGCCAGGAAGAGGAAGACCTTCTCGTAAGCGGCTCAGGAGCTATGTACGAGAACAGGAAGAGGTCAGGAATGAGCACCCCTCCTGTGACAGGCGAGTCTTCGTTGAAATATTTCATAGACAGGCTTGCGGCGGCAAAGCCGGCGCCATATGACCAGCAGATTCTGCTTGTTCATAACGTATGCCTCGCGCAGGGTGACATAGACGCGGCAAAGAAGGTGATGAAGAACGTCTACTTCGCTATATGCCCGCTTTCCAATATATTTATACACAATGCTTTGCCACCGATCGACCTTATGAGGGAAAACGGCCTTGCCATTGCCTTGGGAACTGACTCGCTTTCGAGCAATGACGACCTTGATATGGTTAAGGAAATGTATTGTCTGCACTCGGCATTCCCGTATGTCCCTATGCAGGAGATTTTGACCTGGGCATCGCTTAATGGGGCCAGATTCCTCAAGAAGGACCACGTGCTCGGTACTTTGACTGCCGGCAAGAAACCTGGCATTGTGTTGGTTGACAACTTGGATGAGACAGGCTTTGTGACAGCACAGAGCAGATCAAGAAGAATAATATAATGCTGCATTTTGACGACATAGCATTCGGCCCTATATACAGCCGCAGACTCGGTTCCTCACTCGGAGTGAACCTGCTGCCTTCGAGGGGTAAGCTCTGTAATTTTGACTGTGTATATTGCGAATGCGGATGGAACAAGGATGGTGCGCAGGACCGTAGGTTCCCGACCTATACAGAGGTCGCAGCGGCGCTCGAGCAGAAGATAGCTGCGTGTGCTGCAGAAGGCACGCCGGTGGACTCGATTACGTTTTCAGGAAACGGAGAGCCGACAATGCATCCGGATTTCCCTGCAGTGATAGACCTGATCCTTAGTCTGCGTGACAGGTACTATCCTGCTGCAAAGGTCTCTGTCCTTTCAAATGCGACATTGGTCGGAAGACCTGAGGTGGCACAGGCTCTGATGAAGGTAGACAATCCTATCCTGAAGATTGATGCCTCGTCGGATGAGCTGGTACAGAAGATAAACAAGCCGGTAGGGCATTACAGGCTTGATGAAGTGGTGGAGAGTCTGATGCAGTTCAAGGGAAGGTTCATCCTTCAGACTATGTTTCTGAAGTCTCCTGACTTTGACACGGCGACTCCAGAGGCCCTGGAGGCTTGGATGAACATAGTGAGACGGCTTTCTCCACGAGAGATTATGGTCTACACCATAGACAGGGAGACCCCGGACAAGAGTCTCGCGAAGTACACGGTAGAAGAAATGACGGCCTTTGTGAAGCCACTGCTTGATGAAGGTTTCAGCATACAGATAAGAGGATAATGAGGGTAGTATTACAAAGAGTTACGCAGGCATCCGTAAGGGTAGAGGAACAGCAGTATGAAAGTTCCATCGGAAAGGGACTTCTGGCACTTGCAGCCTTCATCGATGAGGACACGGAAGAGGACCTCGACTGGACGGTGAAGAAGATAGCGGCGATGCGCATATTCGATGATGCAGAAGGGGTTATGAACCTGTCGGTCAAGGATATAGGCGGAGATATATTGGCTGTAAGCCAGTTTACCTTGTATGCGTCGACCCATAAGGGCAACCGCCCTTCATATATAAAGGCGGCTAAGCCGGATGTGGCTATACCTTTATATGAAAGGTTCCTTTCAAAACTGGAGGATGCCTTGGGCAAGGAAGTTGGAAAGGGCATTTTCGGTGCAGATATGAAGGTCTCGCTTGTCAATGACGGACCGGTCACTATCATCGTTGACTCGAAGTTGAGATTTTAAGGTAATAATAAAAATTAATTTATATATGGTGGATTATTTGAATAAATATGGCTACACTCCCAACAGTGAGGAGATAGGCAGGGCTTTGGAAATCATTGCAGCAAACCTTGAGAATGTAGCCTCTGAGCAGGTCTATAAGGACTGTTTCTCAATGATGGACCTTACCACATTGAAGACAGACGACACTCCTGCTTCTGTAACCAGACTTGTTGACAAGGTGAATGCTTTCCAGGAGACCTATCCTGAGTGGCCTCTTCCTGCTTCGATCTGCGTGTATTCGAACTTTGCGGCTACTGTAGATCAGGCAAGAAAGTGCGACTTCAACATCACAGTCGTGTCTGCCTGCTTCCCGACATCGCAGAGCTTCCTCGAGGTAAAGCTCAAGGAGTGCGAGATGGCAGTTGAGCAGGGCGCTGATGAGGTTGACATCGTCCTCGCCCTCAATGCATTCCTTGCCGGAGATTATGAAAAGGCAGCCGAGGAGATCCGTCAGGTGCGTAAGTGCATCGACGAGGTTGCCCACAGACAGGGTAGAGAAGTACACCTGAAGGTGATTCTTGAGACCGGTCTTCTCAGAACTCCTGAAGCAATCGCAAATGCTTCTTTCCTTGCAATGGAGGCAGGTGCGGACTTCATCAAGACTTCGACCGGCAAGGTGGATGTAAATGCAACACCTGTTTCTGCATACATTATGTGTGAGTGTATTGCAAAGTTCCGTGAGGCAACAGGAAAGATCGTCGGTTTCAAACCTGCCGGTGGTATCTCTACAGCCCAGGATGCACTTTGCTACTACTCTATCGTTTCGACTATCCTTGGAAAGGAATGGCTCAACAAGAATCTCTTCCGTTTCGGAGTGAGCCGCGTTGCTAACAGCATCCTTTCTGCGGTTGAACAGAAGACAGTAAGCTATTTCTAAGTAAATATGACTGATGCTACCTAGAAATTTGTTTGTTTTTTTGTAAAAATCGAACAAATTTCTAGGTAGAAAACGGCCTCCTGCGTATGTGGGAGGCCGTTTTTCGCAAATAGCCGTATACTTTTTGAGTATACGGCTATTTCTCTGGAACTTTGCCTCCGTAATTAAAAAGAAATGGTTATGAGAGGTAAAATTACACTTGTTGCCCTTGCTTTCCTGGCTATCTCCTGCAGCAAGGAAGGTCTTGGGACCGGACGCGGACTGGACTATTCCTATGGCCGTGAGCTCCCTCACGACAGGATAGTCCTGGGAGAGCGTCTTGAAAATCCCTACACGACTGAAAATATGACTAAGGCACTTCAGTCGTTATACCCGACCAAGTCTGACAGGGTAGATGTGAAGACGACACATCTTTATGTCCGCTTCCTCCCACGCACTGAGCAGGAAGTGGACTTGCTGAACTCCTTGGGACTTATGATGACTGACCATCCGCTCGACTATGATATTGTGGTGGACGGTGACTGGTACCACGACCCCTCAGTTCCAGAAGGCAATGTCACCTGGCAGTACGCAGTTGTTCCTCCTGATTTCAAGTTCCCGGAGATTAAGTATGAAGTTATAGACGAATGCTATATATCCGAAAATGACGCTGCCACCCGCGCAGACGGTATTGATTGGGAAGCTGTTGAGCGTGAGTCATATATGCTTACTGGCAATGCTGACCGTATCGCCACACTGACCAGAGGATCATCAAAGGAGCAGCCTGCCGGAAGGATAACCATAGAGGATGAGCACTACAGCGGAGGCAAGCCGGTAGGCGTCGCCGGAGTGCGTGTGTGCTGCAACTCCTTTGTCAAGTACGACTATGCAGTGACTGATCGGGACGGCTACTATAAGATGGAGAAGTCCTTCTCGTCAAAACTGCGCTATAGACTCGTGTTCGAAAACGAGAAAGGCTTTTCTATCGGATTCAATCTTGTGCTTGTGCCTGCTTCTGTGTCTACCCTGGGCCGCACTGAGCCGACAGGTGTGAATATGACTGTCACAAAGACCTCAGACGAAAAGCTTTTCAGAAGGTGTGTGGTGAACAATGCTGCATACGACTACATCTCGCGTTGTGCGTCTGAGGATCTCGGACTGGCACTTCCTCCTTCGGATTTAAGGATATGGATCTTCCATAAGCTGGCAGCAAGCAGTGCTGTGATGCTGCACCAGGGGGCTTTGGTCAGTCAGGATGATATAAAGGAGTTCCTGGGGGACTATGCGAGTCTGCTCACATATTTTCTGCCTGATATCACGATCGGAGCAGCTGCTGCAAAGGACTACAGGACCCTTTATTCCACAACAGTGCACGAGATGTCCCACGCCAGTCATTTCTCAAAAGTGGGTACGGGCTACTGGAACAACTACATCTTCTACATCATCAAGTCCTTCCTTGAAGACAATGATATGACTTATGGAGACGGCACAGGCCCGTCCTCAGGCTATTGCGAGGTAGGGGAGATGTGGGCCTACTATCTTGAGAGCAAGTTCTTCAAGGACCGCTACGGCGGGACATTCCCGACTTTCGGCACGAGCTACTGGTTCTATCCGCAGATCTTCCGTTTCCTGAATGAAAGAGGTGTGTCGGTGTCGGCAATGTTCTCGGTTCTGACTAGTGATGTCACCTCGCGTCAGGCTTTGAAGGAAGCCCTTATCAGTGAGTATCCGGACAAAAGGACTATAGTTGAACAGGTTTTCAGCAGATATTGATGTTATGATGAAATTACGTTTGTTTTTCTCTGCAATTGCTCTGCTTGCGGTGCCTTATATCGCTGATGCACAGAGGTTTACCGTATCGACGAATGTTCTTGACTACGCCTGCCTCGGGACTATGAATGTCGAAGGATCGTATGCTTTGTCCAGACGTTGGAGCCTTTCGGCCGGTGCCAGATACAACCCTTTCACTTTCAGGGCATCCGATCCTCAGAGGCAGTTTCAGATCCGCCAGATTTCCTGCAGCGCCGGCGTCCGTATGTGGCCGTGGCACACTTCATCGGGCTGGTGGTTCGCCGGAAAGGCCAGGTATCAGGAATATAATTACGGAGGCATCACTTCGCGCGCCACAAGGGAGGGCGACCGCCTCGGAGCGGGACTGTATGCGGGATATACGCATATGCTCGGCCCACATTTCAACCTCGAATTCGGCCTCGGAGCCTGGGCCGGTATGGACTGGTATGATATATATTCCTGTCAGGTCTGCGGACTCACTGTGGATTCTGGAAACGGGTTGTTTGTACTTCCGGATGATATAATGGTTGCTGTTGTCTATGTGTTCTAAGGGTTTGATTGTGGTCGCTGCGGCTATGATGATAGTGTCGTGCTCGCCATATAGAAAGATAAGGGATATACGTTCAGGCACCGTCGCGCTGTCGCTCTCCGTGCCGGATGAGCCTCCGATGGAGGCTGAGGAGGATGTCGAGGTCAGTGTAGACAGCATACGTGGTACTTTGGTGGATGAGCCATTGATAATGAATGCGATAAGGGATTCCGAGACTGGGGAGATGGTGGCTACTGATGTGATAAATGCCTCGAAGGTTACTGCGCGTTTCCGTAATGTGGCGGAGAGGGCCGGTTATGTCTCCATCAGCTTCGATGTGACCGTGCCGGCAGCCTTGTCGGACTCCCGCTGGCAGCTGAAGATCCAGCCCCTTATGGCAATACAGAGGGATACAGTACCACTGGATGCTATCTATGTCACAGGAGAACAGTATCGTGCCGGCCAGCTCCGCGGCTATGAGCGCTATCGTGCATTCCTTGCTTCGATAATTACTGACACCACGGATTTCATACGAATCCATCAGCTGGAGATCTTTCTGGAGAGGCATTATCCTCAGACGTATGCGATGAAGAGAGACTCATCCTATGTGCCGGAACCTATGGCAGAAAACCTTTTCGGGGTGACTCAGCGCGATGCCCTGATCCACTATACCAAGCATCTCAAGTGGAAACTGAATGAGCGACGGAAGGGACGTGTGGGAAAGATGTATGAGAAGTTTGTCAAGGATCCCATAGTCAAGGAAGGCGTGCGTCTGGACACCGTCCTGACAGCGTCAGGAGGCGATTTCATATATCGATATATCCATACATTCAGAAGCCGCCCTCGGCTGAAGAAGGTGACTCTTTCCCTTGATGGGAAACTCTACGAGGAGGGGCGTTGTATCCATAGCTTCCCTTTCCCTGACGAACTGACCTTTTATATAAGCTCGCTGTCGGGACTTCTTGATGACAGGATTAAGTACAGGATGCTGGTCTTGGAGAGGGTTGTGCGCGACAATACAAAGGCTTTGATTGACTTCCATCAGGGAAGTTCTCAGGTGGACACCTCTCTTGGTGACAACGCGTCGGAGCTGAGGAGGGTGAGAAAGTGTATTGACGATATAGTGGCCAGGGATGGGCTTGAGCTGGATTCACTCGTGATTGTGGCTTCCTGTTCGCCTGAAGGATCATATGCCAACAATAGAAGACTATCTGCAGCCCGTTCGCAGGCAGTGAAGGATTACATCAGGGATTTTGTGCCGGAGGATTGGAGAGACAGCCTTGTGGCTTCCGAACTGCCTGAGAACTGGGAACAGCTGGAGAAGCTGGTGGCTAATGACACGGTTCTTAGTGAGACTTCAAGGAAAAAGATTCTGGCTGCAATCCTCGAGTATGAGGATCCGGATGTAGCTGAAGCGGGGATATCCCGCTTTGCGGAGTACCGCTATCTGAGGGAGAAGGTCTATCCGAAGCTGAGAAGTGTAAGCTTTGACTTCCATATGCACAGGATCGGAATGAAGAAGGACACTGTGCACACAACTGAGGTTGATACGGTATATATGGCTGGTGTACAGGCTATAAGGGATATGGACTATAAGAAGGCGGTCTACCTGCTGCGTCCGTATGATGACTACAATGCGGCTCTGGCATTTATGTCGGCTGACTACAATCATTCGGCTCTGGATGTGCTTTCCAGACTGGATGACACAGACCCGAAAGTGTGCTACCTCAAGGCTATGGTCCTTTCCCGCCTGGGACAGCAGGAGGAGGCTCAGAAATATTACAGGCTTTGCCTGGCATATGACCCGTATATGCGCCACAGGGCAAACCTTGACCCGGAAATGCACCTGCTAGTGAAGCAGGATAATAATAACTATTAAAACCCCAAATTTATGAAACGTAAACTTTTTATCGCGGCTGTTGCCGCTGTGGCTTTGGCCGCTTGTGAGGAAAAGATCAATGAGCAGACTGTGTCGGCTGATGAGATGGTGGAACTGACAATTTCCATCCCTTCAGTTGCGACAAAAGTGTCGGAGAAGAATGAACCTGGAAATTCGGATGCCGTAAACTCCCTCCAGGTCTTATTATTTGATGATAAAGGCGCTCTTGAGACAAGCGACATACAGTCCGGTACTTCCATTGTGCTTCCTTGCGTCCCAGGTAAGAAAAAGGTGGTCGCCTTGGTCAATGCCCCTGATCTGTCCGAAGTACAGTCTTATTCTCAATTGACAGGAATGACTTCTAAATTGGGTGACAACACAATCGATTCAATGGTGATGGAGGGCCAGGTCGAGGTGGATATCACTACCAACACAAGCGTGACCATCCCTGTTTCCCGTCTGGCAGCAAAGGTTATCTTGAGACAGGTCGAAAATAGTTTTACACTCCCTACTCATCAGCAGATGGATTTTACCATCAAGTCGATATATCTTCTGAATGTGGCGGGAGAAAAGGCCTACCTCAGTGACGCGATGCCTGAACTCTGGTACAACAAGATGCAGAAAATGATTGACCTGGAAGGGGGTACTCCGAGATTCATATATGATGAGCTGCCTTCACCGATAAGGGTACCTTACAATGGAACATACACAGCGGACAAGTATTATTATTGCTATCCTAACCCGGCAGAAGAGGATACCAGTGACAAGGTCTGGTCGGAGAGATATACACGACTTGTTGTTGAGGCAAACCTTGGCGCTGAGACAGTCTACTATCCTGTCACTCTGCCAGATGTCAGTATGAATACCGTTTATGAAATCAGTCTTAAGGTCACCCGTCCAGGTTCCGACTCGCCGGATGTTCCTGTCAGCGGCCACGTTGCGGAGTTTAGGATCGTGGTTCAGGACTGGATTACAGGAGAACTGATTGAGGAGGTTATTTAATTATTGTGAAATATGAAGATGTTATCGTTCAGATCGCTTTTATTGACAGCGTGTATGCTGATTTGTGCCGGATGTTCTGTGAAGGAGAACAGGACAGTGTGTCCGTGCAGGCTGTTCCTTGATTTCAGTGAGGTGGATCCGTCCGCCGTAAAGTCAGCTGACTTCCATCTGTCGGCATCTGACGGTTTCATCTTCACAGGGACTCTTGAGTCCGGATCTTTTACAGATGATGTGGTCATTGATGTGCCTCGTACGCAGATAAAGGTGGTTTCCTGGTGCGGAACCGGAGGATATGCGGCAGATGGAGGGGTAGTTATACCGTATGGTGAAGATTGCCCTCCTGTATACACTCACATCTCCGAAGTTGAAGCTTCAGGTGAATCTGTGCGGGAGGTTGTGGTGATGAGGAAGAATCATTGCAGGATGAGGATCAATGTGATAGGTGAAGAATATGAGGTTATGAATCTGACTCTGCGCGGTAATGTCAATGGTTATGGAAGCGATGGCCAGCCGTCAATGGGAAGATTCGCGTATAAGTCCGCTCCTGACGCGAGTGGGGAGATAAGTGCGGTTCTGCCGCGTCAGGTGGACAATACGCTTGCTCTGGAGGTTGATGACGGAACCGGATTGTCCAAGAGTTTTGCAATAGGGGAATATATATCCTCGAGTGGTTACGATTGGACTGCCCCTGACCTGCACGACATAATCATAGACATTGATTTTGCCATAACACACGTGTCTCTGACCATCAACGGGTGGGACAAGGAATATAAATACGAGATAGTGATATAAAAGAAAAAAATAGTTCGTATATCAAAAGATTTTTATATCTTTGTCCCGCTTTTGCAAGCCCGAGTGGTGAAATGGTAGACACGCTCGTTTCAGGTGCGAGTGCTTCACGGCGTGTAGGTTCGACTCCTATCTCGGGCACTGTTCAAGAGAGGCTGACTAATTTAGTCAGCCTCTGTTTTTTTCCCCAACAATTCAGATCGATTTCCCTCTTACCAGATTCGCCTGTAGCTTAGCAGCTTCCAACAAAACAATAATCTCGTATCCCCTTGATACACAGCGAGATAAGCCATATGCCTGCTGTCTCAATGCAGCAGGCATATGGCGTAATCGATTAACTGACAGCAGATTATGTTTTATAAGGTCTTGCCGACTCTGTCTCAAGGCTGATATTCGAAACCATCTGCCAGATTGGTGGAAACCAATTGTTTACTTTGTGTCCACCTCCGACAGAGGCCCGGCAAAAGTGTCGAGGTATCCCTCGACTTTGCTCTAACTTCCAAGAAAACAGCGCTTTTTCTGGAAGTTGACATTCTTTGCAACCAATCCTTGTAGGACCCCTATTTCAAGGACTGGCCCATCATTTTTCGCCTCCAATCCTTGTAGAGCCGCCATTTCAAGGACTGGCCTTACAATTCTGAATACAGACCTTCAAGAATAGCTCTTTTAGAGGACTCTCTACATCAAAGCGACTATCTTTGCATAATCCATAAAATAACAATTGTGTATTCCTTAGATACACAACAATATAAGTAAAATGCCTGCTTATTCTTAGTCAGTATCTCCGTTTAGTCCTTGTAGGTGCCTTCTCTGTTGAGGAGGTGGTCCAGGTTGGCGATGCCGTAGAGGACTACGGCTGTGCAGGTGGCGGCGTGTTCCTGGTATTCCGGGATGCTCTTGTTGTAGGTGTCTCTTTCTGTGTGCCAGATCTCTCTGTAGTCGAAATTGTAGCCCTTTGGGTCTCTGATGTTGAAGCTGAATGTAGGCACACCGTTCATAGCAAAGTAGGCGTGGTCTGATCCGCCGGCTTTTTCCGGTCTTGGGCCTGGTTCTCCTTTGCGTTTCACTACGGTGAAAGGGAAATCAGGATGAGCGTCTGTCAATGGCTCGCACAAGTTGACAAAATCCTCATACATCGCTTCAGGAACTGTAATTCCCATAGGTACAAAAGGTGTGTAGTCTCTGTTGAAGTAATTTGCGATGTTCTCAAGAGGAACTGTTCCGCTCTCTACGAAATAGCGGCTTCCCAACAGTCCGAATTCCTCACCTGCCCACAGGGTGAATAGTATTGTCCTCTTCGGTTTGCCTCCGGCTTCGGCAATGAGTCTGGCAGCCTCCATTATAGGAGCTACGCCGCTTGAGCAGTCAACACCTCCTGTCGCGACGTCGTATGCGTCAAGATGTCCTCCTGCAATCACATATTCGTCCGGGAATTCGGTTCCTTTCATTACTCCTATGACATTGTGGTATTTTACCGGGCCCATCTTGAAGTGATTCCTGATGTCGAACTCAAGCTGGAAATACTCGCGTCTCTTGACCATCTTCTCGATGACGGAGTACTGCTCTTCATCAAGCTTGATGTCCGGAACAGGAGGCAGGTTGTCAAATGTCATCTTGTCAAGATTCTTTCTGTCATATAGAGCTGTGATCGGAACGGCTGAGGATTGGATAATGCCCAATATTCCCGCTTCAACCATTTGCCTGTAGAACATCGCGGGTTCATATATATAAGGTATGGTCTCCTTCTCAACCAACTTCTTCCTTGCCTTTTCCTTGTCGGAAACATCCTTGAGGCTTCTGTTATATGCCATAATCTCCCTGTTTTCCTTCTCGATCTGAATGTTTCTTTCGATGGCGGCCGCTCTGATGCTGTCACCTTTTTCTGTCCAGTCGACAGGATAGCCGTTGCTCTTTCCTCCAATCAGTACCCAGGCACCATTGAGCTCTTTTTTCATACGGTCAAATTCGGCCTGGGTGCGAGGTTCGATGAGCACGTGGCCTCTCTGGACTCCCTTGGTGCCTACGGTGTATGAGGGTGTCGCGAAATGAAGAGTCATTCCGTTACTTCCGAGCATTCTGCCGAACCAAGGTCCTCTGTTGAAGCCTACCGGTACCTCTCCGCATTCCTGCATCCACACTTCAAGGCCCCATTCCTCAAATTTGGCTGCACACCATTCAGCTGCATTGTCATATGCATCAGATCCTATAAGCCTGCCGCCGAACCTGTTGCACAGAATGTCAAGGTACTCCATAGTGTGATTGTCAGTCATACCCATTTCAATGATTTTTTCCGTTACAGAATCCTCTTGCGCGAAAAGTGAGGATCCGCAAGCGAGCAGACACAATGCAGCCGCCAAGACTTTAAACGAAGTTCCCATATTCAGTCTGATAAGATGTTATACATTTGCCCTCTGAAGGGAGCAGGAGGTAACAAAGTTAATAAATATGAGGAATTTTGTATATTTACAAATCTGTTTTTTGGAGATTTAAGACCGTCAGGTCGATAGAAAGTCCCCTTTCCGAGAAAGGGGATTTAGGGGAAAGGTAACGTAAATATGGAAGGTGCGGTGGGTGAAAGTTTCGCAAGTCTCACCAACTTTCAATATATCAACAATTTGTCACTTGCGAAACTTGAGTAATGATTATGAAGATTGTATTTCTTGATGCGGCGACTATGGGGGATGTTTCCTTCGCGCCGATTCAGCAGTTAGGTGAACTTGTATGCTATGACAGGTCAACTCCTGAGGAGGCTTTGGCGAGAGTCGGGGATTGTGAGGTGCTGATTATCAATAAGGTGAAGGTGACTCCTGAGCTTATTGATGCTGCGCCGAAGCTCAGGCTCATATGTGAGGCTGCCACTGGAGTGAATAATATTGATCTGGCTTATGCGGCTTCAAAGGGAATTCCGGTGAGGAATGCGGTGGGCTATTCGACAGACTCTGTTGTCCAGGCTACCTTTATGCATATACTGTCTCTGGTGGGTAATGCTCCATATTTTGATCAGGTGGTCAAGTCGGGCGAATATTCTTCCAGCGGACTCTTTACTGATGTGTCAGTGAACTGGTGGGAGCTTGCAGGAAAGACAATAGGAATCATAGGTCTGGGAAATATCGGAAGCCGCGTGGCAAAGGTGGCTGAGGCTTTCGGAATGAAGGTCTGCTACTATTCTACATCGGGTACATCGCATTGCAAGGATTATCCAAGTCTGCCTCTTGACGAGCTGATGGCAACTGCAGATGTGATCTCCATCCACGCTCCTCTTAATGAAAGGACTGAAGGCCTGATAGGGGAGAGGGAACTGCAGCTGATGAAGAAGTCTGCCATTATCGTGAATATGGGTCGTGGCGGCATAGTGAATGAAACCGCCCTGGCAAAAGCCATAGACGAAGACGTGATAGCAGGAGCTGCTCTGGATGTCTTTGTCACAGAACCTCTTCCGCAGGACAATCCGCTTCTGCACACGCGTCACCCGGAGCGCCTCCGCCTGGCTCCTCACGTCGCCTGGGCCAGCACCCAAGCCCGCGAAAGACTTGTCGGAATGATAGCCGACAACATCTCCCGTGGCTTCCGATGGTAAATGTAACTGATTGATAATTAGCAATATATAATAAATCACCTGCTCCAAACGGAGCAGGTGATTTACTGTATGTGCTTGACAATGAATGTCTTAGAGTGTCCTCTTGATCTCCTCGATTGTGTACGCCTCGACTACGTCGCCGACCTTGATGTCGTTGTAGCCCTGGATGTTGAGACCGCAGTCCTGACCCATAGCTACTTCCTTAGCGTCATCCTTGAATCTCTTGAGTGATCCAAGCTCTCCTGTGTACACAACTATACCGTTGCGGATCACGCGCACCTTCGCACTTCTGGTGAGCTTACCCTCGCGGACAATACATCCTGCGATGGTACCCACCTTGGAAATCTTGAATGTCTCCTGAACCTCAGCGGTTGCAGTGACAACCTCCTTCTGCTCAGGCTCGAGCATACCCTCGATACCGCTCTTGAGCTCGTTAATACAGTCGTAGATGACAGAGTAGAGACGGATCTCGATTTCCTCCTTCTCAGCAAGCTTTCTTGCAGAAGGCATAGGACGTACCTGGAAACCGATGATGATCGCATCTGAAGCTGCTGCGAGAAGGATGTCGGACTCTGAAATCGCTCCGACAGCCTTGTGGATCACGTTCACGCGAACCTCCTCTGTAGAGAGCTTGATGATAGAGTCTGAGAGTGCCTCCACTGAACCGTCCACGTCTCCCTTGACGATGACGTTGAGCTCCTTGAAGTTTCCGATCGCGATACGGCGTCCGATCTCCTCGAGAGTCATATGCTTCTGAGTCTTGATGCCCTGGATACGGATGAGCTGCTCACGCTTGTTTGCGATGTCCTTAGCTTCCTTCTCGTCAGCCATAATGTTGAAGAGCTCACCTGCTGTAGGCGCACCGTTGAGACCGAGCACTGAAACAGGGGTTGATGGACCTGCTGCCTCTACTTTCTGACCACGCTCGTTGAACATAGCCTTTACACGGCCAGTGTAGCATCCTGAAAGCATAACGTCTCCAACCCTCATTGTTCCGTTCTGGACGAGGATGGTTGCGAGGTAACCGCGACCCTTGTCGAGTGAAGACTCGATCACAGAACCTGAAGCCCTGCGGTTAGGATTTGCCTTGAGCTCGAGCATATCGGCCTCGAGAAGTACCTTCTCAAGAAGGAGGTCTACATTTATACCCTTCTTTGCTGAAATCTCCTGGCACTGGTACTTACCGCCCCAGTCCTCAACGAGGATGTTCATCTGTGAGAGCTGCTCACGGATCTTGTCTGGGTTTGCACCTGGCTTGTCTATCTTGTTGATTGCGAATACCATAGGTACACCTGCTGCCTGTGCGTGGCTGATAGCCTCGATGGTCTGTGGCATTATGGCGTCGTCGGCTGCAACGATGATGATTGCGATGTCGGTCATCTTGGCACCACGGGCACGCATCGCGGTAAACGCTTCGTGACCAGGGGTGTCGAGGAAGGTGATGCGGCGTCCGTCAGGAAGCTTCACGTTGTAGGCACCGATGTGCTGGGTGATACCGCCGGCCTCACCTGCGATCACATTTGCCTTACGGATGTGGTCAAGGAGTGATGTCTTTCCGTGGTCAACGTGTCCCATCACAGTGATGATAGGAGGTCTTGCCTCGAGGTTCTCCTCATTGTCCTCCTCATTTCCTTTCTCGATTGACTCTGTGAGGTTAGCAGTCACGAACTCTACTTCGTAACCGAACTCCTCAGCTACAAGCACGAGAGTCTCTGCGTCGAGACGCTGGTTGATGGACACCATCATACCAAGGCTCATACAAGCACCGATGACCTTTGTCACAGGAGTGTTGTTCATCAAGGTAGCAAGGTCGTTTACTGTAACGAACTCAGTTACCTTAAGAACCTTCTGCTCCATCTCCTGGAGCTCCATATCCTCCTGCATTCTCTGTGAGGCAAGCTCTCTCTTCTCCTTTCTGTGCTTTGCACCGAAGTTGCCCTTCTTGCTCTCATTCATCTTTGCATATGTCTCCTTGATCTGCTTCTGGATCTCCTTCTGCATCTCTTCCTGCTCGGCCTCGGTCATTGGCTTGAACTTGTCACCGCCCTTGTCGCGGCGGTTCTTCTTGCCCTTGCCCTGCTGCTGGTCGCCCGGACGCTGCTGCTTGTTGTTCTGGTTCTGGCCGTTGTTGTTACCGCCCTTGCCAGGCTGCTGCTTGTCCTTCTTTACCTTGTTGTCAGCCTCTACCTTGGTCACATCGACCTTCTGGCTGCCTTCCTTGCCGATTCTCTCTCTCTTCTTCTTTTTCTTCTTGCGGTCGAACTGTGAAAGGTCGATCTTGTCCACCACCTTAGGGCCGGCAAGCTTCTCCACTTCCACCTTCATTTCGCGAGGCTCTTTCCTAGGCTCTTCCACAACTGCCGGTGCCGGAGTTTCCTTGACAGACTCTTCCGCTGGGGTTGGGGCGGTCTCCTGCTCTGTCTTTGCTGGTCCCTCATTCGGTGCTGTCTTCTTGCCTATGCTGTCAAGATCGATCTTGTCGATGATCTTAAGACCAGAGGTCTCCTGCTCCTTAACCTGTTTCTTTGCAGGCTCCACAACCACTTCTGCAACAGGTTCAGCCTTTACTTCTGGTGCAGGCTCCGGCTCCACAACAGGAGCAGCAGGAGCAGCAGGCGCCTCTACTACAGGCTTTTCTTCCACAGGCTGTGTCTTGTGAGGCTCGCCGTTGAGTACGTTGCTCTTGATGACAACCTCTCTCTCAGGAACTTCCTCTTCTTCCTGACTCGGCTTCTTCTTGGAACCCATCTCAATGATCTCCTTGAGCTTGATGGTAACCTTCTCCGAGTCCTTCTTAAGTTTCAGGTCTTCACCGAACTTTGCCTCGATAGCCGGGAGGTACTCATCCGATACCTTTGCGTTCGGATTCATCTCCACGTTGGCTCCCTTCTCGTTGAGGAATTCAACGAGTCTGGCCAGTCCGATGCTGAATTGTTTTGTAAGTTTGCTTAATCTGATTTCTGCCATATATTACACCCCTTAATTTATTACTCTTCGTCTTCAAATTCTGCGCGGAGAATCTCAAGAATCTCCTCTACAGTCTCGTCCTCGAGGTCAGCCCTCTTGGCGATGTCAGCAGCTGAAAGTGCAAGAACACTCTTCGCTGTGTCGCAGCCGATCTCCTCAAGCTTCTTGATGATCCAAGGCTCGATAACGTCGTCGAACTCGCTGAGGAGTACATCCTCTTCTGCGTCCTCGCTTTCATCCTGTGGAAGCTCTCTCCAAACCTCGATCTCCTTTCCTACGAGCATACCTGCAAGACGGATGTTGCATCCACCCTTACCGATACCCTTCTTCACCTCGTCAGGAAGCATATATACCTTGATCTTGTCATCCTCGCCTCCGAGGTTGATAGATGAGATCTTTGCCGGGTTGAGTGCTCTCTGGATGAGGAGCTGTGTGTTGTTTGTCCACTGGAGGATGTCGATGTTCTCGTTGCGGAGCTCGCGTACGATTCCGATGATACGTGAACCCTTCACACCGATACAAGCTCCGATAGGGTCGATTCTGTCGTCATATGACTCGACAGCAACCTTTGCGCGCTCGCCAGGGATACGGACAACCTTCTTGATTGTGATAAGACCGTCAAGAATCTCAGGAACCTCGTTCTCAAAGAGTTTCTCGAGGAACTCAGGAGTTGTTCTTGAAAGGACGATGTAAGGTGTGGTGTTGTTCTTCATCTCCACACTCTTGATGATTGTCTTTACAGTGTCGTTCTTCTTGAAGTGCTCGCCAGGAATCTGCTCTGACTTAGGGAGTCTGAGCTCGTTGCCCTCCTCGTCGAGGATGAGGACTTCCTTAGCCCAAGTCTGGTAAACCTCGCCAGTGAAGATCTCGCCGATCTTGTTTACATACTTATTATAAAGGTTCGCCTTCTCGATGTCCATAATGCGGCCCTGGAGGTTCTGTCTGATGTTGAGGATACCTCTGCGGCCGAAGTCCTTGAGCTCTATCTTCTTTGCGAAAGTCTCGCCGATCTCGTAGTCGTCGTCCAGAGCAGGATCGTTCAGAGCGATCTCTGTGTTAGGATCCTCTACCTCTTCAACAACCTCGCGGTTCCAGTAGATCTCGCAGTCTCCCTTGTCGATGTTGATAATGATGTCGAAGTTGTCTGCCGATCCGTAGGTCTTTACAATCTGAGTCCTGAACACATCCTCAAGCACACCCATCATAGTGGCTCTGTCGATGTTCTTCTGGTTCTTGAACTCAGCAAAAGCGTCTTTAAGTTCAATCTTTTCCATTTCTCAATGTATGTTTTTATATTAATTAAATTCGATGAAAGGACGCACGGCATTCACCTGGTCCATTGTGAAACGGTCGTTGTGCTCGACCATCTCCTTCTTCTTCTTTCCTTCGACGGCCTCCTTCACTGTGTACTTCAGGGTGATGCTCTCCTGGTCTGCCTCTACAAGCGTAGCGACCATCTTCTTTCCGCCCTTGAGAGACACTTCCACTTTGGTGCCGACAGCCTTCTGGAACTGCTTGAACACCTTGAACGGCTGGTCAAGTCCGGCAGAACTTACTGTCAGTGAATAGTCCTCCACTTCTCTGTCGAACTTTGTTTCGAAGAAGCGGCTCAGCGACACGCAGTCGTCGAGCTCTATTTTTCCGTTTTCTGACTCGATAGTTAAAACAATATCGTTATCTTTGCTGACTGATATGTCAACAATGAAGCATCCGCGTGCAACTATTTCGCCGCCGATCGCATCCAATATGTCTGATATATTCATCATAAAGCTTCCGTGTAATGCACAAAATAAGGGGGCCTCCTAGCCCCCTGAATCATTCTCACGGCGCAAATGTAGGAATAAATTCAGAAAAAAACAAATTATCAAACATTTAGATAATGAAATTCAGAGCAAAAGAAATCGCAGAAATCCTTGGCGGAACAGTAGATGGAAACCCTGAAGCGACCGTCACTTCATTCGCCCGTATCGAAAGCGGAAAACCGGGCACAATCTGCTTCTTCGCAAATCCCAAATATGAACACTATGTCTATGAGTGTAAGGCAGATATCATCATTGTAAACAACTCGTTCGAGCCTAAGCATAAGGTGTCGGCGACAATGGTGAGGGTGGACGACGCATATGCGGCCGTTGCAGCTCTTCTTGACTACGTCACAGCGAAGAAAAGGTCGTACAGGCGCTACCGTGGATGCCGCAGCAGGGTCCGCTGGAGCGCAAAGGTGGGAAAGAAGGTATATATCGGCGATTTTGCATACGTCGGCCGCAAGGCTCAGATAGGTGATTATACGAAGATATATGAAAACGTATATGTGGGCGACGGCGTCAGGATCGGCTCGCACTGCATCATATATCCGGGTGTAAGGATATATCCGGGAATGGTCATCGGTGACAATGTGATCATACACGCGAACGCGGTGATCGGTTCCGACGGATTCGGTTTTGCTCCACTCGAGGACGGAACTTGGAAGAAGATAGAGCACACAGGCAACGTGATCATTGAGGACAATGTAGAGATCGGAGCCAACACTTGTGTGGACAAATCGCAGATGGGATCTACCGTCATTCACTCTGGCGTGAAGCTTGATAACCTCTGCCAGATAGCTCATAATGTGGAGATTGGAAAGAACACAGTGATGGCCGCACAGAGCGGAATCGCTGGTTCTGCAAAGGTGGGAGAGCACTGCATTATTGCAGGTCAGGTGGGCATTGTAGGCCATATAACCGTGGCTGACAACACGACAATCGGAGCTCAGGCGGGCGTGATCGGCTCGGTCAAGGAAGAAGGCAAGACCCTGATGGGTACGCCGGCAATCCCGCACAAGGAATATTTGAGAAGTTATGCGGTCTTTAAACGCGCTGGTAAATAGGAATATACAAAAATTATCCTTACCTTTGCGGGCTAAAATAATTAAAACGGAATAATGCAGTTGCAACAGACACTTAAGAAAAGCTATACATTTGAGGGGAAAGGACTTCATACAGGTAAGGTAGCGAAGATGACAATAAAGCCGGCAGCGGCGGACACTGGGATAGTGTTCAGAAGAACAGACATAGGAGATGATGCCAAGGTGCCAGCCTTGGCCGAGTACGTTTCTAGTACAGCACGAAGCACGACAATTTCTTGTGGTGAAGCAACTGTAGGTACAATCGAGCACGTTCTTTCGGCTCTCACAGGAATGGGAGTGGACAATGCAGAGATCGATATCGACAACGTTGAGGTGCCTATCCTCGACGGTAGTGCAAAGCCATATATCGATGCTATCTGGAAGGACGGTTTCCAGGAACAGGATGTACCACGCAGGTATATAGAGATCAAGGAGGCGATCGAAGTGAGAAACGACGAGAAGGGCTCGGTGGTACGTATCGAACCTGCGGACGAATTCTCATACGACATAAAGATAGACTTCAATTCAAGAGTCCTCGGTGTGCAGAATGCACGTTGGGATGACTCTGTCGTGTATTCGGAGCAGATCGGAGTCTGCAGGACTTTCGTGTTCTTCCACGAGATTGAGTTCCTTTTCAAGAACAACCTTGTAAAGGGAGGCGATGTGGACAATGCGATTGTAATCGTAGAGCATCCGGTGACAGAAGAGCAGATCAGCCACATCAGCCAGCTCTTCAATGTTCCTGCTCTTCAGGTCAGGGAGGACGGCTATCTGAGCAACCTTCAGCTCCGTTTCCCTAACGAATGTGCAAGACACAAGCTCCTTGACCTTATCGGCGACCTCAGACTCGCCGGAGGCTTCCTGAAGGCGAAGGTCACTGCTGAAAAGGCAGGTCACGGCATCAACACTTCTGCAGCAAAGAAGGTCAGAGAGAATATATTATAATACAGATAAACAGAATAATTATGGCAAACATACATCCACTGGCAACAGTGCATCCGAATGCAAAGCTCGGTGAAAACGTAGAGGTAGGACCATACGCCTACATCGAGGAGTTCGTTGAGATCGGCGACAATTGCAAGATCCTTCCTCACGCAACAATCTTCAACTACGTGAAGATGGGAAAGAACTGCTGCGTGTTCCCTGGAGCAGTGATCGGCGCTGTACCTCAGGACCTCAAGTTCGACGGCGAGGTGACATATGTCGAGATCGGTGACAACGTAAACATCCGTGAGTGTGCTACCATCAACCGCGGTACAAAGGCAAGCGGCAAGGGCGTAACCAAGATTGGAAACAATGTGCTCCTTATGTCATATACTCACGTGGCACACGACTGTACTGTTGGAAACAACTGTATCCTCGTAAGCTATGTAGGTATTGCAGGCGAGACAGAAGTTGCAGACTGGGCTACTCTCGGTGGAAACACTGTGGCTCACCAGTTCTCAAAGATCGGAAAGCACGCATTCGTGGGCGGAGGCTCGAAGATCAACAAGGACGTGCCTCCTTACGTGCTCTGCGGTCGTGATCCTCTTTCATATGCAGGTGTGAACATCGTGGGACTCCGCAGAAGAGGTTTCACATCAGACCAGATCCGCAGCATCAAGGATATGTACGACATCATCTACAGCAGCGGCGCAAATGTGTCTGACGCTCTCGCAAAGATCGAGCTCGGTTTCCCTGAGTCAGAGGAGAGAGATACTATCATCGAGTTCATCAGAAACTCAAAGAGAGGCATCATCAGAGGTGCTGGAGTTGACACCAAGGGCACTATCGACTAAGGTGGCTAAGCTTCTTTCAACAGCATATTTCCCTCCCGTTTCCTATTTTGCCGCAATGGCTCAGGAGATGGAGGGGTTGAGTAATAGGAGAGACGGAGACGGTTCTGCAGAACTGTCCCCGTCTGTCATTTATCTGGAGGCCTGTGAGAATTTTCAGAAGCAGTCCTACAGGAACAGGTGCAGGTTCTACGCTGCGGACGGAGTGCAGACCCTATCCTTCCCGATAGTCCACGAAGGCGGGACTCACAAGCAGCCGATATCGGAGGCTAAGGTGGACTACTCGAAACCCTGGATCCTTCAGCATAAGAGGGCTATCACATCGGCCTACGGCACTTCCGCCTATTTCGAATACTATCAAGACGAACTCTTTGCCATCCTTGACAGCAAGCCGGAGCGTCTTTTTGATCTGAATCTGGCCTTGATCAGATTCTTTATCGAGAAGACCGGCATTTGTGTTGACCTGCGTGTCACTGAGGATTACTGCCGTGAGGCTCCTGAGGGAGTGGAGGACCTGCGCGAGGCAATACACCCAAAGCATCCGAATGCTATTCTTTCAGATCTGGAACTGGAAAAGCCGTATTTCCAGGTCTTTGCCCCGAAATACGGCTTTCAGAAGGATCTGTCCATTATGGATCTCCTGTTCAATGAGGGACCGGACAGTATCTTATATCTCAAGAAGCTTTAGAATCTCCATCCGAATGTAAGGAGTACTTTCCAGAGACTTCTCTTGTTGAGGATCTCAGGAACGTATGCGTCTACCATAACGTTGCCTTCTTCATCGAACATATAGTCGTCATATGGCATAAAGTATTCGTCCTGGAGGAAGGTCTTCCTGACTGCGAGGTCTGCGAAAAATGAATTCTGTGAGCTGTAGCCCAGACCGAATGAAGCATTCTGATGGGCTGCGAGGTCGAGGCGTGCGCCGTCGTAGTCATACTTCTCTGCAGCTGTTGTCATACCGTATCCTGCTCTGACAGCAAGCTCCGGTATAGGTTTGAACTCTGCGCCGACCCTGAGCATATGGGAGATTCCGAATCTGCTCTTGATGTCTTCATTCACTTCGAAGAAATAGTCGTCCCAGTCGCTTGACTGATACTTCATCTGGCCATAGTCAGCCATTTCGTAATCTGCACTGATCACTGCCTTGCCAAGGAATGTGTATGCTGCACCGAAGTTGGCTCTGAATGGTGAGACCATTGTGTAGGTGCTGGTTCCGTATGGGCTGCTTGCCGAAGCGTTGTAGCCGCTGTCAGTGTAGGAAGTCTCTCCTGCCATCTTCCATTCTTCAGTGATTGTGTTTACGACAGGGGTCTGGATCGCTGCACCGAATCTGAGGCCCGAGCCAGGGGTCACAATGATACCTAACTTTCCGAAGAATCCGGAACCGTTTGCTGCGTACTGGTACCTGTAGCGCATATCGTTGAAGTAGAGGCTTTCTCCGTTGGTGAGAAGGATCTCGAAGTCTGCAGGATCCACTGCAACTTCCTTGAAGTACTCCTCGTAAGTGTAGTTGATGGAGTTTATTCCGAGGTTTGCTCCAAGGTAGATGAAGTCAGAGATGTTCATACCGAAGTTGAAGAGGTACTCGTACTTGCCTCCGGATGTCCTTCTTCCGTATGTCTGCTTGAGCGGACCTCCGAGGGCTACTGTGCCGTTGTCGAAGATAAGCTCGCTGGCTCCTACATACTGGTCGTTATAGCCTCCGAAAGTGGAGATCATTCCGCTCTGATAGCCTACTACGGGTTTCCAAGGCATAAAGTCGTAGGCGTCCTTTGCGTCAAGATTTGTATCCAGGTATCCGTTGATGGTCGCGTCATAAGCCATAGCTCCCATAAATGAAGTGGACTTGTTTGTGCCGTTTGCATAGACTTCCTCATCCCATCCGGCAGTCTTGTTGGCGATGAAGCCGAAGACCATACTCTTGATTCCACTCTTTCTGTTGGTGTCGTAGTAGAAAGTCATACCAATGTTAGGCATAGAGAATCTCGTGGCGTTGCTCTTGATCTCTCTTTCAAAATATGGAAGATTGCCGTTGCTTCCCGGAGGAAGTACGCCCATAGTCGTGCTTCCTGTGAAGGTGAGTGCAGGTGTGAGGGAGAACTGGGAATATTTGGCTACCGCGCTTCCGGCAGGGTTGATGCTGATGGAGCCCAGGTCGCCTCCTAGGGCTGTGAAAGCGTTGCCCATAGCCACGGTCCTGGCCGATCCCTCGTAGTCGTTCTCGCTGAAGTTCAGTGCGTCATATGCGTTCTGAGCAGAGGCTCCGAGAGCCGCCAGCGAAAGTAATATGGTGATGAATGTCTTTTTCATACTTTTATATATATAAGTCTGCTTTTCTTGTTTTATCTTCTTGCACCGCCGCCGCTTCTGCTGGCTCCGCTACTGCTGCCGCCGCTGTAGCTGCTGCCGCCACTGTAGCTGCTGCCGCCTCCGCTATAGCTTGATCTTGATGAGGTGGACGGGCTGTAGCTTGACCTTGAAGATGAGCTCGACGTGCTGAAGCTGGATCTTGACGAAGACGACGATGATGTCGATGAGCCGCTTCTGCTGTAGCTTGACGAATTTCTGTTATAGCTGTTTGAGGAACTTCTGCCGTAGCTGCCCGAAGTCGTTCCTGTAGAGCTGCTCGACCCTGCAGGGCGTCTGTAGTTGCCGGATGTGGTGCCACGTGAAGGTGAACTTGCCGGACGGCTTGCAGAGACGGTTCTTCCTGTAGATGTGCTTCCTGCCGAAGTCGCTGGCTTGCTGTTGGTGGTCACCTTGTTCTCTCGTGTTCCAGGTGCCGTTCTTGCTACCGTGCTTCTCTGAACCATTGACGAGGATGCTGCCTGGCCTGTCTGTGAGACTCTTCTTGTTGCTGTGGTCCTGCCTGTCGAGCTGCCGCCTCTTGTCGCGGTGGTCCTGTCTGCGGCTACTGTCGCATTTCTGCTTACAGTGCTTCTGCTGCCTATTCCGCCTCTGAGGCTGGTGCCGCTTGCGAATACGCGGTCAGCGCCTGTGGTGCCTCTTGTGCCGTGCCATCTGTCCTTATAGTGAGGGTCCACTACGATTCCGTGATGGTGGTGATGATGGTGATGGCCCCAATAAGGATCCCATCCGCCGTACCATCCTGCATAATAATAGTAGTTATGCCAGTAGTTGTGGTGGTACCAAGGGTCCCAGGCACTGTACCATCCGCCGTAGTACCACGGATCGTACCATCCTATGTGCCAAGGGTCATACCATCCGGCATAGCTGCCATAGTACCACGGGTCGTACCAGCTGTATCTCCAAGGGCTGTAATAGCCTGTGCCGTAGTACCACGATCCGGTTGTCCACGGACTGTAGTGTCTGCTCCAGTACCACGAACTGCCTATGCTGTACGGGCCGTAATAATAGCCATAGTTGTTTTCCAGGTCATATCTCCAGTCGTACGGATTCTCTCCCACTGTCACTACTGTACCTCCCATCTGCTGGTCGAATCTTATCATCGCAGACATATTCTCCGGAATCATCACTGTGTCCTTCTTCTCGCCAAAGAGGTAGATCATAGATGCCTTTGTGGCTTCTGCCAGAGAGTCTGTCGACGCCTTGGCCGTTTCCTTCGACGCTCTTGTCCTGAACGCCGGTGTGTTGCT
Organism: Bacteroidales bacterium; assembly: GCA_017505605.1. Lineage (GTDB taxonomy): Bacteria > Bacteroidota > Bacteroidia > Bacteroidales > UBA932 > Cryptobacteroides. The sequence continues at coordinate 28,738 of JAFVOX010000020.1, forward strand.
GTAGATTCCGTCCTGATAGGTCTGTCCGTTGCCTGTTGAGGCTACCTGCGTCATTGTTCCGCAGGCTGACAGTATCAGAGCGACAGCAATAAGTAGCGTTGAACTCTTTTTCATTGTCATTTATCCTATTTATTTATAATAATTTCGTATCTTCGCAACCTGTTTTGTTATGCAATAACTGTACCGCCGTGGGCGGCTCCGCAGACTGCTGCATTCAAATACAATTATAGGTATAAAAACAATAAAAAACAAAAATACAATGGCAAAAGAGGTAACAAAGAGGTCCGACAACTACTCACAGTGGTATGACAACCTCGTGGTAAAGGCAGATCTTGCAGAGCGTTCAGCTGTAAGAGGATGTATGGTCATCAAGCCATACGGTTACGCAATCTGGGAGAAGATGCAGGACGTACTTGACAAGATGTTCAAGGAAACAGGTCATCAGAACGCATATTTCCCGCTTTTCATCCCTAAATCATTCCTCAGCCGCGAGGCCGAGCACGTGGAAGGTTTCGCAAAGGAGTGCGCAGTGGTGACTCATCACAGGCTTATGGCTGACCCGAACGGAAACGGCGTGGTAGTAGACCCGTCAGCAAGACTCGAGGAGGAACTGATCGTAAGACCTACATCTGAGACCATCATCTGGAACACCTACAAGAACTGGGTGACATCCTGGAGGGACCTCCCTATCCTCTGCAACCAGTGGGCTAACGTAGTGCGTTGGGAGATGCGTACGCGTCTTTTCCTCCGTACGGCAGAGTTCCTCTGGCAGGAAGGCCACACCGCTCACGCAACACAGCAGGAGGCGATTGACGAGACAATGAAGATGGTAAATGTATATGCTGACTTCGCACGTAACTGGATGGCAGTACCTGTGGTTGTAGGCCACAAGAGCCCTAACGAGCGTTTCGCAGGAGCTCTCGACACAATGACCATCGAGGCTCTTATGCAGGATGGAAAGGCTCTGCAGGCAGGTACATCACATTTCCTCGGCCAGAATTTCGCAAAGGCATTCGACGTGATGTTCACCAACAAGGAAGGCAAGCAGGAGTACGTGTGGGCAACATCTTGGGGAGTTTCAACCCGTCTTATGGGTGCCCTGATTATGGCTCACGGCGACGACAACGGTCTTGTGCTTCCTCCGAAGCTCGCTCCTATCCAGGTGGTGATGGTTCCTATCACAGGAAAGGATGAGGCTGTGAACAACGGCATCCTCAACAAGATGTACGAGTTCAAGAAGGAGCTCGAGTCAAAGGGCATCAGCGTGAAGATCGACAACCGTGACACTCTCCGTCCGGGATTCAAGTTCGCAGAGTGGGAGCTCAAGGGAGTTCCTGTACGTCTTGCAATGGGTGGACGTGACCTTGAGAACGGCACAGTAGAACTTGCCCGTCGTGACACTTGCGAGAAGGCTTCATACTCTCAGGAGGGAATTGCAGACAGAATCGCAGCTCTCCTTGACGAGATCCAGGACAACATCTACGCAAAGGCTCTCAAGTTCCGTGATGACAGCATCCGCAAGGTTGACACCTGGGAAGAGTTCAAGGAAGAGATCACAAAGGGTGGCTTCCTTCTCTGCCACTGGGACGGAACTCCTGAGACTGAGGAGAAGATCAAGGAGGAGACAAAGGCTACAATCCGTTGTATCCCTGTGGACAGCGCAGTGTGCGAGGAAGAAGGCAAGTGTATCTACACAGGCAAGCCGTCACAGCGCCGCGTGCTTTTCGCAATCTCTTACTAATTGAGGAAAATATGAATATGTTAAAGAAGTTTGCCATATGCTTCTGTGCTGCAGTTCTGTGCTCAGCACAGTCGCTTGTGGCACAGGAACTGACTGATGCTCAGAAGGTTGCCGTGTCAGCGGCTGCCGCTGCCGTGTCAGCTCCAGAGGCTGCTCCCGAAGTGGAGAAGCCGGATTACTGGACAGAGTCTCTGAAGACCAACATCAAGTACGGACAGACCACGCTCACAAATTGGGCTGCCGGTGGTGACAACACAGTTACCCTTCAGGCTTTTGTAGATGGTAACGCAAACTACAAGAAGAATGATCTGTTCTGGAACAACCGTCTTCAGCTGGATTATGGCTTTGTCTACGCTTCGTCAAAACCGATACTTCAGAAGAGCGACGACCGTATCTATCTCGAGAGCAAGCTTGGTTACAAGAATGCCGAGATGAGGAACTTTTCGTTCTCTGCCAACTACGACTTCAAGTCGCAGTTCTCGACCGGATATGATTATCTGACCCCTGCTGTTCCTGATGGATATGAAAGTCTTGAGGAACTTAACCGTAAGGATAAGATCAGCCTGTGGAAGGATGCCCGCAAGGTCAAGTCCGGCTTTCTTGCTCCGGCATATACAAACCTTGCGCTCGGTATTGACCTCAAGCCTTGGAAATGGCTGTCATTGAACTTCGCCCCCCTCACAGGAGGTGTTGTTATCGTCAGAAATGAGGACTTGAGGAAAAATTACGGTATGGATCTGAAGAAAGTCTATAAGGATGAGGAAAATTTGTCTCCAGAGACTCTGGAGAAGTTCCAGGCAGATATGGCATCGGGTGATCCTTCTCTCATCGGTCAGTACTACAAGAGTTCGAGATTTGAGTTCGGTACCCAGCTGAAGGCAGATGTGGCTGTGAATGTAAACGATAACTTCAAGTACACCTCTCAGATCGTTCTTTTCTCGGACTACCTTGACAAGGCTCAGGACATCCGTGTGAACTGGGATAACCGCTTTGACTGGAAACTTGCAAAGTACTTCTCTCTCACTTTCACCACTAATATGATCTACGACGACAAGGTGTTGATCTACAGTGATGTGGATGGACTCACAAAGCAGAGAGTGCAGTTCAAGCAGTCACTTCTGTTCGGTTTCACTTGGACTCTGACAGGTAAATAGCAGAAGTGCAAATCTAAAAACAGACGTATATATGCAAAGAAATTTTGCTGCAGCGATAGAAGAACTGAAGGGGCTGATCAACGAGTGGTCAGCCTTTTCTGCTGATGCCCCTGTGCTGCTACTTGCGGTCAGCGGAGGCGTCGACTCTATGTGTATGGCAGATCTTTTTCAGTCGCTGGAGGATCGGGTGCCTTTTGCGGTTGCGCATTGCAATTTTCATCTCCGTGGCGAAGAAAGCGACGGGGATGAGGCCCTGGTTGCCGAGTGGGCCCGTGAGCACTCGGTGCCTTTGCATATAACTTCATTTGATACTGAAAAATATGCTTCCGAAAATGGTATAAGCATTGAGATGGCTGCGCGGGAGCTAAGGTACGGCTGGTTTGCCAGCCTCTGCTCACAGCACGGCTACAAAGCGGTTGCAGTGGCTCACAATGCCAATGATAATGCTGAGACCCTGCTGTTGAATCTGCTCAGGGGTTCTGGCCTGAAGGGAGTTACAGGAATGTCTCTGACCTCTCCTCTTCCTTGCGCACCAGGTTCGGATGCCCTTCTTCTGCGTCCTCTTCTCAAGTGTACGCGCAAGCAGATCGAGGGCTATGCGTTCGCTCACAAGGTGCGCTATCGTGAGGACAGCACAAATGCTATGTCGGAATATAAAAGGAACAGGCTCAGAAATGACGTCTTCCCTATATTTGAATCCATAAATCCTTCATTTGTAAGGACTTTGAACCGTGAGGCCTCCTATTTTGAGGATGCTTTGGACATTGTTGAGGATTACTGCCGTGCGGCCAGTGAAAAGATTGTCTCAAGGTCTGGGGACAGGCTGACCGTCAGCCTGCCGGCTCTGCTGGCGGCTCCGCGCTGGAGGTATATCCTTTATTATATCCTTGAACCTTTCGGGTTCAATTCCGCCGTCCTTGCCTCGTTGGAAAACCTCCTTCTTTCAGGACGTACCATTTCGGGAAAGCGCTTCGAGTCGCAGACGCATATTCTTTTTACAGAGAGAGAGCATCTCAGGGTGGAGCCTTCGGAAAGTCCGGCTTCGGTTGTTCCTTGCGCTCAGGTCGAGGACATTATGCCGGTACGCTGTGCCGGAACCTATCATTTCAATGGCGCTGTTGTGACTGTTGAGGAAGTAGACTGGACCTCGGATATGCCTCTGAAGCAGCCGGAAGGCATCCTGCTCTTCGACGCGCAGAAGCTCCGCTTCCCGCTCGTCCTCAGACGCTGGCGCGACGGAGACTGGCTTGTCCCGTTTGGAATGCGTGGAAAGAAAAAGGTCAGCGACCTTTTCGCTGACCTTAAATATGATTCTGTCAAGAAGTCATCTGCTGTCGTTCTTGTCGACACTGTGTCTGATTCTATGGCTCAGGAAGGCCATATTGCAGCTGTGCTCGGAGTCAGAAGCGATGACCGCTATAAGGTTGTTTCGACTACCGTGCGCGCCATCCGTATCTCGGTGACGCGCTGACGGTGTTTATTCGATTGTGATGTCGTAAGGGATACGTGCGTAGACCTTGCCTCTTTCGAAAGGAAGCTCTGCAAATATATTCTCACCTCCCATCAATGACTCCATAATGGCCTCGAGTGCAGTCTGTGGCTTAGGGTACTCGGCCACCTGTACGTCGTTGAGGCTTTCTACGCCTTCAATCGAGAGAGCCGCATATCTGATTGCGTCCTCGATGGTTCCGATCTCGTCCACAAGACCGATCTTCAAAGCGTCTGAACCTGCCCATACGCGTCCCTGTGCAATTGCGTCTACATCAGCGACTGTCATCTCTCTGCCTTCTGCAACGAGCTCTGTGAACTTGGTGTAGATTCTCTCTACTGAAGCCTGCATATAGTCAACCTCATCTGCTGTGAGAGGCCTTGTCATTCCGAGCATATCTGCGTGCTTGTTTGAGTTTACCGGAGTGAGGTTCACGTGGAGCTTGTCCTTGAGGGTGCCGCTGATGTCAGGAATCATACTGAACACTCCGATAGAACCGGTAAGTGTTGTTGCGTTTGAAATGATGTGGTCGCAGCCGGCAGAAATCCAATATCCGCCAGATGCGGCATAGTCGCCGTATGATGCGATTACAGGGATGCCCTTTTCCTGGATGAGCTTGATCTCAGCCTTGATCTTTTCTGATGCAAGGACGCTTCCTCCCGGTGAGTTCACGCGGAGTACCACAGCCTTCACATCGTCGTCCTCTCTGACATCAGAGATCACTTTGGCAAATCTGTCGCCTGCTACATCCTCGTTTCCGTTGCCGTCAACGATGTTTCCTTCTGCGTAAATCACAGCTACCTTCTTATCGGCCTTGAGGTTAGGAACATTCTTGAGCTTTGCATATTCAGGAAGCTGGATTGCCTTGATGTCCTTGAAGTTCTCGACAACAAAGAGGTTGCAGAGGTTCTGCTGGAGCTGCTCGCGGGTAACGAGTTCGTCTACGAGACCCTTCTCGAGATAGTCGGTAGGGAAGTTGAGCTCGAGGTTGTCGAGCATTGCGTTGAGCGCTTCTGCAGTGATGCCGCGTGACTGGGCCATTTCGTCTGCCCAGCTGCTCCACACTGCATCGATCATTTCCTTGTTCTGCTCCATATTCTCAGGACTTGATGAGTTTCTGATGTACATCTCACCTGCTGACTTGTACTTTCCGTGACGGATGAGCTGGACGTTCACTCCGAGTTCGTCAAGGAGATCCTTGAGGAAGATCATACGTGAAGAAAGTCCGTTGAGCATACTCATACCTCCTTCGTACTCAGTCATATAGATCTTGTCAGAAACAGAAGCGAGGTAGTATGCTGCATTGCTTGGGCTCTCAATATACGAAACGATGGCCTTGCCGCTGTTGCGGAAGTTCTTAAGGGCGGTTCTGAGCTCCTCGATCTGTGAGAGTCCGCCGCTGACATTGTCCGGTTTCATATAGATGAACTTCACTGCAGGATCCTCAGCTGCAGCATTGATGGCTGTAATTGCGCTGTAGATACCGAGAGGAGTTGACATCTCTCCGCCTGTAAGCATTGAGATAGGGTCTGCCTCCTGGGTCTGTTCTGCCAGAGTGACGTTGTCAAAGTTGATCTGGAGAACTGCTTCACGAGGCATTACAGGCTGCTTTTCGCCGACGGCTGCAATGCCGATGAGTGCTGCTGTCATAAGGAAGAATGCAGCGACACAGAAAACAAGAAGGCCCGCGATGCAGGCAAACATCATTTTCAAAAAATCTTTCATAATGCTATATTTATTTAATTGTTTTCGGAAATATGTCTACTTAGACGCACGAACTACAAATATACTACAAAAAATGTGAAATGTTTCTCGGTATCGCCTGGAATCTGCGCTGCTGCCATACTGCCGGTCGATTATTGGCGTCCGGGAACTCTCATAACGGTAGTTTGTTTTGACCGTTGTGAGAGGTTTGAGGATGGGGAGTAAAGGATTGGACATTTGAAATTTGCGTAAAAAATCATATATTTGCGGGTTATAATGAAAAGTTTTGTTTTGATGAAAAGAATACTCATTTTATTTGCAGCTTTCTTCTCGCTGGCCAATATGGCGAACGCTCAGGTTCAGGGAGCGAATGGAGCCGTAGTTGACACTACAGGCATCTACAGTGAGAGGGCTGACAGCCTGGACGCGGCTGTGTTTGTGTCGCGTCAGGAGGGAAATTATCTTATGAAAGGTAAGGAGATCAGGACAGAAGTGATTTCTGCCGCCGGTCTTTGCAAGATGGCCTGCTGCAATCTTGCCGAGAGCTTTGAGAACTCCGCAAGCGTGACAGTCGGCTTTTCTGACGCAGTTACTGGTGCCCGCCAGATCCGCCTCCTGGGGCTTTCTGGAGTCTACACACAGATGCTGGATGAGAATCGCCCTGTTATGCGCGGTCTTTCTGCACCGTTCGGTCTATCATATGTTCCCGGCCAGTGGCTCAACAGCATCCAGATCGCAAAGGGCTCCGGCTCTGTGATCAACGGTGTGGAGTCAATGACAGGTCAGATCAATATGGAACATCGCAAGCCTACAGACGAGAAGCCTCTTTTCCTTAATGCAGCTCTGATGAGCGACTCTAAGGTTGACTTCAATGTGGCTTCTTCACTGCAGCTCAATGAAAACTGGAGCACAGTTCTCCTCGGACACGTGTCGGGAAATTACGACACCCACGATATGAACGGTGACAGCTTTATTGACGACCCGAAGATGCTTCAGCTGAACTTCGCCAACCGTTGGCTTTACTATGCACCGAGCGGACTCCAGATCCGTTTCGGAGTGAGGGCACTTCAGGACAACCGTCTTGGAGGTCAGATGCTTCACGAAGACGGCAAGGATATCTACTACAACAAGGACACCTACAAGCTCCTCTCAGACCAGCCTTGGGGATCCGACATCACTAACCGTTCTGTAAACGGCTACTTCAAGCTCGGAGTTCCGCTCAGCGAGGATCAGAGTCACTCGATCGGTTTCATCGCTGACTACAACTACCAGGACCTCGGTTCATACTTTGGAGCTACAAGCTACCTCGCTGACCAGCACTCGGCCTTTATGAACTTCATCTATCAGAACCAGACAAACGAAGTTCATCAGTACACTCTCGGCTTCAGCGGAACATTCGACCGCTACAACGAGAACTTCAGCCGTACAGTCTGGACAGACCGCGGTGAGAACACAGCAGCCGACAAAGGCATAACCGATCTTATGAACGGCGGTCTTTTCGGAGAGTACACATTCAAACCGAATGAGGAGTTCACAGCCATCCTCGGTCTGCGCCAGGATTTCTATCAGCAGAACGACGGCAAGGTAGCCGGACGTTTCTCTCCGAGAGCAACATTGAAGTATGCCCCTAACGAATCTGTAGTGCTCAGAGCAAACGGAGGTCGCGGAATCAGGTACTCTACACCTCTGATAGATAACATCGGAGTCTTCTCTACAGGTAAGGTATTCAATGGAGCCTACAACGAGCATTTGCTTGAAGACGCGTGGACATTCGGTGGAAACCTCACATATTACCTCCCGTTCGGAGCATCGTCAAACACCTACATCAGCTTTGACTACTTCAAGACAGTCTTCTCTCAGCAGATGGTAGTAGACTACGAGCGCACCCACAACGCAATCGACTTCTACGCACTTGACGGAAGACGTTCATACACAGACAACTATCAGCTCGACTTCAGCGTGGATCCTTTTGAGAGATTCAACGTTACAGTTACAGCCCGTTACACTGATGCAAAGATAGAGCTCGACGGCAAAGGCCTCGTGGAGAAGCCGATGACAAGCCGCTTCAAGGGAGTGGTCAACCTCCAGTATGCAGCAAGACTCAACAGATGGATCTTCGACTTCACTGCTTCAGTCAACGGTTCGTGCAGAGTGTACAACTTTATGGAGGATATGAAGGATGCCGACGGCAACCTCCTCTACAAGAACGGCCGCACACCGGTGTACCCTATGCTCTTTGCACAGGTGACAAGACGATTCAAGGGCGTGGACGTGTATGTAGGTGCGGAGAACCTCACCAACTTCACCCAGCCTAGCCCTATCATCAGCGCGAACAATCCGAGAGCACCGCAGTTTGATGCAAGTGCCATCTGGGGACCGCTTATGGGCTTCAAGTGCCACGCCGGCTTCAGGTTCACCCTCTGGAAGAAGGCGTAAGCCGCACCCATCAGAACAAACGGCGCAGCCGGACAACCGTATATACCTAAACAGATAATTTAATACTTACAGATATGAAAAAGTTTTTAGCATTCATCATCGTTGCCGCAATGGCGGTTTCATCAGCATTCGCAGCAGATTCTGCGGCAGACCAGAAGAGAGGCAGGAAGTCTAAGGTCGAACTCAAGGAAGTTACCTGGACAGTAAATCTCCACTGCGAGAACTGTGTAGAGAAAGTAAACGAGAACCTCGCTTTCGAGAAGGGAGTGAAGGACCTCAAGGTCTCTCTCGAGGAGGGAACAGTCTACATCAAGTTTGACCCTTCGAAGACATCTGAGGAGACTCTTGCAGCTGCAATGAAGAAGCTCGGCTACGAGGTGTCTGCAGCGTGCGACTGCGGTCACGACCACAGCCAAGAGGGCCACGATCACAGCCACGAAGGCCACAACCACCAGCATTAATACCACAAGGAATCTTTACCAACTTTTAACTGACTGAAATGTACAAGATCGTTTCGAAAGAAATGCTGACTCCTACAATATGCAGGATGAAAGTCGAGGCTCCACGCCTTGCAAAGGCAGCAAACCCAGGACAGTTCCTTATTGTCCGCGCTGATGAGAAGGGAGAACGTATCCCTTTGACTATCAGTGACTATGATAAGGATGCCGGTACAATTACAATAGTAACACAGCAGATAGGTGCTTCTTCATCGGAGATCATTTCATATGAGGAAGGCGAGTGCTTCGCCGACGTAGTCGGCCCGCTCGGCATCCCTTCCGAGTTCATAGAGATGTCTGAGGAGGAACTCAAGGCTCAGAGATATGTCTTCATCGCGGGAGGTGTCGGTACAGCGCCTGTATATCCGCAGGTGAAGTGGCTCCACGAAAGGGGAGTCGCAGTCGACGTGATCATCGGCGCAAAGACAGCAGACCTGATGATATATGTAAAGGAGATGGAGGCTGTCTGCGACAACCTCTACCTCTGCACCGACGACGGCTCAGTGGGATTCAAGGGCCTTGTGACAGCAAGACTTGAGAAGCTGATTCTTGAGGAGGGTAAGAAATATACCCAGGCAGTAGCCATCGGACCTATGATTATGATGAAGTTCGCTACACTCACTGCCAGGAAGCTCGAGCTTCCTATCATCGTCAGCCTGAACACCCTTATGGTGGACGGCACAGGAATGTGCGGAGCCTGCCGTGTGACAGTTGCAGGCAAGACCCGCTTCGCTTGCGTAGAGGGTCCGGAGTTCAACGGTTACGACGTGGACTTTGACGAGGCGATGCGTCGTCAGACAATGTACAAGAGAGAAGAGACAGATGCCAACGAGCATCATAAATGCAGAATAGGGAGGGGAAGATAATGGCAAACAAGATTCCAAGAGTACCGGTAAGGGAACAGGATCCTAAGGTGCGCGCCACTAATTTCGAAGAAGTGTGCTACGGCTACAATGAGCAGGAAGCTATGCTCGAGGCAACCCGTTGCCTCCACTGCAAGAACCCGCGTTGCGTTGCGGCTTGTCCGGTAAGCGTCAGCATTCCTAATTTCATCGCTGAGGTAGCAGAAGGCAACTTTACTGCTGCGGCAGAAATCATAGCTAAGGATTCATCTCTTCCTGCGGTCTGCGGACGAGTGTGCCCGCAGGAGACTCAGTGCGAGGGCAGTTGTATCCTCGGCGTCAAGGGCGAGCCGGTGGCCATCGGCAAGCTCGAGAGATTCGTGGCTGACTGGAGCCGTGAAAACGGCGGAGTGAAGCCGCAGATCGAGCCGGCAAACGGCCACAAGGTAGCAGTCATCGGAAGCGGCCCTGCAGGTCTTGCCTGCGCATCTGACCTTGCAAAGCTCGGCTACGAGGTTACTATATTTGAGGCTCTTCACCGTCCGGGAGGAGTGCTTGAGTATGGTATTCCTGAGTTCCGCCTTCCAAAGGACAAGGTGGTGGCTCCGGAGATCGAGTCAGTGAAGGCACTCGGAGTGAAGATAGAGACAAACGTGATTGCAGGACGTACCATCACTGTGGACAGCCTTCTGGATGAGGAAGGATTCGATGCAGTGTTCATCGGCTCGGGAGCAGGTCTTCCTAAGTTTATGGGCATCCCTGGAGAGAACTTCAATGGAGTCTTCTCTGCAAACGAATTCCTTACCCGCAACAATCTTATGAAGGCTTATCGCGACGACTATATGACTCCTATCCACGCAGGACAGAGGGTAGTCGTAGTAGGAGGCGGAAATGTCGCAATGGACGCAGCCCGCACAGCCCTTCGTCTTGGAGCTGAGACAACAATCGTCTACCGTCGTACAGAGACTGAGCTCCCTGCACGACGTGAGGAGGTGCACCACGCAAAGGAGGAGGGAATCAACTTCGCAATGCTCACCAATCCGGTAGAGATCCTTGCTGACGAGAAAGGCTGGGTACGCGCTGTCAAATGCATAAGAATGGAGCTTGGCGAGCCTGATGAAAGCGGTCGCAGAAGCCCTGTCGCTGTGCCTGGCTCAGAGTTCGAGATCGAGACAGAAACAGTCATTATGTCTCTGGGAACATCCCCTAATCCTCTCATCGCAAAGACAACAGGAGGACTGGATGTGACCCGCCGCGGATGTATTGTGGCAGATGAGAATGGTGCGACTACTCGCGAAGGAGTGTTCGCGGGAGGCGACGCAGTGACTGGAGCAGCTACAGTGATCCTGGCAATGGGTGCGGGAAGAAAGGCTGCTGCAGCTATTCACGAATATATAAAGACAAAATAATCCCTACATCTGCAACCTTTCCAAGTACGGGTGCATCTTTAATGCGCTTGAAAAGAATATATGAAAAGATCGACAGTTAAAATTTTGGCATCAGCGACTGTGCTCGCAGCTGTATCAGCCTGCTCGGCTGATATGATGGGCGAGTTCGGTACGCCGCACGCGGAATTCGAGATCAAGGGAATGGTTGCAGACGAACAGGGCACTCCGCTTGGTGGAATAGCAGTCATCTATGATGACACTCTTCTGAGTCCGGACACCCTGTACACGGGCTCGGACGGTAAATTCTTTATTGAAGGAACAATGTTCCCGCGTGATGAAATGAATCTGAAGTTCAAGGATATGGATGGAGAATCCAACGGAGGCCTCTTCCAGACAAAATCAGTGAAGGTGAAGATGGAGCAGGTCGAACAGAGTCTCGAATCCTGGAACTATGGAAAATTTGTCGGACAGACTGAAGTGACACTCAAGAAAGCGGAATAATCAGGACTTTCTCTTCATCGCAGCCACAGGAAGCAGTGCTATTAGATAGCCGATTACAGCCACGCCGGCAGCAGTGAGAAGGACATCACTCCAAGAAAGGATTACAGGATATGCCTGGACAAGGAATTGTCCGGGCATTTTTATGAATCTGAACTGCTGCTGCGCCAGCGCAAAGCCGATGCCAGTCACAAGACCGCCGGCCAGTCCCGCCAGGGAGATCATCCATCCCTCGAGTATGAATATATTCCTGATGAGCTTATCCTCAGCGCCGAGGCTTCTGAGGGTCTCGATGTCGCCCTTCTTGTCGATTATGAGCATTGTAAGGCTGCCGAATATATTAAAGGATATGATGATGATGACAAATATGAGGATCATATATATGGCAGCCTTCTCATATTTTATCATCTTGTACAGCGACTCGTTCTGCTGGAAGCGGTCCTTTACCTTGAAACCGTCTCCAAGACGTGAGCTGATCTCGTCCTGGAGCCTTTTTATTTCCTTGCTGTCAGTTCCCTCGACAACCCTTATCTCCACGGCAGAAACCTCCTGATCGTACTCCAGCAGCTCCCTCATAGTCTTTATCGGAACGATCATAAGTTCCTTGTCGACGTCTGTGTTGATGGAGAATGTGCAGGATGGCCACAGGTGGACTATCTCCACAGATGCAAGAGGATTGGACATCGAGATCTTGTCCTTCCTGTTCGGGTAGAATAGCTCGATAGGGGAGATGAACCGTGGATTTATATTCATTGAATATGCCAGGCCGGCGCCTACCGCCGCCATCGGGATGTCGCCTTTGTGGAGGGTGAAGTCTCCGTTCAGGACGTAGTCTCTGATAGGGGATTCCTCCTCATATATCCAATCGACACCTTTGGCCAGGGCTATGCCCTGCTGCCCGTCATAATTGACAAAAACCTGCTCCTGCAGCACTGTGCACATATTCTTTACCGAAGGCTGGTCGTATATCCAGTCATATACTTCACCTTCGGGAACGAACACCTTGCCTTGGGCAGGGGTAATCATAAGGTCGGGTTCGACGTTGCTCATCATAGACCTGACGAGCGAGTCGAACCCGTTATATACTGACAATATGATGATGAGGGCTGCTGTACCTACTGCCATACCGATGGCGCTTATCGCCGAAATGATGTTGATCACATTGTGTGACTTCTTGGCGAAAAGGTATCGTCCTGCTATGAAGGGAGCCAGCCTCATCCTGTTGTACTATATTCCTTACTTCTTGAGAAGCTCCTCGATGTGCTCCACGTAGTCGAGAGAGCTGTCGAGGTAGAAGATGATCTCCGGAACAATGCGCAGCTGCTTGCCCATCTTGCCGCCGAGCTCGCCGCGAAGCGCCTTTCCGTTCTCCTCAAGCGCTCCCATCACGGCCTCAGCCTTGTCTGACGGGAACACGCTGACATAGATCTTTGCTACAGAGAGGTCTGGGCTGACCTTTACGCCGCTTACAGAGACGAGAGCGCCTCCGAAGGCTGCCATACCCTTGCTGCGGATGATCTCCGCCATCACCTTCTGTATCTCCTTGGCAACCTTGAGCTGCCTTGTGCTTTCACCTGTTTTTTCCATTATGCAATCTTGATGATGAAGTAGTTCTTCTTGCCCTTCTGTGCGAGAATGTACTTGCCGTTAATGAATGACTCGCTGCCGATCTGGGCGTTGATGTCAGCCACCTTCTCCTTGTTGATGCTTACGCCGTTTGCCTGGATCATCTTGCGGCACTCACCCTTTGAAGGGAACACCTGTGACTCAGCTGCAAGGAGGTCAATGATTCCGAGAGGGAACTTCTCAGCAGGTACCTCGAATGTAGGGACACCGTCGAACACTGCGAGGAATGTCTTCTCATCCAGACCCATAAGAGCGTCCTTTGTGGCGTTGCCGAAGAGCATCTGTGAAGCTGCAACTGCGTTCTCGTACTCCTGTGCGCCGTGTACCATTGTAGTCACTTCCTTTGCAAGGAGCTTCTGGAGCTCCCTGCGCTCAGGTGCCTCAAGGTGCTGAGCTACGGCAGCCTCCACTTCCTCCTTGGTGAGCATAGTGAAGATCTTGATGTACTTCTGAGCGTCAGCGTCTGACACGTTGAGCCAGAACTGGTAGAACTGGTAAGGGGAAGTGCGCTCCGGATCGAGCCAGATGTTGCCGCTCTCTGTCTTACCGAACTTTCCGCCGTCAGCCTTTGTGATGAGCGGGCAGGTGAGGGCATATGCCTCGCCGCCGAGCTTGCGTCTGATGAGCTCTGTACCTGTGGTGATGTTGCCCCACTGGTCGCTTCCGCCCATCTGGAGGGTACATCCCTTGTGCTCGTAGAGGTAAAGGAAGTCGTAGCCCTGGAGGAGCTGGTAAGTGAACTCGGTGAATGACATACCTTCGCGTGACTCAGAAGAGAGTCTCTTCTTCACTGAATCCTTTGCCATCATATAGTTCACTGTGATGTGCTTTCCGATGTCGCGTGCGAAGTTGAGGAAAGAGTAGCCCTTCATCCAGTCGTAGTTGTTTACGAGCTCAGCCTTGTTCTCGATGTCAGACTCGAAGTCAAGGAAGATAGAAAGCTGCTTCTTGATGCCTGCCACGTTGTGGTTAAGGGTCTCCTCGTCAAGGAGGTTGCGCTCCTGCGATTTCATAGAAGGGTCACCGATCATACCTGTTGCGCCTCCTACAAGGGCGATAGGCTTGTGGCCGCAGTTCTGGAAGTGCTTGAGTATCATAATGCCGACCATATGTCCGATGTGGAGCGAGTCAGCTGTAGGGTCGATTCCTACATAGGCCGCTGTAGGGCCTTCCATAAGTTTTTCCTCAGTGCCGGGCATAATGTCCTGGATCATACCTCTCCATCTGAGTTCCTCTACAAAATTTTTCATCTTATACTGTGTTTTATTTAATTATTCTGATTTGGTCAATACTATGAAGTTGTGCATTTCGGCTTCGTGGTGCGGCGAGCTTTCCGGACCATACCACAGCTTTATGCTCTTGCTGCCTTTGCCTTTGCCGAGATTGACTGTCTTGCGGTACAGGAACTGTTTCGGATCCAGACCCAGGTAGCAGTCCATCTTGCTTTCGAAGCGGTTGTATGAACGGAGGATTATCTCATTCCTGCCTTTCTTGAGCTTCAGGAGTACGGACTCCTTGCGGGATTGTGTGCCGTATGGATTCATATGCTTCATCACTGTCTGGCCGTTGAGTACAACCTCCACACCGTTGCCAGCCTCAATTTCGATCATCTTGTAACCGTCTTTGGTAGCGTTGATCACTCCTTTCACAATGACGCTCTGCATAGGCCTTACCTTGATTCCGCGAAGATCCTCGGTAGTGCACTCCTTCAGAAGACTGCGGTTCTCCTCAAAGATGTCCATAAGGTCTGTGTCAAACATCCGGTCCGGAATCTTGCAGAAAGACATTTCTGTGATCCTCTGTTCTGTTCTTGCATCCACGTCCAGGTAGTTCAATTCAGCAGATACAGTCTTGTCGAGCTTGATACTTGTCTCCTTTCCTTCTGTCGTCAGAATGACAGTCTTTCCGAGAGACTCCTTAGAGTAGAATATGTGCAGATTCCTGATCTGGCTTCTGTTGATCGACCAGGAATAGCCGGTCTCGCTTCTGTAGCTGGTGTAGTAGTCAAAGCCGGAGTGACTGTGCTCGATCAAGGCATTGTTCCTGTCAAGAATGATACCCTTACGGTGTGTCTGCATCTTGTTCGGTGACTGGACCTTGTATTTGTAGGTGGCTTCCAGGATCTTGATGTTGTTCTTGTCCGAGAACCATTCCTGTCTGACCTTGACAGTCGTACCTTTCTTTGTGTTCTTGAAGGTCGTTTCCTTGCACTTGTCCATCTTGTTGCCATTAAGAAGAGGAAGGATGATCTCTCCATTTGATGGGTACTCTCCGCTGAGTATGAGATAGATAGTCTTGTCTTTGACTGTTATGTTTCCCCAGGTGAAATCTTCCTCGAAGGGGGACTGTGCTGTGTCGTATATTGCTTGGCCGTTCTTCTCGAGCCATCCGCCGATCTGCTTCAGGACTTCCTCCTCGAACGACTCGATTTGTCCGTTGCTGTCAAGACCGATGTTGAGAATGTAGTTACCTCCGTGTGACACGGTGTAGGTGAGAGCCTTGAGCTTAGCTGCCGCCTTTTCGCTGACCTTACCTTTCTCCTCCCAGCTCCTCCATCCCCAGGTGCCTTCGAACATAGGTGCAAGGCTCTGCCAAGGGTTGTCCAGATGATGGCATATGTTTTCAGGTGTCACGGCGAAATCGAACGAATCATTACCAAGGCGGTCGCTTACCATACAGGTAGGCTGGAATCTCTTGACAAGGTCATATACTTCCTGGCTCTGTTCCGGTGTGAGCGATCCCATATCGAACCAGAACTCGGAAATGTCCCCGTATTTGAGTATCAGTTCATAGATCTGAGCCAGATTCTGACTGTGAAGAGCTTCAGGTATCCTGTCTGCATTGTGGCTTGACATTCGTCCGCTGAATGGAGAATGCCAGTCCAGGAGAGAGAAATAAAGGCCGAACTTCAGGCCTTCTCTTCTGCACGCCTCTGCCATTTCCCTTACGAAGTCTCTGCCGGTAGCTGTTGCGTCGACACTGTTGAATTCAGTAGTTTCGGTGTCAAACAGGCAGAAACCGTCGTGGTGTTTGGCTGTGAAGATGACTGATCTCATACCAGCTTTCTTAGCTGTCTGAACTATTGCATCTGCGTCGAACCCTCGTGGATCAAACTCATCGGCGATTTCTTCGTAGATGTCATAGTATATACCTGCTGCTGACTGAATCATCTCACCTCCAGCATTTGTTATAGGAGTGCCGTTCCATTCTCCACCAAGGTGTGAATATAGGCCGAAATGAATCATCATCGAATATTTGTCACCGTCCCACTTCTTGAAGGCATCAGTAGTCATAAGTGCTTCCCTGCTGATTGCTGAGGCATTCAGGACAGAAAGCATCATTGCGGCTAGAATAATAGATATCTTATTTCTCATAACTCTCCTTTTCAAACCCACAAAGATAGGAAGAACTCGCGAGAAAAAGGCAGGAAATTGGGAAATAATGCAATTCGTTGGTAGATTGTTTAATACGCAACGGGCTTCCGTGGTTGTAATGCGGTCCTGAAAGACCGTATATAGATGAGTTAAGATGTAGATTTGCTAC
>JAFVOX010000038.1:0-28478 GCA_017505605.1 Bacteroidales bacterium
GGAACAATCGTCATCATCAAGATTGTCAATCAGATATCATCCTTGATCATCATCAAAAAATTTTGCTTCCCTCATACTATAGCCAATAAGTTGACCGGAGTCCTGTTATTCCTTACAGTCCCGACAATCAGCTGGCACATCATTCCCATAGCGATCGTAGCGCTCATAGCTACTTTTGCAGCAATTCAGGAAGGATACCTCTGACACTCTCATTCCAGTTCCACCACACCCAGATGGACGGAGCCCACGCCGGTAGATTCTTAGCCAACCTGCAGAACGAAATCAACAGGTTGCAGGGACATTAATTAAGCAAACAGCCGAGTGCATTTTTATAGGAAAAGTGCTCGCGGTACCCTTTAATTTCGGGGGACCGCGAGCACTTTCGCTATGTTTTTGCACTCGGTCCCCAGATGGGAACCGGTGCGTTGTGTCAGAAGAATTACCAGTTGAGAATCTTATTGAAGTCGTAAGCCTCAGGGTTCTCGATGCCGAGAGCGCGGACTGCTTCGTAGTCAGCCTCAGTCACGTAGTGAGCGATGTACTTGTAGTAGTTCTGTGCTGTACCGGCGTTGATGTCTACTACGCGTGGCGGGATCTTGCCAGTTGTAGGGTCCTGGAGGTCTGCGAGGTAGAGTGGAGATACGTTTCCGTATGAGTCAACGTAAACCATACAGCCTGTCTTGCCCTCGCTATAGAGCTGGTAAACTCCCATTGCAAGCTCTGTGCAGTAAGTAAGGTCATAAGCAACCGGATCCTGGCAACGTACGTCGTAACCGATCTCAACAGGACGGCTCTTAACCTTAAGACCGATCTTCTTGAACTCAGCCTCGAGGAGGTCGTTGAAGAGGACGGCCTTAGAAACCTTACCAAGCTCTGGGTGACCGTGATCATCATATGAGAAGTGTACGCCTGCTGCCTCCATCTCCTCTGCCTTGAACTCGTGGAAGAGACCCTCGGCAGCTACGATAGTACCATAGTTAACGCCCATAACCTTTCTCTTAAGGATAGCTGAGATAGAAAGCTTAACCACCTTGTCGAGGCAGATTTCAGTCTTGTTGAACATCTCAGGGATGATAGTCATAGGACAGTGAGTAGCCTCACCGATACCTAAAGCAAGACTTCCGCAAGTACGACCCATTGCAGAGATTACCAACCAGTTACCTGATGTACGTGCATCCTCGTAAACTGTACGTGCGAGGTGAGCACCCTCGTTCTTTGCAGAGTTGTAGCCGAATGTAGGCGCATTTGCTGGAAGAGGAAGGTCGTTGTCGATAGTCTTAGGGCAGTGGATGTTTGCGATAGGGTAACCCTTAGCTGCGAGGAACTTAGAGATACGGTTAGCTGTAGAAGCTGTGTCGTCACCACCGATAGTTACAAGAAGCTTGATATTGTTATCCTTGAAGAGGTCAAGGTTGAAGTTGTTCTCGAAGTCTGCGTCAGTAGGTTTGAAGCGGCTCATTTCGAGGTAAGAACCACCTCTGTTGAAGTAACGGTCAGCGATGAAGAAAGTGATGTCTTCAGTGCGTGCGTTCTTGCTGAAAAGGCCTGAATAACCACCGTGGAGACCGATCACACGGAATCCCTTTGTAAGGAATGTCTTAGCGACACTCATTGAAACTGAGTTCATTCCCGGAGCCGGGCCGCCACCACAAAGGATGATAACTGCGTCTTTCATTTTTTCTTGATTTTAAGTTATACTATAATGTTGAATGTTTCATTTTGCAATCTGCAAATATATGATTTTTTCGAATATATCCCAATAAAATATGGATGTGCCCGTATCTATTAATCCTTAGTTGCAGATGTCGCAGGAAATGAGTACTTTTGTAAGATTTTTACAACTATGGAGAAGGCACAGGCATACATAAGAATACAAGAACTGAAGGAAATCCTCACGGAGGCGAACAGAAAGTACTATGTGGAGAACTCTCCCACGCTGAGCGACTACGAATTCGATATGCTCCTCAAAGAGCTCGAGGCTCTGGAAAGGGAGTATCCGGAGTACATCACACCGGACTCCCCTTCCCAGACAGTAGGAAGCGACCTTTTCCAGCCGGCAGACACAGCAACTACTGAAACAGGGGCAGCAACTCCCAAAACAGAGGCAACTGCAAAAACTAAAAGAGGAAAAGCCGAAAAGCCGAAAAAAGAATTCGAGCAGCACCCTCACCGCTACCCTATGCTCTCCCTGGGCAACACCTACGACATCACAGAAGTCCAGGAGTTCGCTGACAGAGCGGTAAAGACCATAGGCGGTTCCTTCACCTACAGCTGCGAGCTCAAGTTCGACGGCACAGCCATATGCCTTACTTATGAAAACGGAAAGCTGGTCAAGGCGCTGACACGCGGTGACGGCAAAGTCGGAGACGACGTTACCGAAAACGTGAAGCGCATCAGCAACATCCCACAGGAACTCAAGACACCGGAAGGCTTCATCCCGACCCTCACAGAGCCGGAGCCTTGGCCAGAGCAATTTGAGATCAGAGGAGAAATATATATGCCTTGGGCAGCCTTCGACCGTCTGAACGAAGAGAGGATAAGCGAAGAGGAACAGCCGTTTGCAAACCCGAGAAATGCAGCCTCCGGCTCCCTCAAGCTCATCGACAGCAAGATGGTTGCAAACAGAGGTCTGGAGTGCACCCTCTACCACATCCTCGGCGAAGATCTCCCGTTCCACACCCACGACCAGGCCCTCAGAGCAGCCCAGAGCTGGGGACTTCCTGTTTCAGACAAGAGAAAGGTGTGCAAAGACATCGAAGAGATCGAAAAGTTCATAAACTACTGGGACACAGAACGCAAAACACTTCCGTTTGCCACAGACGGAATCGTCATAAAGATAAACGAACTGCCTTATCAGGAAGAACTGGGCTACACAGCCAAGTTCCCAAGATGGGCAGTAGCCTACAAATTCAAGGCGGAGCAGGCTCTTACCAAGCTCCTGAGCATAGACTACCAGGTAGGCCGCACAGGAGCCGTGACACCGGTAGCGAACCTTGAACCTGTCCAGCTCAGCGGCACGGTAGTCAAGCGAGCCTCCCTCCACAATGCAGACCAGATGGAGATCCTCGACATCCACATCGGAGACTACGTCTATGTCGAAAAAGGAGGAGAGATCATACCAAAGATCACCGGAGTCGAACTCAGCAGACGCGAAGCTGATGTAGTCCTGCCTCACTTTCCCCAGAACTGCCCTGACTGCGGCACACCTCTCATAAGGGACGAAGAGGAAGCAAAGGCCTTCTGTCCCAACCAGACCGGCTGTCCTACCCAGATCAAAGGACGCCTGGTACACTTCCTCAGCCGCAAGGCGATGAACGTGATTGCAGGTGACGCGACCATAGAGCAGCTCTACAACAAAGCCCTTGTCTGGAACATCGCAGACTTCTACGAACTCACGCAGGAGCACCTTCTGACACTTGACGGATGGAAGGAAAAATCAGCTGAGCGCTTCCTCGCCAGCCTTGAAGACTCAAAGAAAGTAAGCTTCGACAGAGTACTCTATGCCCTCGGAATCAGGTACGTCGGAGAGACAAAGGCAAAGGTCGTGGCAACACATTTCGCCAACATCGACGCAGTCGCAAAGGCATCACTCCAGGATCTTATGAACGTAGACGAAGTCGGAGACGTAGTGGCCGAAAGCATATACGAATATTTCCAGAACGCTGACAACCTAGAGACTATAAGCCGTCTGAAAGCGGCCGGACTCAAGTTCGAGATGGACTCCCTGCCGGAAAAACTTTCGGAAACCCTAGCAGGAAAGACCATCGTCATCTCCGGCAACTTCTCGATCTCCCGCGACGCAATGAAGGCACTCATAACAGCCCACGGCGGAAAGAACAGCGGCTCGATAAGCGGCAAGACAAGCTACCTCCTGGCAGGTGAAAAGCCGGGCCCGGAGAAGATAAAGAAGGCGGAAACACTTGGAATACAGATAATTGACGAAGAAACATTCAACGGAATGATCCAATAGGCCGTGAATAGAATCAGACACAAGAAAGAAAACAGAATCAGGTATATATGAAAGCAGGCGACACATACGAAATGACACACATCGTGTCAGAAAACGAAACAGCAGAAGTGCTCGGATCAGGCGGACTCCCGGTCTACTCTACCCCATCGATGATATGTCTGATGGAACTCGTGTCCTACAGGCTCGCGGAGCAGTACGGCCACCAGAGCGTCGGCACTAAGGTCAACATCAGCCACCTGAGGGCGTGCAAGGTAGGAACCGAGCTGACGGCAAGGGCGGAGCTGACTCTCGTAGAGGGCAGAAGACTCGTATATAAAGTCAGCGTCAGCGACGCACAGGGCCTTATCGGCGAAGGCGAGCACGAGCGCTTCACTATCGACCCTGAAAGATTTATGTCAAAACTTCAGTAATGGGACTCCGCAGACGCACAAGAAAACTCAAGGACTTCTTCAGTACAGAGATCTGGGCTATGGAATTGGAAGAACTCTCCAAGGCCAGGGCACGTTTCATAAAGTACCTGAAGGTGATGATGATCACCATCAAGACCTTCTCCAGCGAGAAGATCGGCTTCCAGGCAGTTGCGCTTAGCTTTTTCAGCACAATGTCAGTGGTGCCGTTCATCGCCATTGCCTTCGTCGTGACAGGAGGTTTCGGCCTCACCGACAAGCTGAAGGAACTCTTGTATACCTACTTTGACAACAGCCACGAGATCATCCAGACCGTCCTCGGCTTTGCAGACAACATCATAGCCTCATCCCAGAGCAGCGCACTCGGACTTATAAGTTCCCTGTTCTTCATCTCTGTGGTGATCTGGATGATGCTGTCGGTTGAAAAGGTCTTCAACAACGTGTGGATGGTACAGAAGCCAAGAAAGATCGTCAAGCGTCTGTCCATCATCATAGGTATGCTCATCATAGCACCATTTGTAGTGATGGTCTTCTTTGCCGGATCTATCGTCTATTCGAACAGTCTGGACTACCTTGGCCTGGACCTTGAAGCATTAGGCGCAGTGAAGACACTCCTGACCTGGGTGGTGTTCGGAGTCGCGGTGACATTCACTTTCTCGGCGATGTACAAGTTCATCCCCAATGCTGACGTAGACTACGCCAACGCCCTCCGAGCCGCCATATTTTCAGGGATAGGCTTCACAGTGGTTCAATATATATACATTGAAACACAGGTCATAATGACCCGACTGAACAGCATATTCGGAGTGTTTGCAGCAATCCCTCTGTTTATGACCTGGATAAACATAGGTTGGTTCATCATCCTCATAGGAGCAGAACTTTCGTATGCCTTCCAGCACGTAGATAATTATAACATAGAAGATTAAGGAATATATAAATATGGCAGCATCAGGGTTCAGACAACGCGACTACGAAGTGATAGCGAGAGAATATGCCGACCTCAAGGAGGCGGCAAGGAAGCGCTGTACCGACCAGTCGGAGCTGGATATGATCCAGAAGGCCTTCGACTTTGCCAACGAGGCACATAAGGGCGTAAGAAGACGCTCCGGCGACCCATATATCCTCCATCCGATAGCTGTCGCAAAGATTGTGGTAAGCACTATCGGCCTGGGCTATAAGTCGATAGTCGCCGCACTTCTGCACGACGTGGTAGAGGACACAGCCTACAACATAGACGACATCAGGAACCTTTTCGGCGAAAGAGTGGCCACCCTCGTGGAAGGACTCACCAAGATCAAGACTGTCCTTGACAACGAAGACAAGGCCCGCCAGAAAAGTATGCAGGCAGAAAACTTTAAGCGTATCCTTCTGACTCTGAATGACGACGTGCGTGTAGTCCTGATCAAGCTGGCAGACCGCCTCCACAACTGCAGGACCATCGAGTACGTCTCCGAGCACAAGAGAAAGAAGATCCTCAGCGAGACAATGTACGTCTTCATTCCCCTTGCCCACCGTCTGGGTCTTTACGGAATGAAGTCAGAAATGGAGGACATCTGGCTGAGATACAACGAGCCTGAGGCCTATAATACCATCAGCGAGAAGGTCAACAAGGACGTGATCGACAAGGAAAAGGAGATCGATGAATTCATAGCACCGATCGAGGAAGCCCTCAGAAATGTCGGTTTCCGCTTTGAAATAAAGAAAAGAGTCAAGACCCCGTACTCGATCTGGCACAAGATGAACACAAAGGGCGTAAGCTTCGAAGAAATATTCGACCTCTACGCCGTCCGCATCATATTCGACCCGCAGGAAGACGCGAAGGAATCTGAGCGCGACCAGTGCTATCACATATTCTCGATAATCACGAGCCTGTATAAATACAAATCCGACCGCATCAGGGACTGGGTGAACTTCCCGAAGAACAACGGCTACGAAGCGCTCCACTGCACCCTTATGAGCAGATCCGGCATCTGGGTGGAAGTCCAGATCCGCTCCCGCAGAATGCACGAGGTCGCAGAAAAAGGTATTGCAGCCCACTGGTCCTACAAGAAGGACGGCTTCATAGACAAGAGCCAGAACGAGGTAGATAAATGGATAGTCCAGGTAAAGGAAATCCTGGTAAATCCGGACGTAAATGCCCTCGACCTCCTGGATATGATACACAACGACCTGATAAAGAGCGAGATATTCGTCTTCACTCCTAAAGGTGAGCAAAGAAGCATTGAAAAAGGCGCAACTGCACTCGACTTTGCCTACTCAATCCACAGCCAGATAGGTCACAAGGCGATTGCAGCAAAGGTGAACCTCAAGCTTGTCCCTCTCTCTCGAGAGCTCAAGACAGGAGACCAGGTGGAGATCATCACAGCCGAGACAGAGAAGCCAAAACGCGAATGGCTCGACTTCGTGAAGACAAGAAAGGCCAAGGCCCTCATCCTGGACCATCTCAAGGATGAGCACAAGGAAAAAAGAAGCCAGTTCAGGGACACATCACGTATCAGACTGAATTTCAGAGGATTGGACAGAATAGGAATACTACACGACATAACGAGATATATATCCACTATCACCGACGTACACATCAAGACCATCCATCTTGGCACAGAGGACGGAGTGTGCGAGGGATATATAGAAGTCAAGGCCAACAAGGCCGGCGACGTCGAAACAATTATCAACGAAATGAGCAAGGTCGAGGGAATCCAGGCGATTTCAAGGGCCGAAATATAAGAATATAAAGATGAAGAAGATATTTCAGAACCTGCTTCCGGCAATACCGGTTTCAATCATTCTCGGAGTAATGATATTTTCGCATTCGTGCGCGAACACCACGACTCCTCCTTCCGGAGGCCCCAAGGACACCATTCCTCCTGTCATAACCAAGGTCTATCCCGCGTTAGGACAGATAAATGTGCCAAGGGAAAAGACAAAGCTTGAGATTGTTTTCAACGAATATGTACAGGTGAAGGACCCAAAGAGCCTCTTCCTGTCCCCTCCTCTTGAGAAAGCTCCTAAGCACAAGCTCAAGGGCAAAGGCGTCGTGATTACCTTCGAATCCCCTCTGGATTCGGCCAAGACTTACACCCTTGACCTCACAAATGCCATCGTTGACAACAACGAAGGCAATAAGTTCCCGGGCTACACCCTTGTCTTCTCGACAGGTGACAGGATCGACTCTATGGTAGTGACCGGAACCGTGCAGGACTGCAACACCCTCCAGCCTCTCAAGGGAGCTACTGTTATGCTCTATAAGGACCAGGCTGACTCTGCCATATTCCTGAAACGCCCTGACGCGGCTATGAAGACCGACGAATGGGGCTTCTTCGCCCTCAGAAATATCCAGGACACAGTCTACAGGATGTATGCAATCATAGATGAGAACAACAACAATATGTATGACCCTGATTCTGAGAAAGTTGCTTTCATCGACACCCTTATCAGGCCTGTTATGATGGTCACAGACTCGCTTCCGGAGCTCCAGAAGTATGAGATGACTGACACCGTACACTGCCTCGCAAGAAAGAGCGAATTCGAATTGAACATATTCAGAGAGAAGCCAAGTATGCAGATGGTGGTGAACAAGGAGCGCGTCGGCGACAGGACAGCCTACATCACCTTTATGGCTCCATATGCCCAGATTGACTCACTTTGGATCAAAGGCGTCGCAGCCGACCAGATAATAACCCAGTTCAACCCTCTCCAGGACAGCCTTGAGATCTGGGTGAACGACCCTAAGCCGCAGCCGGACACTATGTTCCTGAATGTCAGGTATATGAAGACCGACACCCTCGGTATGCTGAACCTCTTCACCGATGAATTCAAGCTTCTCAACCCTAACAGGAAGCTGATAGGCAAGAGTTCAAAGAAAGACATCAAGCACGAGGACACAACAGCGGTAATCACAGTAACCGCCCAGCCTGAAACAGTCGAGCAGTATGGCTTCACACTGGAGTTCCAGTACCCTATCGTGGAAGATGCATTCGACTCGCTTACATTCCGTTACCTGAATCCTCGCCAGGAAGAGGTCATCGGCAAGTACACAGTCGAGCAGGACACACTCAACCTCAGAAAGTACGTAATAAGGCCTACAGAAGAGCTTCTTCCGGGCTATGAGTACTTCCTGAAGATTCCGCACAGAAAGTTCAAGGACATCAACGGCCACTACAATGACAGTTCCGAGGTGAAGGTAAGCCTTCCTAAAGACGACAAACTCAGCCTTATGAGACTTGAACTCACCAATGTAAACAACAAGTACATCGTAGACCTTCTCAACGAGAAGCGCAACAAAGTACTTCGTTCGTACATCATCGAAGATGACCAGACTCTGCTCTTCCCTTACCTGAAGGCCGGAAAGTACTCGATCAGAATCACTGAGGACCTGAACAAGAACGGAATCGTCGACACCGGTATCCTCCTCGAGCACAGGCAGCCTGAAAAAGTGCGTTTCTATAAGCTTGAAGACGGCACATTCCTGATCGACATACCGGAAATGGCAGAAATCGACCAATCGATCGACATAATCGAAATGTTCAAATAAGACATATGAAAAGATTTATCACGATAATATTGATCATATCCGCATATATATCTGCGTCAGCTCAGGAATCCCTCGGAAGCCTTGCAAACAGGTACGCCCCTGAGACCTACACAGACGAGTTTCTGGACACTGTGACCGTAAAGAAGACCCTTGTGGTGAACGACTATTCACTCATAGGCGTACAGTACGGAGCCGGGCTGAGCCAGATCTACTGGAATCCAAGCCAGGAGCAGGATATGGTGTTCATTCCCAAGAACTTCGGTGTGACCTACACCAAATACGGACAGATGTTCGGTATGCCGTTCTTTGCCCTGAAGGCCGGAGTATTCTACGCTCAGGAAGGCTATCAGTTCAAGTATGACGAGGAATATGACTACACCTACAAGATAGAAGGAGCAGAAAAAGCCATAATGGACGTACTTGAGGTACCTATGCTCTTCCAGGTGCACATCGATTCGTGGAACTTCAAGATTATGGCGGAGGTAGGATTCTTCGGCGGCTACCGCCTCGGAATCCATCGCTTCCCGGGAAAGACCGGATCCGTCAAGCCGGATGTGGAGTATTCCTTCATAGACACAGACAGAAGAATAGACTACGGAATCAAGGGTGGAGTCGGTATGGCCCTGGTCTTCGACCCTATAGAAGTGCACTTCAATGTTTCTTACAAGCACTCTCTTTCTTCTATCTACGAACCTGATCACGCAAGCCAGTATTATTATAGGTATGCCTATCCGATGAACCTGATAGTATCAGCAGGTGTTCATTATCAGATAAGCAAACGAACAGGTAAGACAAAGGCAGCATTAAAGAAAGAAGCAAAAGAATTGGTATATGGAATCGAGGGAAACTAAAGTCGGTAATGTAATCATAGGTGGTTGCAATCCCATTGTTGTCCAGACAATGTGCAACACGCACACATCAGATGTAGAAGCATCGGTAGAGCAATGCGTAAGACTTTATGAAGAGGGAGCCCAGCTTATAAGACTGACTGTTCCTTCATTGGGACAGGTAGAGAGTCTGCGCAAGATCAAGGAAGAGCTTCGTTCAAGAGGTATAGACACTCCCCTTGTGGCTGACGTGCATTTCTCATCAGAGATTGCAATTGCAGTGGCCGAGGTGGTGGAAAAAGTACGAATCAATCCTGGAAATTTCCATAAAGACCACCAGAAGGCACGTGAGCAGTTCGCAAGGCTTGTAGAAGTCTGCAAGGCGAACGGCACAGCAATAAGGATAGGACTGAACCACGGTTCACTGGGAGAGAGGATCACCAATCTCTACGGCAACACACCTCTGGCAATGAAGGAAGCCGTGATGGAGTGGCTGGATATGTGCGTAGAGAACGACTTTTATAACGTAGTTGTCTCCCTGAAAGCCTCTAACACTTTTGTTATGGTGGAAGCTTACCGCCTGCTGGCCAATGAGATGCAGAAAAAAGGCGTCGTATTTCCTCTCCACCTCGGTGTAACCGAGGCCGGAAACGGCGATGCAGGACGAATCAAGTCCGCAGTCGGCATTTCAGCCCTTCTGTCCGAAGGGATAGGCGACACCATAAGGGTTTCCCTGACTGAAGATCCTGCAAATGAGATCCCGGTTGCCCAGTACCTTTCAGACAGATATGGACGCAGACTGTACTCGTCTATGACTTCACTTGCACTCGAAGGTAAGAAGGCTGTAGCGACTTACAACTCCCCTTCCCGCGAGCGTCTGCTGCTTGATTTCTCCTGTGATTTCGGCAAGAGACTCCTTGACAAGGAACTTGATGAAGTGGAAATAAGAGGTACCTATATTGATGAGACCGGCTCAGAAGTGGTTCTGGACGGAACTCCTTTCGCTGACTATCTCACAGACGAGCTTATGCAGGCTGCAAGACGCAGATTCTACAGACCGGAGTACATAGCCTGCCCAGGCTGCGGCCGAACAATGTACAATCTCGAAAAGACCTTTGAACAAGTCAAGGAACGCACTTCCCACCTCAAGGGGATGGTGATAGCAGTAATGGGCTGCGTAGTAAACGGCCCTGGAGAAATGGCAGACGCAGACTGGGGCTATGTAGGAGAAGGAAACGGCAAGGTCTCGATCTACAGGCAGAAGACTCCTGTCCTGCGCCATATTCCTGAAGAAGAGGCAATCGATAAGCTTTTGGAATTGATTGAAGCTCAATAAAGATATCTCGACGCCCTAAGGGCGATCGATATGACAGAAAATAATAAAAGCTGACGTTTAGTCAGCTTTTATTATTTCCTTCTGGGCTTTCTCCCATTGTTCTTTTGCATATTCCTGCATATCCACTACCTCGTCCTTTTCATCGACAATCTCGTGGCCGATCATTGTCTCGATGACGTCCTCCATTGTGACGATTCCTCGCATCGAACCGTACTCGTCAAGAATTACCGAGATATGCTCCTTTTTTTCTATGAACTTCTCCCAGATGTCTCCAAGAGGATCTTCTTCACCAAATGTAAGGATAGGTCGGAGAATGTCTGAAAGTCTGGTGGTGAACTTGTCCTCAGCCATCTTTTCAAGAATCTCCTGACGGAGAACGTAACCGATCACATATTCATCATTCTCGGAGTCATACACCGGAATACGTGAGTGAGTCAAGTCACTGTCATACAACTCTTTGACTGTCATATCACCAGGAGCCATCTCCACCACTACACTCGGAGTCATAATCATATGCGCTGTAAACTCGTCGAGCTTGAGGATGTTCTGAATCATCTTCTTCTCGTCCTTCTCCACCACTTCCTCTTCAGTCGCTACACTTACCATAGCTGAGATGTCCTCACGGCTTACACTTACCTGTGTAGAACCTG
The DNA here is from genome assembly GCA_017505605.1 of Bacteroidales bacterium. Lineage (GTDB taxonomy): Bacteria > Bacteroidota > Bacteroidia > Bacteroidales > UBA932 > Cryptobacteroides. The sequence continues at coordinate 11,722 of JAFVOX010000038.1, forward strand.
ATGAAATCAGTCGTGTAAGGTGTTCAAGAATCCACACCAACGGGAATGCGATGAAGATCATTCCACTGATGATGGCAGAAGCCGGTATCGCGAGCTTTCTCCAGTAGTTGGTTCCTATGGTTTTAGGTATGATCTCAGCGAATATGAGGATCATAAATGTGAAGACTGTCGAGAATATACCGACAAGAGCATTTCCATACACCTCCATTACAAGGGATCCCACAATCGAGGCACCTACTGTGTTTGCTATTGTGTTGAGACACAAGATAGCTGAAATCGGTCTGTCAGTATTCTGCTTGAGTCTCTTGAGTCTCTCTGCGCCTTTGATTCCCTGGTCCTCAAGTCCTGTAATGAATGACAATGGCGTGGAAAGAAGAGTCGCCTCCAGCATCGAGCATAATGCCGAGAGAGCGATGGAAAGGAGCATAATTATATATATAAGCTGTTCTGCCATATCTGTTATTTCTCTATATTCTTTATTTCGGGTAATTCTGCGATGACTGTTTCGCAAGCCTTCACACAGTCTCCCAGCTGCACCTTGATGTCGGAATCAAGCGGAAGGAAAATATCCAAACGTGATCCGAACTTAATCACACCGCACTGTTCTCCCTTGATGACTGATTTTCCTAGCGGCTCAGCGTAAGTCACGATTCTTCTTGCAAATGTTCCAGCAAGCTGTTTGAAGAGGATCTCGCCATACGGAGTCTGCATTGCAACTGACGAATGTTCATTCAGTTCTGAAGCCTTCGGAAGGAACGCGAGCATATACTTACCGGGATGGTACTTGTAATATGTTACGTTACCGTCTATAGGCCAATAGTTCACGTGTACATTGAAGAAGTCCATATACACAGACACCTGGATGCACTCCTTCTTGAGGTACTCGTTCTCGAACACCTTGTCTATGATCACCACCTTTCCATCTGCAACAGATGTGAGTACATTGCTGCCCTGCACTGTAGTTCTGTCCGGCACTCGGAAGAAAAACAACGAAAAGCCCATCATAAAGACAGGCAGGATACAAAGCGGATATGATATGTAAGGATATGGGATGAAGCGCATAATCAGAAATACGATCGGCGCACAGATAATCCATATCGTAAAAATCGTACTGTAACAGTCTTTTTGAATCTTCATAACGGCCGCGAAGGTACGCAAAAAAAGCCAATAAGGCAAAAGAACTTACTTACTTATAAGACATTAAGGATAACAAGGTAGATAATACCGATAGGAATCGCTATCAGAGCGCTGTCGAAACGGTCCAGAAGTCCTCCGTGGCCCGGGATAATACGACCTGAGTCTTTCACCTCATAATGACGTTTCCACTGAGATTCGATAAGGTCACCATAGACACCGGTCACACAAAGAAGGATGGCCATAATTATGCAATGACACAGTTCAAAGCGGAAGATTCCAATCTTGTTCAGAATGACAGCCACTATAACTGAAGTTACGAGACCGCCCCAGAAACCTATCCAGGACTTCTTAGGAGAAATGGATGGGAAAAGTTTCTTGCCGTACTTCTGTCCCAAAGTGATTCCGAAGAGATAGGCTCCCACATCAGATCCCCAGATTATTGCAAAGAAAGACAGCAGAAGAAGTCCGCTGAACTCTCCTTCCTGATTGAAGACCGCAAAGTTCAGCAGAGACCAGGGAACAGCAATGTAAAGTATTGCTGCATAAAGGTTTGAAAACTTGTCGAATCTTGACTTGTCCTTTACATACAAGGAATTGATCATCAGAATGAACACTGGTACAAACGCCAGGATCACAAACCTTCCTGGAAAGTCAAATCCTTTGAAAAGATAGGTCAATGTAAAAAGAGTGGCTCCCGCAAGAACCGAAAGGATCTGCGAGAACCAGTAACTCTTACCACAGGTCATCCTAAGAAATTCGCACATCATCACGATGAGTGCAAAAAGCATTACGATGCCGAATGTAAACTTATTTGTAAGCAGCGCTGCAAGCATTACTGCTGCGAACACTATTGCTGATATTGTTCTTTTAAGAAAATTATTCATCTGTTTCTACTGCTGCTGGAGCTGCTTCTGCCTGAGGTTCTTCCTGTGCAGGTGCCTCCTCAGCTTTAGCGCCGGCCCTTGGGCCGAAGATTCTCTCCATATCTTCTGCAAAGATAACTTCTTTCTCCAATAAAATAGCAGCCAACTGATGAAAACCTTCACTATTTTCCTTCAAAATGTTCACAGTCTTCTCATAGATGGACTCTACGAGCGCCTTGACTTCCTGGTCGATGAGCTCAGCAGTCTTCTCGCTATATGGCTTTGTGAGGTCATAACCGCGGGAACCAGTTGAGTCATAGAAAGATAACTTACCTACTTTCTCACTCATACCATAGTAAGTAACCATAGCGTAGGCCATCTTGGTAAGCCTCTCCAGGTCGCTGATCGCTCCTGTCGAAGGCTGGCCGTAGATTATGTCCTCAGCCGCACGTCCTCCGATGAGCGAGCACATCTCGTCAAGCATCTGTTCTTTAGTCTCTGTGTGTCTCTCATCAGGAAGGTACCAAGCTGCACCGAGAGCGCGTCCGCGAGGTACAATCGTCACCTTGAAAAGTGGATTTGCGTGTGGAAGAAGCCAGCTTACAGTTGCGTGTCCTGCCTCGTGGTAGGCTGTGTTCTTCTTCTCTTCCTGAGAAATCATCATTCCCTTCTTCTCAAGACCACCGATGATCCTGTCTACAGCATCAAGGAAGTCCTGCTTGTCGATCTCAGGCTTGTTCTTTCTTGCGGCTGTAAGAGCGGCCTCGTTGCAGACATTTGCAATGTCGGCACCTGAGAAGCCTGGAGTGTGCTTTGCAAGGAATTCCACATCGAAGTCCTTCTCGAGCTTGAGAGACTTAAGGTGTACATTGAAGATCTCCACTCTTTCCTTGAGGTCCGGAAGATCCACGTGAATCTGTCTGTCAAAACGGCCTGCACGCATAAGCGCCTTATCAAGGATGTCAGCTCTGTTTGTTGCAGCAAGGATGATTACACCGGAGTTTGATCCGAAACCATCCATTTCTGTAAGAAGCTGATTGAGAGTGTTTTCACGTTCGTCATTTGAAGAGAAGCCTGCATTCTTTCCACGTGCTCTACCCACTGCATCGATCTCGTCGATGAAGACGATGCACGGAGACTTCTCCTTAGCCTGACGGAAGAGGTCACGTACTCTTGAAGCACCCACTCCGACGAACATCTCCACAAAGTCAGAACCAGAGATCGAGAAGAACGGAACATTCGCCTCGCCTGCTACAGCCTTTGCAAGAAGGGTCTTACCTGTGCCCGGAGGGCCGACGAGAAGGGCACCCTTCGGTATCTTTCCGCCAAGGGCGGTATATTTCTGAGGATTCTTTAGGAAATCCACGATCTCCATCACTTCCTCCTTCGCTCCGTAGAGGCCGGCCACATCCTTGAATGTCACCTTCATCTCGTTCTTTTCTGCGAGCTTACCAGTGGATTTGCCGACGTTGAAGACGCCGCCAGGGCCACCGCCGCCGGCGTTTCTGTTGATACCGCGGAACATAAAGATCCACATAAATATGAGCAGGAGCGGGAATATAAGCCATTCGACCATACTCCATATGCTTTCGTGGTTCTCAATCACGACCTTGACCTTTTCATCTTCAGGAAGCTGCTCGTTCAGTTCGCCGAACATCTCCTCGGCGTTGAAGCTTCCTGACACAAGGAAGGTGAAATGCGGCGACTTCGTTGGTATATTTCCACCGAACTTATCGGAATATTTCTCGATTCTGTCCGGTTTCATTGTTATATGACCTTCGAACTCGTTTCTTATGAAAACGACTTCCTTGATGTCACCGGCAAGCCACTGCTTCTGGACGTCAGCCCACTCCTCCTTCTGAGGATTGGCTCCGCTCTGGTTAAAGAACATCCAGCCGATACCTATCAGGAGGATGATGTATATCCACGATATGCCGAACGAAACTTTCACGGGCTTTTGCGGCCCGCGAGGTTTATTGTTTTTATTATCTGCCATAGTCTATTTTATAATTATCCACAAACCGCTATAACACTTTGTTCAGCAGTCACTTAGTCTTCGTAGACTGTTCTTTCCGCATCAGCCCACAGGTCTTCGAGTCTGTAGAAGGCTCTGTACGGGGTCTGGAAGACGTGCACTACGATGTCACCGTAGTCGAGGATTACCCAGAAGGCGTTCTCCTTACCCTGGGTACGTACTACTTTTCTCTTGCACTTTTCTATCATTCTGTCCTCTACGTTGTCAGCGATCGCAACAACGTTTGGTGTTGAATCTGCATTACATACTATGAAGTGATCCGAGATCGCTGTTCCGATCTGTCTGAGATCCAGTGCCACTACATCCTGAGCCTTCTTTTCGAGCATTGCATCAGCAATGACCTTGAGTTCTTTGTTGTCCATCAGTTAAATATTGTTAATTTTGTAAAATATCAGGTTAAATCCGGGCAAAGATAAACAAAATCCGTACTATGACAAAGATGTATGACATTATGTGGCTCGAGAGTGTCGATTCGACCAATTCAGAGGCCAAAAGACGCGTTTCTGACATTGACAATTTGTCAGTACTGTCAGCTTTGTCACAGTCGGAAGGCAGAGGACAGAAAGGGAATAAGTGGTCAAGCGTACCGGGTGAGAACCTGACTTTCAGTATTGTCCTGAAATTCGGGGAGCAGACGGCTGGAGAGCTGCGGCTTGCGGTTACCGCCAGAGAGCAGTTTGTTCTGACAGAGATCACTTCCCTATCTATTGTGGAATTCCTTTCAAGACACGGAATCAAGTCCAAGATCAAGTGGCCGAACGACATCTATGTCGGCGACAAAAAGATCTGCGGAGTCCTTATCGAGAACAGTCTGCGCGGAAAGAACCTGTCGTCAAGCATAATAGGTATTGGACTGAATGTCAACCAGAGAAACTTTGATGTTAACCTACCAAATCCCACCTCAATGATTCTGGAGACAGGCATTGAAGAAGACATAAGGAGCTGCCTGGAGGAGTTTATGGACATATTCCAGAATTATCTGGAATATCGCCTCCCGAATCTCCGCGAGCAGTACTTGTCCTACCTCTGGCGATATAATACCCAGGCCCGGTACATAGATCTGACCCTTCAGGCATCGCAGAAGCTGCAAGCTGACTCGGAAGATGAATCTGAACAACTTTCCCAGCGACTTATGCCTACCCTTGAAAGCGAACTCAAGGGCAGAGAATTCACCGGAATCATCCGTGGTCTCTCCCCTATCGGCCACCTCGTGGTCGAGGACATAGAAAAAGGCGAACTCAAAGAATTCGCCTTCAAAGAAATATCATATATCCTTTAATCTTCCGCCCTGTCAGCCTCTGAGGAGGGACACTGTTGCTGCAGGGTCGTCCGATTTGAAGACTGCGCTGCCGGCAACGAGAATTTCCGCTCCTGCTTCGATAAGCTTGCCTGCATTTTCAGGGCAGACGCCACCATCGATTTCTATCTTTACATCAAGCTGCAGACGGTCGATCTCAGCTTTCAACGTACGGATGCGCTCATAGGTGTCTTCGATGAACTTCTGTCCGCCAAATCCTGCATATACAGACATCAGAATGATGTGGTCGCACAGGTGCAGGTACGGATAGAGTGACTCTACCGGCATATCCGGGTTTATGACCAGGCCTGCCTTCATTCCCGCCTCTCTGATGTGCAGAAGTGCCTGTGCAGGTTTGTCGGTTGCATTGAGGTGGAAGCTGAGCATTGAGACTCCTATCCTCGCGAATCTTTCGATATATTTCTCAGGGTGTACTATCATCAGGTGTACATCCAGCGGCTTTCTGGCAATGCTGGCAATGGCCTCCACTACAGGGAATCCATAAGATATGTTAGGCACGAAAGTACCGTCCATAATGTCAAGATGGAACATATCTGCGTGTTGGTTTACCATCTCCACATCCTTCTCAAGATGAAGGAAGTCAGCAGCAAGCATCGAGGGTGAGATAAGAGTCATAAGTCTTTATATATCAATTAATTCTACTTTCTACCTATAGTTTCTGATTACATCCACCAGAAGCGCGACGAATTTGTCGAGGGACGCAAGGTCAAGTCTCTCACCTGGAGCGTGGACTCCGCGGAGTGTAGGGCCGAATGACACCATATCGATTCCAGGGAATTTTTCAGTGAAGAGTCCGCACTCAAGTCCAGCGTGAATAGCCTTCACCTTAGGTTCTGTTCCAAAGAGTTTCTTATAAGATGCCACACAAGCATCTCTTACAGGAGACTCTGCTGCAGGAGCCCAGCCCGGATACTCGCCTTCGTGCTTTACTATTGCGCCTGCAAGCACGAAGCAGGCTTCCATCTTCGCTGCCGCTGCGCGGCGCGCCGCTGTAACGCAGCTTCGCTGGCTCGAACCGATTCTGATCACACCCGGCTCGGTCATCTTCACAGAAGCAAGGTTTGTAGATGTCTCCACAAAATTCTCGATTTCCTGGCTCATTGCAAGGACACCGTGTGGAGAAGCGCAGAGTGCTGTCACAAGATTCCAGGCTGTCATCTCGTCGATTGCAGATGTGCATTCGCCCTCGTATTCATTATATCCCACCTTGAGTTCCTTCTCTATCGCACCGTACTCTTCTGCAACATCTTCTGCATATGCCTCAAGTCTCTCATTGATGATGTCAAGAGTGTCAGGCTCAGCTGCAATAAGTGCCTTAGCCTCACGTGCAATTGCATTTCTTTTGTTACCGCCATTGATTGTAATGAGCTGCCAGTCAAGGTCAATGATGCTGTAAAGGAAGCGTCCGAGAAGCTGTACTGCGTTTGCACGGCCCTTGTTGATGTCATCGCCACTATGTCCGCCCATCGCATCCTTCACGAAAATCTCCTGGAACTCAAAATCCTCCTGTACAGGCTCATCCTTATAATGAAACTCCGCAGTGGTGTCAAGGCCGCCTGCACAACCAACAAAGATCTCTCCCTCATCCTCAGAATCAAGGTTAAGAAGCACTTTGCCTGTGATGAAGTCCGGGCGGAGAGCCATTGCACCGTCAAGTCCTGTCTCCTCTGCAGTAGTAAAGAGGCACTCGATCTTTCCGCAAGGAATGTCGCTTACAAGAACAGCCATCTGAGCTGCAACACCGATACCGCAGTCAGCACCAAGGGTTGTGTCAGGAGCGATCATCCAGCCATCCTTGATGATGTACTTGATAGGATCCTTTGCAAAGTCGTGATCCACTCCCTCATTCTTCTCGCAGACCATATCCGAATGGCTCTGGAGAACAATAGTGGGAACATTCTCATATCCAGGGGCCGCTTCCTTGACTATCAAGACATTACCAGCCTCATCAGTCTTGCATTCAAGACCATTGTCAGCAGCGAATTTCTGCAGATATGCAACGATCTGCTCCTCGTGTCCTGATTCCCTCGGAATCGCAGTTATCTCCTTAAAGAAGGAAAGTACGGTTTCTGATGTCATAGTATATAATTCTAATTAATTCGGTTAATCCTACAAATATACCATTTATAACCCAAGAATCCTACCATATACATATAATTTTAAGATACGCCTGAATATAATCAGGAAGCAGTTCGGCGGATACATAAGCAGACCACTGTGTCATTTATATACATATAATCTACACAGAGGTAGTCTAAAACCACATCTTATCGTCATTTCAGCTACCACTGCATCACATTTGCGTGCAAAAACGCCGCAGTGGTCTAGACAAAACAATCAAAAATGCAGAGACGCAGGAAAACGTAGTGAAAAACTTGCGTCGCAAGGGGTTGACAAGGGGAACGATATGAACTTATGTAAAAAAAAGCTATTCCTGCAGCGGAATAGCTTTCTGTTTTGGGATAGCTTTTATCTTCTTACGGGAACGAGGATTTTCTCGATGTCGTTCACGTACTGCTTGAATGTCTTGTCGATTGTCATCAGGTCGCCTACTGTCGTGCAGGCGTGGAGGACTGTTGCGTGATCCTTGCCACCGATCTCAGCTCCGATTGTCGAAAGTGAGCAGTTCATCAGGTTTCTTGAAAGATACATTGCAATCTGTCGTGCCTGAACGATCTGGCGCTTTCTTGTCTTTGACAGAAGCTGGTCGCGTGTGATGTTGAAGTAGTCACACACTGCTCTCTGCACCTTGTCGATTGTAACATCAGCCTGCTGCTCTCCTACAATCTTCTCTGTAATCTTCTCTGCAAGAGAGACTGTAATCTCCTTATGAGCAAGTGTTGCGTTTGCAATCAGTGAAATCAGCGCACCTTCGAGCTCACGGAAGTTGGACTTGATCCTTGTCGCAAGGAACTCGAGAACCTCATCACTGAGTTTAACTCCCTCACGGAAGGCTCTTGCCTTGAGCATCTGGAGTCTTGTCGGATAATCAGGCTTCTGAAGCTCCACAGAGAGTCCCCATTTCAGACGGGAGAGAAGTCTTTCCTCGAAATTCTCAAGCTCTACAGGCGGACGGTCTGAAGTGAATATCAGCTGCTTGCCTGACTGATGAAGGTGGTTGAAGATGTTGAAGAATGCATTCTGAGTGCTCTGACCCATAAGATCCTGGATGTCATCCATAATGAGCACATCCATCTTCATATAGAATGCAAGGAAGTCAGTAAGCTTGTTTCTCACATTCACCGCATCCATATACTGAGTCTTGAACCTGTTCGCAGGAACATAAAGGACTACAAGTTCAGGATACTTCTTCTTGATCTCGATACCGATCGCCTGTGCAAGGTGGGTCTTTCCAAGGCCTGGACCGCCAAAGAGGAAGAGAGGGTTGAACGCTGTCTTGCCAGGAGCCTGCGAGATGCTCTCACCTGCTGTGAATCCCATCTTGTTACACTCACCGACGATGAGGTTCTCGAAGCAATATACCGGATTCAGCTGTGGGTTTACCTGCACTCTCTGCATTCCAGGGAATACGAATGGGCCGGGATTACCGCCACGTGTGAAAGTCTCGACAGAGATTGTCTTGTTTACCGGAGCATTGCCGTGGGCAGCCGGATATACAAGAGACTGCTGACGCTTTACCGGAGTCACCACATACACAAGTTTGGCAGCGACTCCGAGTTCCTTTTTGAGTGATGCCTTGAGGATCTCAAGGTAAGCACCCTCCACATACTCGCGGAAGAACTCAGAAGGAACCTCTACTGTGAGAGTAGACTCAACCAGCGAAACAGGCTTGATCGGCTTGAACCAAAGTTCAAACTGCTTCAAGTCTATGTTCTGCCTGATGAAGTTCAGACAGTTGTTCCAAACCAGTATGTGCCTTTCCTGAATCATTATGTATTTTGGTGATTTTCTATGTTTGCAACCCGTCTTTCAAACGGTAATGCAAAGGTGAGGAAAAAAAAGTAATAAAAAAATCAAAAAGCTCTTGCAAATTAATTTTCTTTTACACTCCCCCTAATTTTAATCACGCTCAAACATATTTGTTAATATACTGATTTTCAATATATTACAATCAGCGAAATTACATAAATACCACAATATCAACGGGATTACAATTTAGAATATTTCAAAATAGCTAAAACCTTGATTTTATGTTGACAGAAGCAGTTCTAAGGCAGAAAAATCGCAATTTGTAAGTCAAGACTTCTGAAAAAGCAGCAACTTGAAATTATTTTGAAATTTTTACGCTGTCACCATTTACCTCCACAATAAATGCTTCAGGAAATTTCTTTTTGACAGCCGGTAATTCAGCCGCAGCCGCGGAGCGGGTCGCGTGCTTTCCATATACATATTTATAGATAGATGAACCTTCGGCTTTCACCGCCTGGACCTGAAGGCCCTTCAAGGCGCTGTCACCGTTCTTGAGCAGACGGCCCAGTCCCATAATCTGAATTCCGTAGTACTTTGAAGGAGTTGATGCCACATTCTTGTCAGCCTCGTCCTTCTGCGCTGGCGCAGTTTCCTGCTTTGGAGAAGCTGGTTCTTCATTGAGAGTCGAGGACTCAGGATCCGGCGTAGGCGAAGACACCTCAGGAGCAGCTCCAACACTTGCGTCATATTTCTCCTTATAGCTCTTGAAGGCATTGAAGAGGCTCTTTGCTATCTTCTCCTGACCGTCGGCGGTCGAAAGCACTGCATAATCACTCGGATTCGAGAGAAATCCGACCTCCAGAAGGGCAGCAGGCATATTGGTAGCCCACAACAGATAGAAGACATCCTGATGGATACCGGTGTAGTTGCTGACCCTGTATGGAGCCTTGTGGATCTGGGCGTCATACTCGGCTGCGAAGAGAAGACTGTTGCCGTAGTTTGCCTGCCAGAGAAGGCTATGGCTGATCACCGCTTCAGGAGAATTCGGATCAAAGTCCTGATAAGCAGTCTGATAGTCATCTTCAAGAAGCATTACGGAGTTCTCTCGCTGAGCTACAGACTTACTCTTCTCAAAGTAGTCGCTTGTGTTTTTAGGATTGTTTGATTTGGGTCCGAGGATGTGGGCAGACGCTCCGAAAGCCTTGGAATTTGTGCTGGAGTTGCAGTGTACCGATATGAAAAGGTCGGCATTGTTGCGCTTCGCTATATTCGCCCTTTCCTTCAGTTCCACAAAGACGTCGGTGCTCCTTGTATATACCACCTTCACATCCGGGTACTCCGCCTTTATCTTGTCGCCGAAAAGTTTCGATATGTTCAGAACGATGTTCTTTTCTGCCGTAGACTTCGACTTTCCTGGCGCACCCGGGTCCTTTCCTCCGTGACCTGGATCGATCACAACGGTTTTAAGGCCCTGTCCGGACACATTCTGGCCGGAAATATGCAGTGGAGAACTTATCAGAAGCGCTATTGCTGAAATAATGGTCAAACACAAAACTTTATTGGTCATAACTGCGTCTCAATTTGGTAATAATTGAAATTAGTTGTAAATTTGCGATTTGCAAAAATAGGAAAATCTTGTCAAAGATTGAAATCCTGCGTACAGTAAAAGGAAAAGAATAGTGACGGAAGCTATTATAAACATATTGAAAATATGGCTTAAGCGTGGTTGGCTGGCAGCGTCTATGTTGCTGGTCATCAGTTCTTTTTCATTGTCTGCGCAGGCGCCGCGCATAAACAGGAACCTCCGTGGAAGCATTCCGAGGATGGAAAGTTCTGTTGCCAGAACTACTCAGCCTTCAATCAGTGAAGATGCTCAACTTCCGGCTCCGACTCCCACCGACTCCATTTCCAGAAGCGGAAAAGATGTGATTTCAGACAGCAAGAACGACACTATCCTTCGTCCGGACCTGAGCGCCAGCCTTGACTCTGCAGCAAGAGCAGACTCCATTGCGGCAGCGAAAGCTGACTCGGTGGCCCTTCTGACCAAGAGTTCGCTTGAGTCACCTGCATTCTCAACAGCAAGGGACTCCATCATCGAAGATTTCACAGGCGGAAAGCAGATGATATATTACTATGGTGACGTGACCGTCACTTATGGTAATATGAAGCTGACTGCCGACTATATGGAATACGACCTGAAGACTCAGACACTTTTTGCACGTGGTACAAAAGACACGACGGGAGTGATCACAGGTATGCCTGAAATGACTCAGGGCAAGACTTCCTACCAGATGGAGGAGGTCCGCTACAACTTCAAGACAATGAAGGCCAGCATCAAGAATATGGTGACACAGGAGCAGGACGGTATCCTGCACGGAAAGACCATCAAGATGATGCCGGACCGTTCGATCAACATCAAGAACGGCCGTTACACAGTCTGCGACTGCGAAGAGCCTCACTACTATCTCCACCTGAGCCGCGCGAAGGTTATGACCAAGCCATCACAGAAGACTGTGTTCGGCCCCGCCTGGCCGGTCATCGCAGACGTTCCTCTGCCGATAGCCCTGCCATTCGGATTCATTCCTGACCGCCCCGACAGAGCCACCGGTATCCTCTTCCCTTCATTCGGAGAGGAGGCATCACGAGGATTCTACCTGCGCGACGCCGGATTCTACTTCGTGATCGGAGAGTACTTCGACGTAGCGCTGACAACCGACATCTACACCCTCGGATCGTGGGCTGTGGACGTAAACTCAAGATATAAAGTAAATTACAAGTTCAACGGTAGCTTCTCCCTGACCTATTCGAACGACCAGACAGGTGAGAAAGGAAGCTCAGACTTCTTCCAGACCAAGAACTTCGGAATCAGATGGTCACACTCACAGGACGCTAAGGCACGCCCTGGAACAAGTTTCTCAGCATCCGTAAACTTCTCCAGCCCATCGAACAACAAGTACAACTCGACTTCGGTGACTGAAGCCCTCCAGAACCAGATTTCATCATCCATTTCATACTCGAAGAACTGGAACGGAAAGCTGAACCTGTCCATCAACGCCCTGCACAACCAGAACTCGAAGGACAGTTCGTACACATTCACACTTCCTAACCTCACGTTCTCGGTAAGCCGTTTCTATCCTTTCAAGCAGAAGAACAGAGTCGGAAAGGAGAAGTTCTATGAGAAGTTCTCCCTCGGCTACAACACCTCGTTCCAGAACAAGATCAGCTTCAAGGCTTCAGAGTTCAACAAGCCTGGCTTCTACGACAAGTTCCAGAACGGTATGACACACAACTTCCAGATCGGACTTCCTAACTTCACAGCGTTCAAGTACATAAACGTGACTCCAAGCGTGAGCTACGGTATGAACTGGTTCTTCAGAAAGAACGAGAAGGTCTACAATGCAGACACAGGAAAGGTGGAAGATGTAAAAGGAAAGGCATTCGGAGCATTCGGTGCGACCCACAACTATTCAGGAAGCATATCGATGAGTACCCGAGTGTACGGTCTGTTCAACTTCGGAAAGCACCGCAAGGTCCAGGCGATCAGACACGTCATATCGCCTTCGCTTTCAGCGTCGTTCAGTCCTGAGAAAGGTACCTATTTCAACGGATGGAGGACTCTTGAATATACCGACAGGAACGGCCAGCTCAAGAAACAGGACTATAATATATGGTCAGGCAACATCGGTTCTGTGCCGTCAAAGGGTAAGACAGCCAGCCTTAACCTCTCAGTTGGAAACAACTTCGAGGCAAAGGTACGCGACCTCGCCGACACCACAGGACGAGGCTCGAAGAAGGTCAAGCTCATCGACCAGCTGAACTTCTCGACCGGCTACAACTTCCTTGCAGACTCATTGAATATGAGCAACATAGGTGTAACGATGTCAACCTCGCTTTTCGGAAAGGTAAACATCAGCGGTAACGCCAACTTCGACCCATATGCAATCCTCGTGGATGAAGCCCACAGATCCGGAACGAAGATCAACAAGTATGCATTCCAGATGGGACAGGGTCTTGCCAGAATGACCCGAGGAAGCGTCTCACTCTCGTACTCCCTCTCCGGAGACGGAAAGATCGACGGTAATGACGGAACACAGAGCGGCGGCGGACCTGCAGACCATTACACACGTATATACTATCACCCTGTAACCGGAGAATATATCCCGGGAGGATGGCTGTACTATATGAACCCGAATGTTCCGTGGTCAGTAAACTTCAGTTATTCATATAACTACGGAAAGTCCTACCAGTTCTCCAACGGACAGGCTATAACCAAACATCAGCACACTCAGACACTTGGAATCAACGGTAACATCAAGCTTACCCCAAGTATGTCACTCAATATGAGTACAGGTTTCGACCTTATGGCCCTTAAGATGACTACCACTCAGTTGAGTGCATCTTATGACCTTCACTGCTTCAACATCCGTGTTTCCTGGGTCCCAACCGGTCAGTGGGAGTCCTGGACATTCCAAATTGCTGCAAATGCGGCAGCTTTGGCAGACCTTTTGAAATACAAGAAGAGCAGCAGTTACTGGGATAACAATTATTAATAAAAGGCACACTTGCGTTGCGCATATAGTTTTTTTTATTATCTTTGTATATCCCTTGTCCACACAGGGGTCGCATATTCTTGAATGAGTTCCCTGTCGCGGGAAACTACAACGACATTTATAATCATTATCATACTATCTTTATGCACAACATTTATGAGCTTAAAGAAATGGCTGTGGAGCAGTTGAATGCCATCGCTGAAGACCTTAAGATCAAAGGTTACAAGAAAATGGATGTAGAGACACTCCGTTATGCCATTTTGGACGAAGAGGCTGTTCAGAATGCTATGAAGGCACCTGAGAAGCCAGAAAAGCCAAAACGCGGCCGTCCACGCAAGGAGAACAAGACTGAAATTCCGAAGAAGGAGACAGAGGCTCAGAACAAAGAGACTGAAAAGCCGAAGAAACAAGCGGAAGAAAAGAAGTCTGTAGAGAAAAAGAATAAGAAAGAAGAACCGAAGCCGGAAGTTACACCGGAAGCAGAAGAGGCTGTAAAGGCAGAGAGCACACCAAAAGCTGAAAAGCCAGCCCAGAAGAAGCGTAACAAGAAGGCAAAGCCAGAGCGCAAAGACGAGCAGGTCGAAGCAGCAGCTGTCCAACCTGAAGTTGCAGCAGAACCTGCAGTGGAGACTGTTCCTGAAATAAAGGAAGAGAACGAGCAGGCAGCAGAACCGGCAAAGGATCAGAAACGCCAGAAAAGGGCCCGTATCCAGAAGAATCCAAACCAGCACGCCAATGCTCAGCCTGTAAATATCGAAGAGCCTGAGAGTGTTATTGCTGAAGGATCTGCGAAGGATGAGCTGAAGGCTCCGAAGGAGCAGAAGGGTCATCAGCAGAAGGAGCAGCACAATCAGCAGCAGAAGGACCAGAAGGAGCAGCGAGAGCAGAAGGACCAGCACCATAAAAACAACCAGCAGGGCCAGCAGAATCAGCAGGGTCAGAACAATCAGGGCCAGAATCAGCAGAACCAGCAGGGTCAGAATAATCAGCAGCAGAACCAGCAGCGTAAGCAGCAGGAGCCTGCAATCGAGTTCGACGGAGTTGTAGAGGCTACAGGAGTTCTCGAGATTATGCCAGACGGCTATGGATTCCTCAGATCTTCAGACTATAACTACCTGAACTCCCCTGACGACATCTACGTGTCACAGTTCCAGATCAAGCAGCACGCCCTCAAGACCGGTGACACAGTTACAGGTGAAATCAAGCCGCCAAAGGCAGGTGACAAGTACTTCCCTCTTGTACGCATAAAATATATCAACGGACGTACACCGGAGTTCATCCGCGACCGTATTCCGTTCGACTTCCTTACCCCACTTTTCCCAGAAGAGAAATTCAACCTTCTCGGCAACGGCCACAACGATATGTCCTGCAGAATCGTGGATATGTTCACGCCGATCGGAAAAGGCCAGCGCGGTCTCATTGTAGCGCAGCCTAAGACAGGTAAGACTATGTTGCTCAAGTCAATAGCCAATGCTATCGCAGACAACCACCCTGAAGTGTATATGATCGTCCTCCTGATCGACGAGCGCCCTGAGGAGGTAACCGATATGGCACGCAGCGTAAAAGCTGAGGTAGTAGCGTCAACATTCGACGAACCGGCTGAGCGCCACGTGAAGGTAGCGAATATGGTTCTCGAGAAGGCTAAGAGAATGGTAGAGTGCGGTCACGACGTAGTGATCCTCCTCGACTCCATCACCCGTCTGGCACGTGCATACAACACAGTGCAGCCAGCATCAGGCAAGGTGCTCTCAGGTGGTGTAGACGCAAATGCCCTCCACAAACCTAAGAGATTCTTCGGAGCAGCTCGTAACATCGAGAACGGCGGATCGCTGACAATCCTTGCTACAGCCCTCACAGAGACAGGTTCTAAGATGGACGAGGTCATCTTCGAGGAGTTCAAGGGAACAGGTAATATGGAGCTCCAGCTCGACAGACGTCTCTCTAACAAGCGTATATTCCCAGCTGTGGATGT
The DNA here is from genome assembly GCA_017505605.1 of Bacteroidales bacterium. Lineage (GTDB taxonomy): Bacteria > Bacteroidota > Bacteroidia > Bacteroidales > UBA932 > Cryptobacteroides. The sequence goes on from JAFVOX010000038.1 coordinate 27,467, forward strand.
CACTCTGTCAAGCACACGACGCGACGACCTCCTCTACGATCCTACAATCGCCAGCAGGATCTGGGTTATGAGAAAATTCCTTGCGGATATGAACTGTATCGAAGCGATGGAACTCCTCCAGGACCGAATGAAACGTTGGGGAACAAACGACGCACTTCTCCAGAATATGGACAAAGACGATATGTAACAATATAAATAATGCTGGCTTTTTAAGAGCCAGCATTATTTATATTACTTATAGTCTCTATTTGCGGTGATGGTCGTGGTGGCGCTGCGCGTCAGCCTTGCAATCCGCGATCTGCTTGTCGAACTTAGCCTTGAGTTGCTCCTTGGTCATTCCTTTGGTCTCCAGCTTGTGCTGCTCTTCCTTGAGGTTGTATTTTACCTGATTCTTGTGCAACTGTATGTCATTGTACAATTCAGCTCTTTCTACAGCCCTGCGGTAGTGACGCAAAGCGCTCATCTGGGTCGGGAAGGTGTACACTCTCTCCACTTCCACACATTCATCACCGTCGAAGGTATATGCCTTGACATCTACGATGCCATCGAATATGTGAGTAAAGACTACAGTACTGTCAATGATCTCAACAGTCTGAACTTCAGGACTTTTAGCCTTGATTGCCTCCTTCAGGAACTCTTTCTCCTGATTGTAGGGAGCATTTTCTGCCTTCCTTTCCATCTTTGCCCCGCTGTTATTGCACGATGCCAGAACACCAAGGACTGCAACAAGTGACATTGCTAAAATAAAACGTTTCATAACACTAATAATTAAATTAAACACCGAGGGGCAGATGTCAACTTCTGTGCCTTAACCGCGCTTTGCGCGATATATAAAAATTGCCAGGCTTACTAGGGTAAGCCTGGCAGCATATTCATATCTTTCCAGTTAAAATCCAAATAAAGTTGGATTCATTAATTTTTGGTTAACTTATATATTATTAATATTCAATATTTTATATCAAACGCAACAATATGATGCTTTTGATAATAGTGCATATTCACTAATCGTCCC
>JAFVOX010000039.1:0-12891 GCA_017505605.1 Bacteroidales bacterium
CATCCTGAGCCAGGATCAAACTCTTCATTGTATAATTTTTTATATAATTCTTAGCTTGTCTCTGACACTTATAATTCTTCAAAAGAATTAACGCTTCTCGATAAATTGTATTTTCTCGGTACTTGCTTCTTGTACTTTCCTTCAATCTTTTCAATGAACTTTTTGAGCCGTAAGAGTTAGTGTTTTCTCTCAAACGGGCTGCAAAGATACGGACTTTTTTTTAACCTCCAAATTTTTTTGAACTTTTTTTGACATTTTTTTGTAATTTTGTGTTCGAAAAGGCAAAAAACAGCAAAAAAACTGTAAAAATCCCCGAAATTATGGTTTCTCTTTGGAAAATATTTCTTGTCTTCGCCAAGATAGGAGCCTTCACAATCGGTGGAGGAATTCCTATGATTGCAGCCATAAAAAGTGAACTTACCGAAAGAGGTTGGCTCAAAGACGAAGATTTTCTTGACATAATAGCGCTGGCCCAGACCGCACCAGGTCTTTTCGCCGCAAACATATCCATTCTTACCGGCTACAAACTAAGAGGAACAAAAGGAAGCATAGTGGCTACCATCGCCAGCTGCCTCCCTCCTTTCACCATCATCCTGCTCATCGCGATGTTCTTCACTGAGTTCAAGGACAACGAGTACGTCATCCGCGCGTTCAAGGGAATCAGGCCTGTGGTTGTCGCCCTGATCGGAGTGCCGATGATTGATATGATCAAGGCGACAAAGATGAGATGGTGGTCCTGGGTGGTCGTGGTCTCGTCGATGATTCTCGTCTGCTTCCTGAAGGTTTCACCTATATATATATTGATATGTGTCATTGTCATATCCCTTGCGATCTCCTGGCATATTGAAAAGAAAAGAATGGAGGGCCTGAAATGATATATATAGAATTGTTCGTTACCTTCTTCGTCATCGGAATGTTCACCATCGGCGGTGGATATGCGATGCTGTCCCTCATCCAGAACGAGGTCGTGACCGTTCACGGCTGGATCGACGAGGTGACTTTCACCGACATCGTCGCGATATCCCAGATGACGCCAGGTCCTATCGGCATCAACACAGCTACATATATCGGCTACGACGTCCTCGCCGGCACCGGAGCATCGGAGTTTATGTGTGTACTCGGCTCGTTCACCGCGACCTTTGCCGTGGTCCTGCCTTCATTCATCATCGTGCTGTCCATCTGCAAGGTCTATGACAGATTCAGGAACCATTACCTGTTCAAAGGAGTGATGACCGGGCTAAGACCTGCGACCCTCGGACTCATCGGAACCGCAGCCCTGGGGCTCGCCACTCCCGACAACTTCATCGACTGGAAGAGCTATATGATCTGCCTTCTGACCTTCATCGCCCTCTATTTCAAGAAAATCGGCCCGTTTGCCGCCCTGGGGCTTGGCGCATTGGCAGGAATAATACTATATTAGCAGTTTAGAAAGCATACCGCTATGGATTGGTTCATCGAACTGTTCACCGAACAGACCTTCATACAGGCCGTTATGATCCTCTCGCTTATATGCGCGACGGGAGTGGCCCTCGGAAATGTAAAGATATTCGGCGTCTCCCTCGGAGTCACCTTCGTTTTCTTCGCCGGCATCATCGCCGGTCATTTCGGCATAACAATCAACCCGGAGATGCTGACGCTTGCGCAGAACTTCGGACTCATATTATATATATATTCACTCGGCCTTCAGGTGGGACCGGGATTCTTCTCTTCCTTCAAGGAGGGCGGAATCAAGTTCAATCTCCTCGCGCTGGCGCTGCTTGTCGTCGGTACGCTTATGGCGATGGTATATTACTGGACCACCGACCTGTCCCTTTCCGACACCGTCGGCCTCCTTGCCGGCGCCGTCACCAACACCCCTATGCTGGGTGCCGCCCAACAGGCCTTGCTGCAGGCTGACCCGACCAACACCGAGGCGGCAAGCAATATGGCGATAGCCTGCGCTGTGGGCTATCCGTTCGGTCTGATCGGAATGATCGTGTCTGTCATCATCCTGCGCTCTGTCTTCGGAGGAAAGAAGAGCAGGAAATCACACGACAACTCTGCCGACAACACCTTCGTGACAGAGTACGAGATCTGCAATCCGGCCATATACGGAAAGAGCATAAAGGAGATCAGGCAGGGTGCGGAATGTCAATTCGTGATCTCGAGAGTGTGGAAGAACGGCGAGCTCATCATCCCGACATCCGAGACCATCCTTGAGGAAGGAGAACACGTCCTTGTGGTTTCCGGCAAGAAGGATGTGAAGAGAATAGAGCAGATCTTCGGACATAAGGAGAACGTGGACTGGAACAAGAAGGAGATAGACTGGAATGCGATCGACAACCAGCTTACATCGCGTAAGATATTGGTTACCAAGCCAGAACATAATGGAGTGAGGCTCGGAGACCTCAGACTCCGCAACTCCTATGGAATCAACATCACACGTGTGAACCGCGCAGGCATAGACCTGCTTCCTTCACGCTCGCTGCGCCTCCAGCTCGGCGACAGGCTCACTATCGTTGGAGAGTACCGCGCTGTGGAGAATGTCAGCACCATCCTTGGAAATGAGGCCAAGCAGCTCAAGAACCCTCACCTTCTGTCGCTGTTCATCGGCATTATCCTCGGACTCGTCCTGGGAAGCGTCCCTATCGTGCTTCCTGGCATAAGTATGCCGATCAAGCTCGGTATTGCCGGAGGTCCTATCATCGTCGGTATCCTTATGGGAGCCTTCGGACCTCGTTTCCATATTGCCACCTACACTACCCGCAGCGCCAACCTTATGCTCCGCCAGCTCGGACTGACCATCTATCTCGCAGGCCTTGGATTGAGCGCGGGCGCAGGATTCTTCGAGACTGTATTCACACTTGACGGACTTAAATGGGTGGCTGTCAGCATTTCCCTTGCAATGGTACCTGTACTGCTTGTCGGCTTTGCGTCTGCAAAGATTTTCAAGACAGACTATGCGGACAATATCGGAATGCTATGCGGAGGAATGGCCAATCCTTTTGCTCTTGACTATGCCAACCCGAGCGGCGAGGGCGAGGATCCGGCAGTTGCCTACGCAACCGTCTACCCTGCCAGCATCTTCCTCAGGGTCATATCAGCCCAGCTGCTGGTACTTATACTTGGCTCATAGAAATATAACTTAATAACACTAATACAACCGAAAATGAAAAAGTTCTTGGCCGCAGCAATCATTGCTGCCACCCTACTATCCTGCTGTAAGACCGATGACTTCGGACTGCTCACCGTAGTTCCGTATCCTAACGAAGTGACCGTTCTTGACGGAACCTTCAATGCACTTGGAGCAGGTTTCAGCTGCGATTCTGAAATGGATCAGGCAAGCCTTGCAGCAGTAACAAAGTTCCAGGAGCAGCTTGCACACATAAGCGGTGCCCAGGCAGGCACCCGGAGCGGTAAGTTCACCTTCGAGGTGGATCCTAAGCTCGGTCACGAAGCCTACACGATCAAGGTGACAGGCAGCAAAGTAAAAGTGACAGCTTCAGCCCTTAACGGCTTCAACTACGCTATCCAGACCCTCAAGCAGATGCTCCCAGCCCAGATTTACGGCAGCACACCTGCACCCGAGGCCGACTGGACGCTTCCTTGCGTAAAGATCGAAGACTCTCCAAGATTTGCCTACAGAGGTCTACATATGGACTCTTCACGCCACTTCTGGACAGTCGAGGAAGTGAAGCAGTACCTCGACATTATGGAGATCCACAAGCTCAACACCCTCCACTGGCATCTCACAGACGACCAGGGATGGAGAATCGAGATCAAGAAATATCCGAAACTCACCGAAGTGGGATCGATAAGGAAGGAGACCATCATCGGACATATATTCCAGAGCGACAAATATGACGGTACACCGTACGGCGAAGGCTGCTGGTACAGCCAGGACGAGGTGCGCGAAATCATAGCATACGCAGCAGCAAAGGGTATCACCATCATCCCTGAAATCGATCTTCCGGGCCATATGCTTGCAGCGCTTGCAGCTTACCCTGAACTCGGATGTACAGGCGGTCCATATGACGTGTGGGGCCGCTGGGGCATCGCAGACGAGGTTCTCTGTGCCGGTAAGGAGGAAACTATGGTCTTCCTAGAGAACGTCCTTGCAGAAGTGGCTGAGCTCTTCCCGTCCGAGTACGTACACATCGGTGGAGACGAGTGTCCTAAGGTAGAGTGGGAGAAATGTCCTCACTGTCAGGCCAAGATCAAGGAGCTCGGCATCAAGGGTGACGACAATTACAATGCAGAGCACTACCTCCAGAGCTATGTTATGACCAGAATGACAAACTTCCTGGAGAAGCTCGGCAAGAAGATCATCGGCTGGGACGAGATCCTCGAGGGTGAAGTCGCAGAAAACGCCATCGTAATGTCCTGGAGAGGCACCGCAGGCGGCATAAAGGCTGCACAGATGGGTCACGATGTGATTATGACCCCTAACACCTTCTACTACCTTGACTATTATCAGACTCTTGACAAGGAGAACGAGCCGCTGGCCATCGGAGGTTACCTCCCTGTGGAGAAATGCTACTCATACGAGCCTTTCGCTGACGATATGACTCCAGAGCAGAGAGAGCACATCCTCGGAGTGCAGGCAAACCTCTGGACAGAGTACATTGCGACTTTCGACCATCTCCAGTATATGCTCCTTCCACGAATGGCAGCGCTCAGCGAGGTTCAGTGGTGCGAGGCTGACAGAAAGGACTGGGACCGTTTCTACAACAGCGCTGACGAATTCTGTGCAATCTATGATGCAGCCGGCTACACTTATGCGAAGCACATATTCAAGAATACTACAGGTTCTGTAAGCATAAACCGAGAAAAGGGTTGCGTCGAGATGACCCTGGAGACCCAGGGAGAGGCTCCGATCAGGTACACCCTTGACGGAAGTGAGCCAGACGCCAACTCCACCCTTTACGACGGCCCTATCGAGATCAGAGAGACCTGCACACTCAAGGCCAGAGCCATCAGAGAGAATATAGAGACAAGTGTGTTCTCGAAAGAGTTCCAGTACCACAAGGCAATGGGCCGTCCGACTACTACTCTCACATCTCCTCATCACAGCTACACCTACGATTCCCCTGCCCTCCTTACTGACGGAGTACGCGGAGGCAGCACATTCAGCAGCGGAGAGTACGCAGGATGGTGCGGACAGTCATTCGAAGCAGTTGTGGAAATGACAGGAGACGAAGCCTACAGCAGCGTAACCCTCGGAACCATAGTTGTGAAATACGACTGGATCTTCAATCCTCTCGACCTTGTGGTCTTCACATCAGAGGACGGAAAGAACTTCACCGAAGTCGCACGCGCTGAGTATCCTGCAGAAGGACCGGACGAGGAAAACGGAAAGAAGGAGTACACCCTCACCTTCCCGGAGACATCGGCAAAATACCTCAAGATCACATCAAGGACCCTCGAGGAACTGCCTCAGTGGCACGACGGCCGCGGCAGGAATGCCTTTGTGTTCATCGACGAGATTATCGTAAGGTAGAGCGCTTCCTTATTATATATATAGAAACCGCAGCATAAGCGATTATCAGCAGGGTATGCACTCCGAGCTTGGCAACGAGTGGCCCTGCTGATGTTGTTCCTATGGCAACATCAGCGAAGAAAAGGTTGTCGATCACAAGCGAACCCGCATATATAAGTCCCATCGCTGCCATAATACCGAAGATTCTGCCCCATCTATATGGGATAGGATAGTACTTGGCGCCGAGGACAGAGCTGATTATGAACATAACGACATAGCTCGCAAGGTGGCCGTAGGCCGCAGCCCAATAGGAATATTTCGGCATAAATATGACGATGACGACCGCAGTGACGGCAAGGCCGGCAAGGGTGATCCATATGGCCATATTCGTCTTTCCCGACAGCTTGTACCACATCGAGACATTGAACAGCATACCCAGGAGCATATATGAAAGGAGCATTATCGGAACTATGCCCACGGCGGCCCTGAACTGAGGGCCGAGGATGAGGGCGATTATATCTATATATAATATGACCCCGAGGAACACCAGGCCGCAGAAAGCGGTGAAATACTCCTGGACCGAGGCATATAGGGCCGGTGAATCCTTATCCTTCGCCCTTCTGAAGAAGAACGGCTCTGCTGCGTAGCGGAACATCTGGATGAAGAGGTTCATTATCACGGCCAGCTTTACGGCAGCCTGATAAAGTCCGAGCGAGGACCTCCAGGCATCGGCGTTTGTATCAAAGAATCTGAACAGGATCCTGTCAAGGAAATCATTCACGATACCCGGCAGGGCAGCTACCATCAGCGGAAGCGAGTAGGCAAGCATCTGCTTCATCAGCTTCCTGTCCAGTCTGAAGCTGAGCTTCGCGAAGTCCGGGATGAAGAGAAGACCGCACACGACGCAGCTTATGAATATGGCGAATATGACATAACTGAAGTCAGGCGTCTGCGGGATGAAGGTCAGAAGCCATCTGCACGAATCCACATTCTTCGGAAACCACAGGAAGAGGAAGAGGTTGGCCGCCGTCTCGGTAATGATCTTCACAGTCTTGAATATGGCAAACTTCATAGCCTTGTTCTCCTGGCGCAGCTTGGCAAAGAGAATCGCTGTGACCGCATCCAAGGCAAGAATTCCACCCATATACATTATGCAGGATCCATAGCCTTCATAGCCCAGCCAGGAAGCTATCGGGGAGGCGAAGGCTATCATAAGGGCCAGGAAGGAGGCACTGACTCCGAAGACTGTGACAAAGGCACTTGAGTAGACCTTTTTAGGGTCCACCCCTTCTTTGTTTGCAAAGCGGAAACAGCCTGTCTCAAGTCCGAGCACAAGCACCACCTGCAGTACTGCGATGTAAGCCATAAATTCCGTCACTACTCCATAGCTTTCCGGAGAAAGAACTCTTGTGTAGATCGGAACAAAAAGAAAGTTTATGATACGCGCCAGAATAGTGCTCAGACCATAAATGACGGTCTGTCCGGCCAATTGTTTGAGTGGATTTGCCATAATGAGCGCAAAAATAACTATTTTTGTCGGGATATCCGTATCAACAAGACTTAAGTACAGATCATATGAAACGTATTACATCAATAATCATCATTGCTTTCGCGCTTGCACTGACATCTTGCGGACCACGTTCGGGAAGGGATGCAGCATCGGCACAGAACGACAGCACAGCAACAGCTACAATGGAAAAGAAAATGATTGAAGAGCCCGAATTCGACATCGTCACAAGCAAGGGCACAATGAGAATCAAGCTTTACAGCCTTACCCCGAAGCACAGGGACAACTTCGTGAAGCTTGTAAATGAGAAGTACTATGACGGAGTACGCTTCCACAGAGTCATCGAGGGCTTTATGATCCAGACCGGAGACCCTTATTCACGCGACACTGCAAAGGTTGACCTCTGGGGTCAGGGCGGACCGGACTACACCGTCCCTGCAGAGTTCGTAAACCAGTACTGGCACAAGAAGGGAGCGATTGCAGCCGCACGCAAAGGCGACCTTGCAAATCCTAAGAAGGCTTCTTCAGGTTCACAGTTCTACATCGTGCACGATGAGAATGCCTGCCTACACCTTGACGGACAGTATTCAATCTTCGGAGAGGTCATCGACGGCCTCGAAGTGATTGACAGGATCGCGACTGTAGAGACAGACTACTATGACCGCCCTATGGAGGACGTATTCATCGAATCGATCAAACCGGTCATCGCCGAGCCTGCGACAGCTCCAGCAGACACCACTGCAACAGAATAATTATGACCAGCCTTAAAGGGAAATTCAAATATATATTCTTCGACGCCGACGACACATTGTGGGAGAACGAACAGTTCTTCCGCGATGCGGAGGCAAAGTTCATCGAACTCCTGTCCGACTACACTACCCCAGAGGGAGTGCAGCATATGCTGTGGATGAAGCAGGAGGAGAACATTCCCCTCTTCAGCTACGGCTCCAAGACCTATCTCATAGGTATGGCGGATGCCGCAATGGACCTGTGCGGAGGCAACCTGCCGGAAAAGATATATTACGGAATAAAGGACATCATCAAGGAACTTGCTTTCCACGAACTTCACATCATTGACGGAGTCGTGGAGACCCTGGAGGCCCTCAAGGACCACTATACAATGATCGTAGCTACAAAGGGAGACACGCTGGAGCAGATGTCCAAGTTCCGCTCATCTGGACTCGAAAAGTACTTCCACCACTGCGAGGTAATGGAAAACAAAGATGAGAAGAACTACCTTGAGCTTGCGGCAAAGCACGACATCGCACCGGAGGAGATCCTGATGATCGGCAACTCAGTAAAGTCGGACATCGCTCCGGTAGTAAAGCTCGGAGGCTGGGCCATCCACACCCCTCACGACGTAGTCTGGGTACACGAGATGATGGATATGCCCGAGTCCGACAGAATCATAGAAGTACAGAACATCCGGGAAATCGTACCGATGCTCATATAAAAAATAACTTTTTTCTCCTTCCGTCATCGGAATGGCACAGAATTCGCAATAAACTTAAACCGAATAGTTTTTTCATAGGTTAAGTTTTAGGTTAGAATTGCAGTGGCCTTCCGATGTGAATCGGGAGGCCACTATCCATATAAAAAACACAACTCCTTAACCATATGAAACACTGGCCAACATCCACCTCGTCAATGCCTGCAATCGCAGCTCTTGCGCTACTTGTCTGGAACGGTTCGACCATAATGTGGCTGCCTTGCCTTGCAACTGTTGCAGCCATCATACTCATCCACACACTTGTGAACCGCTTTTGCGGCAGCAAGTGCGACAGAAGCCCCAAGACACCTTTCATCATAAAGTCTCTGATCAATTGGGTGCTGTTCATAATCCTTCCGACCGTCATAGTCTCTTATGCGGCCATCGGAGCAGTTCAGTGGATCGTCATCCTGGCGACTCTGCCGGTGGGCTTACTGTCAGACACAGCGTTGAACAGCAACATCAAGCCGGAAACCAAGTGGCAAGCTTATTTCTTCAACATCGAGATGCTGTTTCCATTCATATGGACAGGTGCGCTGTCTATGTGCAGCCTGCTGCCGGTGTCAACCATAATCATATTCCTCTCTATTCCAATGGCTATAGGCTACGCAAAGAGACCATTGGATTCACACGCCGGTGACAAGATCATCGTAGAGGATCTTCACGAGAAGACAGTATATTTCCAGATAGCATTTACCATTTTATTCGTCGTGTCGCTTATTGTCGACAAATTATTCTAAGTTTCTGTAGTTTTCCGGCCATTGCTGCGTCTAATTGACAAAAAACAAGCAGATGGATACATTGGAATTGGATTTTGCACAAGTTGTGCGGGAACATAAGGGGACGATCTACACAGTCTGCTATATGTTCTCAAAAGATGAGGATGAGGTTGCCGACCTCTTCCAGGACATCCTTATAAACCTATGGAAAGGCTTTTCTAAATTCAGAGGAGAAAGCAACATCAAGACCTGGATCTACCGCGTCAGTCTTAACACCTGCATCTCCTCGGAGCGTAAGAAGAAACGCAAAGGCGAGACTGTACCCCTTGATATGAACATCAATCTCTTTGATGACAGTCAGGAGGATACGAAGCAGATCAGAATGCTTCAAGGCAGGATAAGCCGGCTTGGTCCCTTTGACAGGGCTATCGTACTCCTGTGGCTGGAGAATCTCAGCTATGACGAGATCGGAGCCATTGTGGGCATCACCGCCAAGAACGTTTCAGTACGCCTTTTCAGAATAAAGGAACAACTAAGGAATATGTCAGACGAAAAATAATATGGTTATGGAAGACAACAGAATAATATCACAGGAACTCGAGGAGATGCGTTCTCAGATAAGTCTGCTCAAGGACAAGCTGGAGAAACAGACAATTGTAAATGCAGAGCACATCAGGCGCTCAGTCAGAAGCAAGATGTCGGAAATCAACAGAACTGTAACAGCAACTATCTTTATCGGCACCTTTGCACTTATCTACTGCACCTGGTTTTTTGCCTCACAGGGCTGCTCTATCGCCTTTACTTGCGGAACAGGCATAATGCTGGCTGTATGCCTGGCACTGACAATCATCCAGAGGATCAATCTTGGAAAAATCGATTTCTCTCAAGGCAATATCGTGGAGACAGCAAGAAGCCTCAGCAAGGTAAAGAGCCACTATCAGGAATGGTATAAGGTCGCAATACCTATGATTGTCGTGTGGCTGGCCTGGCTGATTTACGAAATGTCCGGAATCCTCGGCTGGGAAAGTCCTTTAGCGATCGGCTTCTACTGCGGAGCAGGTGTCGGAGTCATCATCGGAGGAATCGCAGGCTCCCGCATCAACCGCAAGATCATCAGCAAAGCGGCAGAAATCCTCGACCAGATCGAAGACCTGCAGAGGGAATCATAGCCCCAGTATCGCAGAAGCAGTAATGCCGAGAGTCACACAAAGACGTCTGGCAATCTTCAAAGACGGTTCAGCCCTTCCTGTTATAAAATCATTTATACGGGAGGGGCTGACTCCTATCTCCCTTGCAAGGTCCTTCTGGGTCATTTTACGCTCTTCCAATGCCAGATCGATCAGTTCCGCAACAGTGGGCTTGTCAATAGGATAATTCAGAGTCTCATATTCGATGACGATTTCAGAAAGAAGAGAAAGTTCAATGGCAGAACTATCTCTTTCTGAAGTCTGCCCATCTACAATCGGAAGCAGTTCCTCTATGCGCTTAAGGGCAAATTCGTATTGTTGTGCTGTTATATTCATACCATCCTCCTGTTTCTATATATTCTGGCAATCTATTCTATCGTATTCCTGGTGGGTTCCGACAAATCTGATATATACATATCCTATGACGAACTTGATGACGACCACCAGGCGATATCGGTTCCCTCTGATATTGAACACATAATGCTGATTACCTACATAATCCACCGAGGGGAAATCGACTTTCATATCCCCGAAATTCTTCCACTGCGAATTAAGAGCAATATGGTACCAACGCTCCAGAGCCACCTTGGAATCCTCACGTCCCGGGGTCTCAAAGAACTCCCTCAACATTTTATGTGACACAATCCTCATAAAACAAATCTCCTGCAAAACTAATAATTATTTTGAATTTCAACACTAATGCGGCTAAATATATTGCCACGCAGAATGGGACTATTATATGTGCGATATCCGAAGCCGATCAGTATCAAAGACAAATGTCTTCTCAAAAACTATAATAAACAAGAGAAGAAAGCATATTTTGCTTTTTCTTTAACAAAGATTTTCTCTTTTTTAAAAGTTTTGTCTTTTTTTTAAGTTTCTTTTAAGATTTCGCGCCGAAGCCTTGGCATTTCCAGGCGGAAAGGCGGGAGTATAGTGAATGTAATACACAAAAGAAGGTGACTAATTTAGCCACCTTCTTTATATGAGGATATTTCAAATCCTAATTAGTCAGCGAGTGAGATTCTCTTGAATGTAAGAACCTTAGCCTCAGCGTCTGCTGCCTTGACTACGTCCTTTACAGAAGTCTTACCGTCACCCATCTGATAGCCCTGCTCCTCGAGAGTCTGCTCCTTGAAGAACTTCTGGAGACGACCCTTAGCGATGTTGTCGATCATCTGAGCAGGAAGGTTTGCTGCCTTCTCTGCAGAAACAGTCTTGATGATCTCGCGAGCCTGAGCTGCCTGATCAGCTGTGATCCATCCCTTAGCCTGGTTAGACTCGATGTGATCCTCGCTGTCAACGTGAGCTGGGTTGATACCTGCCTTTGTGAGAGCTGCATCAACCGCCTTCTTCACGAGCTCCTCCTTAGTCTTCTCGATAGCTGTCTTGAGCTCAGTGTCGATAACTGACTGAGGAACCTGATCAGCTGAAACTGCTACAGGGTTCATTGAAGCTACCTGCATTGCAACACCCTTTGCTACCTGAGCGTCGAACTCCTTGTTGAATCCAACAAGAGCAGCGAGCTTACCAGTTACGTTGTGCATATAGGCAACGATGTAAGGAGCCTCAACGAGTTCGTAACCTACGATCACGTGCTTCTCACCTGTCTTACCTGTCTGCTCAGTAACTGCAGCCTCAACTGTTCTTCCGTCAGCGAGAACGCAACCCATAAGGGCGTCCTTGTCTGCTGGGCAAGAAGCGATAGCTGCCTCTGCGATAGCCTCTGCGAGTGCCACGAACTCAGCGTTCTTAGCTACGAAGTCAGTCTCGCAACCGAGGCCTACTACGATAGCCTTGTCGCCGTTTACCTTAGCGATAACGCGACCCTCTGAAGTCTCACGGTCAGCACGCTTTGCTGCAACGAGCTTACCTTTTTCGCGGATGATTTCCTTTGCTCTCTCGTAGTCGCCGTTAGCCTCAACGAGAGCCTTCTTGCAGTCCATCATACCTGCGCCTGTCATTTGACGAAGCTTTGCTACGTCAGCTGCTTTAATCTCCATTTTCGATAGATGTTTAAAGAGTTATACTTCAAATTACTCAGCCGGAGTCTCAGCTACTTCCTCTGCTGGCTTGCCACCCTTACGAGCGCGGAGCTTCTTGCCTGCTGGCTTCTCCTCTGCCTGCTCTGGAGTCTCTTTCTCCTTCTCGAGCTTCCTTTCGTCCAATCCCTCTTTAATTGCGCCGCAAAGTGCCTCCATAATGTAAGCGATAGACTTTGCTGCATCGTCATTAGCCGGAATCACATAATCAATCGGAGTAGGATCGCAACAAGTATCAACCATAGCGATAACCGGAATATTAAGACGATTTGCCTCCTTAACGGCGTTCATCTCCTTCTGTACGTCTACTACGAAAAGTGCTGAAGGGAGACGGCTGAGGTCTCTGATAGAACCGAGGTTCTTCTCCAGCTTAGCTCTCTGACGGGTAACCTGAAGACGCTCACGCTTTGCGAGAGTGTCGAAAGTACCGTCCTCAATCATCTTGTCGATGGTATTCATTTTCTTGACAGCCTTACGGATGGTAGGGAA
>JAFVOX010000040.1:0-9315 GCA_017505605.1 Bacteroidales bacterium
ATGTCTATCCTCGGAACATACGCTAATCAGATCGCTGAGCTCCAGGCTAAGGTGGACGCTCTCTCTGTTCTCCAGAGCCGTATCCTCAGCATCGCTTACGTTCCTGAGGTTCTCCTCGACGGTAGAGGCGTGATCGACTTCACTTCCCTCTATGTTTGGGATGAGGAAGCTGAGGATTATGTATTCGTAAATTCAGCTCCTACAACAGCTACATACCTCTTCAACCCTACAAAGGCTAACCTCGAGGGTGTTCTCTTCGAGATGGCTACTCGTGGCATCAAGACAAGAGCAGATGAGGCTGAGATCGCTACTCTTTCTATCGCTGACTACAATGTAGGTCAGGGCGGAAAGCAGGGTCGCGTTGAATTCTCACTCACAGCTAACGGTGAGCTTCCAAGATACAGCACTCAGTTTATTGTTGACGAGTTCTTTAGCTGGTTTGAGGATAATGGTATCAATGATTTCCACGTGACTTATGTATGGCCAATGGATGAGAACCAGGTTCTCGCTACTCTCGTTGCTACAGCACCTAACGGTGATGTAATCTACTCTGACGAGGCATTCGTTCAGCAGGAGTCTGTATCTTATTATGAAATCATCAATAAGAAGGATTACTTCGGTGATGCCAATGAGGATGGAAAGGCTGACAAGTTCGTCAATAACTTCCACTATAAACTTCCAGAGGTTGCCCAGGCGTGGAATTATGACATTGAGATGGTTTACAACGAGGGTCTCAATATCTATGATTACCTTGAGACTCATTACTGGGGCCAGTCAAGCTACGGTCTTCTTACAGACCTCAACGTGACTCCTTCATACAAGGTTACTCTTGTTGACGAATATCTTGGCGCAGATGAAATCACTGACCAGCAGAAGTTCGTTACATTCGATCCTGAGACTGGACTCGTTGCTGTTGACTCTAAGTGGCTTGACAATTCTGCAAGACCAGCTATCAACCGTACACCTGCATTCAAGGTTGAGTCACAGGTACTTGACGCTGAGGGTAAGCTCGTAACTGTTGCTACTGCATACGTTATCATTAAGATTGTTGACGAGGTTGTTGAGCCTGAGGTTAAGGAGCCAGTTAAGGTATCCGTTAGCGGTGACTTCCTCTACACAGATCTTACTGATGGTACAGATCTTACTAAGATTGATGAGAAGAACGGACGTATCGTTCTCGATTGGGAGACTGTAAATACTGAGATCTATGACGAGCTCGGAATCACTCATACTGAGTTTGTTGACTTCTATGGCATTTACAAAGTCAATTTCTATGATGAAGAGGGTGAGCCACTCGTATCTGAGGATGAATACGATCCTATGATGGGCGTTGTATATCCAGACGGTATCGGATTTGACCTCGACGGCTGGGAGAACTCAATGGCAACTTCAACTAAGCATCCAATCTCAATGATCATCTACAATCAGGTAGAAGAGAATACAGCAGGTTCTGCAGTTGTAACTTACAAGCACTACAATGGTACTGAGGCTGATGTTCAGATTACATTCAACTACTCTGTAACTCACGAGCACGTATGGCCAGAGTTCAACCCTGACTACAAACTTACACTCACAGAGGCTGACAAGGCTGAACTTGATGGTGAGGACTACACAGTTATCCAGGTTAAGGGTAAGCTCGAAGGCGAGAAGTGGGTACTCAAGTCAGAGATGAAGGAGCACTTCAAGAACTACCTCTCAGACTGGAAGGAGGCTAACAACCACGGTCCACTTTCATTCCATATGACTTTCGACCTCCAGCTTGAGGACGCTAAGATTACTGGCAACAACTGGGAGGATCAGGAGATTGCTCTTGTTAATCCACTCGTTGGTGATCACAAGAATGTTCTTGTAACAATGTACAACGTACTTGCTAACGGTAACAAGTGTGAGAAGAACTACGTTGTTCGCTTCGTTAACCCATTCGTTGCAACTCTCGACAAAGTTATTCTCAAGACATTCCAGGCTGAAGCAGACTCAAAGGATCTTCTTCCACTCCTTACTATCAAGGATCGTGATGGAAAGGTAGTATACAAGAATGGTAAGGTAGATGGCACTAATGTTTACGGTGCATCAATTTATAAGTTCGAAGCTACGGACTTCAAACCTACATTTGTATGCGAGCCAGATGCATCATTCGGTGGTAAGCTCAAGCTCCTCGAGAATCCTTGGAAGCTCGAATGGTTCAATGGCGGTACTGATCTTCAGGAGAAGAAGACTACTACATACGGTGTATCAGTTGCTATCGACGGTATCAGCGTTGTAGAGGCTGAGGCTCTCGTTGAGGTTCTCTCTACTGCAGAAAGCAAGAAGCAGTAATCTAAGATTATTTCAACATAATCGAAGCCGGTCCGGAAGGATCGGCTTCTTTTCTATATAGAAGGCAGGCACGGGTATTGTTAATGAAAAACCTGACATTAAATCGTTAGGTTATGATAAGCAAGAAACTACAGGAGATCATCAATGATCAGATTACAGCTGAGCTATGGTCATCTAATCTTTATCTGCAGATGGCATATTTCCTCAAGCATCAGGGATGGGATGGATTCGCTAATTGGATGAAAATGCATTCTGACGAGGAAAGAAAGCACGCAATGCTGATGGCGGATTTTCTGACGGACAGAAACGGTCAGGTTAAATTGAAGATGGTGAATCTTGTTCCGGAAGGATGGGGATCGGTACTTGAAATCTTCGAGCACTCCTTGAGTCAGGAGAAGATGGTGTCGAAAATGATTGACAAGATTGTGCTGCACGCCATTGAAGAGCAGGATTTTGCGACAGAAAATTTCTTCAGGAAATTCGTTGATGAACAGGTGGAGGAAGAAGCGCTGTTCGGCGGTATAGTTGACAAGATCAGAAACGGTGGAGAAGGATCGCTTCTGTTCCTGGACAGCCAGTTGGGCAAGAGAAAAGAGTAGAAAAAAGAACTCCGAGACAGGGATGACTGCCTCGGAGTATCTTTTAGAATGGTGACGGGAGATTGATGAATGCCAGCAGGTTGAATAGCCACAGGGCGGCAAACACAACTGCAAGGCACAGGATCGATATAAGGAGTTTCTGCCAGGTGGCAAGGCCTTTCTTATAAGGATCCTTGAGTTTCATCTTAGGATATTTGGCCACATCAGTAAGTGTCTCGCCGAATGGAATGCTTATCTTGGATGATGCATTGACTGCCCAGCCGTTTGCATTGAGAAGCGGCGCGATATTGCGGCGGCGGAGTTTGAGCCAGGCAAGAACCATAGCAGGACCTGATATGACAAGCATAATTGCAACAAACACAAGGACAAGTTTCCACCAAGGGAGAGCGTTAAGACCCTTGAAAATGCTGACGAGAGCCGTACCTATCATTCCTAAGGCCATACCGATGGCAGCAAAGATTCCGGCGAATTTAGCGATATCGAATGGTGGAGCAGGAGTCGCTTTCGGATCTGCTGCGGCTGGTACTGCTGCTGGAGCAGCATTTATCTTGGCTGTAGCATCTGACATAATCTTGGAATCTTTGGCTGCTGCATTCTTATTGACAAGGTCCTCCACTGCCTTGGCCATTCTGCGGTATGGCGACCAGAATGCCTGTGCAACGCTTATAGGATTGTCAATAACCTTGGTAATGACCGCATCCCATTCCACTCCGGCATTGTCATAATAAACAGCATTCTTGCCTGCAACCAGATTGCCGATCTCACCAACTGTCACTGCGGCAACGATATTGAGTTTTGCCGGAGAAGCCTTTGTAGTGCAGTCGCAATAAACGAGGAACATTCCGCTTGCTGCTGCGGATGCATTATGCTTGGCCATATCTGTGACCTTCATACAGAAACGGCACTCGCGCTGGTCTATGATAAGACGGCCGGACTGGAATATCGCGGATACTCCCCTGTCTTTATTATAGAAATCGTTGAAGGTGACGAAATTGCGGAGAAGTCGGTAGAAGTCACGGAAAATGTGAAGGAATTTATCGACCATCTCTATATTTGCGGCCTCTTCTGCAAGAGCGGCATCCTGAGCGACGAGAGAGAGGAGAGCCTCTTTCCTGTCCTTTGCAATGAAATCCTTCACAGCATCAAGCCCGAGGACCTCTACTTCTGCGCCGGCTTTTGCGCCT
Organism: Bacteroidales bacterium; assembly: GCA_017505605.1. Taxonomy (GTDB): domain Bacteria; phylum Bacteroidota; class Bacteroidia; order Bacteroidales; family UBA932; genus Cryptobacteroides. The sequence goes on from JAFVOX010000040.1 coordinate 4,100, forward strand.
TTCCAGGTACTATAGGCTGCAAACTGAGCACCGATTTCTGCCCAGTCAGACTCTGTGATGACTTTCTTGTCATCGAACAGAGGGCGAAGTGTATCAAATTGTGAAGCCCAGGCTGGATTTACAGGCTCTGACAGATCGATCTCAGGCTTACCGGTGACACGCGCGAGCGGATATGATGCTATGTCATCTGTTTTTCCTGTGAGATTTTCGGCGCTGATCGCTTCAATACGTGAAGTCTGGACGTCAAGAGCCGCAGTGCTGTCAGGAGAGAATGCAGCCAGTCTCGAACGCATAAAGAAGTCCTTTACCTTAGCATCCAGCGAATTGTATGCATCTATTGCAGCATCTGTAGATTCAGCGAAAGGTGCCGGTACGGCTGCTTCGTGCCAAGCTACATATTCTCCGAGAGCCTTATAGAAATCCTCTATGATTGCAGCATTGACACCCTGGCTTCCGCTCCTGTCAGGCACACCGCCAAAAGATGCGACTGCAGCCGCAATGGCAGCCTTTTCGTCAGCATCATCTGCTGATGACTCGGTGATGACTCCGTCACCATTAAAACGTGTCTGGGCGAAGATTGCAGCGCTGTCGGCAGTATCGGATATTGAAACGGCTCCTCCTTCCTTGGACAGGCCGGAAAGGACCTGCTTTGCGGATTCATAAAGCTTACGTCCTGTATCGGAATCTGCAAACTGTTCAATATCAATGGAATCCTTTCCTTCGAGAATAAGATCAGGATTCTTGAGGGCACCAGTGATCCATTCAGCCGTTGCGATGATGTCGTTGACGCGGATCCTGCCGTCAGAATCGCTGTCTATATATGCAAGGCTCTTGTCATCTATCTCAAGCCCCTGGACCGGGCAGGAAAGGACAGTCCACATCTTAGGATCGAGTTCAGCAAGATGTCTGATGTCTTCACCCTTGGATATGCGTACCCTTGAGGAACCGCCGATATTGTCAAATTCCCACTTGTACTTACGTTCTTTATTAATGATTGCCATATTATTGAAAGTTTTGATTATTCGCTTGGACGACTTGAAAACTCTCAAAGGTAATCATTTTTTCGTAAAGTCATTCGCAAGGGACTATATTTCATCTATACGCAAGACTCCGTCTCGTGTCATCGTTATACGGAAATGATGATATTCCGTATCGGAGTCGTGCTGGAACTGGAAAACAATGTTTATGCAGTATATTTTGTCAACCTGCACACACGCGATTCTCCCCTCCTCATCCACTACATCAACGGGGACTTCCGGATTATCCATCTTCTGAGTGAATCTGGTCAGATGCAGACGCATAATCTCATTGATACCTCGCATAGGATAGTCTGCATTTGCGGCAAGAGCGACATCATCTATTGTCAGGCGCTTGCGGTAGAGCATAATCTTTTCCTCAAATATCAGCGATTCGTCCTCAACCGAGGCGGCATCTTCACGCATCCTGAGCACTTTTGCCGGAGCCTTTTCCATAGAAATGAAATCGAAACCTTCCTTAAGCTCCCCTACTCTCTGTTTTCCGATGGTGATGCTGGCTTTCTTGTCGTAGTATTTATTGCCAAGTTTGTGGGCAAAATAGTAGCGCATCAGATCCTTTATCCTGTCCTTCATCATATAGCTGACTACAAGGACGATAAAGAGCGGCCAGGTGATATTGCCGTATCTCACCTGCGTGAACCAGGCAATGGCCGTTGCAAAGATCATTGCAATGCCCGCGGCAATGCTATAATATAATTGTTCAACGGCAACTCCGTCCCTTTTCTTGTCCAGACGGATATAAAGTTCGCTTTCGATGAATTTCTTGAGCATTCCCCGGTGATAGACTAGTTGACGGTTGTGTTCCTCATCTTCCGACAATGTTCCGTATTCCCGCGTCTTCTTGTATTCATTCTCGTCCATTATAAGAGAAAGAAAACGGCTGCGTATTGCCTCAAGGGTGTTCCTGCGCGGCGAAGCATCGATGGTGCGGATTATACGGATGGTCTGCAGTTCGAGGACGTGACTCATAAACTCGTCACAAAGGCGGAAATAACTTCTGGTCTTGTCCGACACTGTAGGCACGTCGATGATGCGGTAGAGTTCCCTGAATCTGGAAAGTACCTTCTTCGAACTGTTGACATAGTCATCTACCAGATAACCGGCCGTCTCGAGAGATTTTGTTCCGCGAAGATGGGCAGCGTGATCGCGAAGGGCGCTCTTGAATATGGCTGCGAACATCTTCAGATGATATTCGTATGCATCGAAGTCCTTGGGCTGAGGTGAGTCCAGAAGCTTTTCCAATGCCTTGCGCAGAGACTGCAGGGGCAGAGAGGACTCCTTGGCGATATCGCGGAGAAGATATGCCGGGGTAATGAGCCTGACATTGGACTTGACATCCCGGTAGAACTGGTTCTTGCCGTAATTTTCGGGATTTACACCCAGACTGTTCGGCACGAACATCCACGCATTGACTGAAAAGTCATCGCGGACTCCATCTTCCGTGCAATTGAACCCGAATTTGAATTCGACGGAAAAGTTATCGTGTTTCTTTGCCTGAATCGATATCATATCAGAATAGACCTGGCGTATATCCTAACCAGTGGAGGACGGTTTCTCCCCAGATCAGAATCATAACCCAGGCTATGAACATCATAGTGATTCCGAACTTGAAGGTGTCACTCCAGCTGTAATGGTTGGTGGTATAGAGCAGAGCCGCCGGCTTGCTGTTGAACGGCAGCACATATACGTGCTCGATCAGAAGCGAAACAGGGAAAGACAGGCTGAGCGGCGGAAGGCCGAACTGCTGCTCGACACCGATGGCGATAGGTACGAACACCAGCGCCCTCATATTCTTCGACTGGAAGATCAGCGCACTGAAAAGCATAAGTCCGGTAAGAAGGATGTACAGGACTATGAAAGGAGTCTGAGCAGTGATGCCCAGAGCATCCATTCCGGCACCTACCATCATTGCAGGAAGATCGGTGGCATTAAGGCCTGAACCGATGACATATGCACCTGCAGAGAATATCATAAGATGCCAAGGGATATCCACATCGTTCCATTTCACAACGCCGATACCCGGCATCAAGGCTATGATGGCACCTATGAGGACCACGACTTCTGCAGAAACGCCGTGCCAGCTCTCGGTGACCCACATCACGAGCACACCGACAAAGATGGCGATTGACTTGAATTCCTCTTTTGTCATCTTGCCCATAGCGTCAAGTTCCTGGCGCAGGCGCTGCATTCCGCCCTCGATCTGAGGCTTTTTCTCTTCAGGCTTGAGAGGGAAGATCACTTTTACGCCGATGAACCATCCGATGATCAGCAGAAGCATTGCAAGAGGGAATGCAGCTGCAAGCCAGTCAGCATAAAGCATTGTGACTGAGCTATATGCGCCTGTGAGGAGTGATATTGCAAGAAGATTTGCGCCAGATCCGGTCATAAAGGCACTGGCGCCGATATTAATCTGGAAGAGGTTCTGAAGCACAAGATTGCGGCCGAAATTGTTGCGGTTGCCCTGGCTTGCTCCGAAGATGGCTGCCACTACCATAAAAATAGGCAGGAGAATGGTTGCCTTTACAGTTGTGGCAGAGATGAACATAGACAGGACAACGTTGATGACAAGGAAGCTGAAGAATATTCCGCCAGCGCTCTTTCCGAATTTGAGAACGAACCAGAGGGCAAATCTTTTCGCTACCCTTGTCTTGACAAGCATACTTGCCAGAACGAAGGAAAGGATATTGAGCCACATCACCGGATGTCCCAGCTGTGCAAATGCGTCTTTCTGCGTGGTTACCCCACATAGGATCACGGCCATTATCACCATCAGTGAGGTCAGATAGCTCTGCACCGCCTCAGTGATCCAGAGGACAATGGATGCGCAGAATATTGCGAGCATCGCATAGCAGGCCCGGATGAAAGCAGCCTCACCGATTACGGCAAGCCTTGCCTGCGCTTTGCTTGAAAGCCCGGAAAAGTCAATATTGTCGAACAGCGGAATGTCTATAACCCAGTATATCAATATGAATACGATTGCGGCTAAAGGTCCGCCAAGACGGGCCATCCACTTCTCGAATCCGGATTTCTCCATCTTCGGGAGTTTCTCAACCTTGTAATTGTTCATATCCAGAGGGTCAAAGACCTGCTCCTGTTCCAGTTCAGTATTCTTGTCGGTCATAGTTTCTGTCTGTTTAAAGATCCCCGGTCAAGCCGGGGATGACTGTTGCGTCATTGCCGGCTTGATCGGCAATCTCAAAAGATTATTTTGCCCAGTTCTTATATGGGTTCTTCATAAGCATAGAGTTGTAGTACTTCACATCTCCGGTAACCTCCTCTCCGAGCCACTCAGGCTTAGCGAAAGCCTCGTCCTCAGAAGAAAGTTCAACTTCAGCCACAGTGAGGCCTTCGTTGTCACCGTAGAATTCGTCTACCTCATAAGTGTGTTCGCCAGCCTCCACAAGGTAACGTGTCTTGTCGATCACGCCTGGCTCACAGATCTTGAGAAGTTCCTGAACTTCAGCTACAGGAATCTCCTTCTCCCACTCAAAACGGCTTGCACCACTCTCAGAGCCGATGCCCTTGATGGTGATGAATCCCTTCTCACCCTTTACGCGGACGCGTACTGTGCGCTCAGGAACTGAGCTGAGGTAACCCTGAGTGATGCGGGTAGCCTTCTTTGCAAACGGCTTGAAGTCGCCTGCAACCAAGAATTTTCTTTCGATTTCCTGTGCCATAGTACTATTCGTTTGCAAGTGGTTTGTCAGACATACCGATCACACGCTTGATAGCCTGGAGGTAGTTGATATTCTCAACGCCCTCAAGACCGCAGTCAGCGATGGTCTTCTTGATATCCTCGATCTCTGTTGACTCGGAGTTGATGGTAACAACCTTCGCACCGTTGATGAGAACGTTTCCTACCTCGCAGATAGTGTCATTCACCATATAGCCGAAACGCTGCTTGTGCACGCGTACAGCCGCGAGATCCGGATTAGCCTTCACCATCGCGAGGAACTCGTCGTATGTATATTCATCCTTGTCAAGAGCAGGCATCTCCACCATAAATGCAGGGAAGACCTCATTCTCGAGCACTGCGCGTGAGATAGGGAACTCGCCCTTCATAAGAGGGTTCCACTGCTCGAGACCGTCAACTGTCTGGACATATGTCTTGATGTCCATCTTTCCGTTGCGGATCTTGGTGTTGTTGATGTCGTTCTTGCGTGAGATGATGTAGATCTC
>JAFVOX010000041.1:0-11328 GCA_017505605.1 Bacteroidales bacterium
ATTGGATTTGAACAAGACAGCGGCGGCAGTCGCAGCTGACGGCGGTGCAGTCGAGTTCGAAGTGACAGCAAATGTAGACTGGACAGCGGACGCTGACCAGGACTGGGTGTCAGTAGATCCTCAGACCGGCAACGGCAATGCTAAGGTAAAGGCTACAGTGGCAGCAAACGAGACAGCTGACGCAAGAACAGCAAAGGTTACAGTGAAGGCTGACAAGCTCACCAAGACTTTGACCATCACTCAGGAAGGCAAGAAGTCAGAGGATCCAGGTGAAGATCCGGGTGAGGATCCTAAGCCAACAGTTGCCTGGGGTATGATGGGCTGCTTCGTGGACAACCTCTGGAGCACAGATGTTCCTATGACTCAGGAAGGCGAGTGGATCGTAGCTAAGGGTGCACAGTTCACAGAGCTCACATTCAAGATCCGCGGCAACGGTTCTTGGGATGACGCTACCAACATCGGTGTTGCTCCTGGAGCAGAGAGAGGCGTAGTAAACGGCAAGGTATCAGTCGTTACAGCAGAGTACTCAAAGGCTAACCTTGGCGGTGACGCAGCAGACATCAAGCTCAACGGCGAGCCAGGTACCTATGACGTATACTTCAGCTTCGAGAACCTCGAGGTCTACGTTATGGAAGAGGGCTACAAGCCAGGTGAGAAGGAGCCTCAGAATCCGGATCCTGTAGAGATCACTTACACAGTTGTAGGTACTCTCAACAACATCAACTGGAACAACGCCGCACCAGAAGGTCTTATGACAGCTGAGGGCGACTACTATGTGGCCAGAAACGTTCCTTTCGTGACAGCAGCTACCCTTTACGGCGGTGCTGACCAGATCGAGTTCAAGATCGTCGAGACAGGCACTTGGACAGGTTATGGTAGAGCAGAGGACGCTGTATATCAGGCAAACGCCGAGATTCCTGTCAAGATGAGCGGTGACAACATTATGGTCACAGCTGCAGAGGGAGCATACGACGTTTACTTCGACAAGGCAAACCTCAAGGTTTGGGTTATGGCTCCGGGCTACAAGCCAGGCGAGACTCCATCTGAGCCAGTTGAACCGGTAGAGCCTGTAACAGAGGGCGTGATCTGGGAGAATGACGGTACAGTAGGCCCGGCAAATTGGAACAGCATTTACCGTTTTGCAATCGAGGGCGGTGACTCTCTCGGTGAGTGCGTAGCAGAGATTCCTGCAGCAGTTTGGGCTGGAATGAAGATTGCTCCGTTCAGCGTCAACATCACACCTGATCCAACCGCAACTTGGTGGCAGGTCCGCGTTCTTGACGGCTGGTGGACAAACAACGACGAGTCAGGAGCAAGCGACATCACTATCAACACTCCAGGTCTTGTAGACAACGGTAACGGTACATACACATTCGTGGTTGACCTTGCAGCCAACCCAGAGCTTGCAGCTCTCATCGACACTCAGCACCTCCTCTTCACAGGTGCCGGCTACATCATCAACAAGATCTACTTCGGTGAGCCTGAGGCTCCACAGCAGCCTGAGTACACTCTTGACGGAAAGCAGTGGATGGCTGATATGGACGGAATGCCTGTTCTGTTCGATTTCGGTCTTGCAGAGGAAGGAATGCTCACAGTGGCTCTCCCTAATATGGAGGAAACAGCATTCGTTCCATATATGGCAGGTCTTTATGAGCTTGCTCCTGCTGACGCGACATCAGGTGTGGTTATCTTCACTCAGTATGACTGGGAATGGGATGAGTTCCTGGAGCCAATAGAGATTTCTTATTCAGAGCTTGGTGCAACTTCAGTAAAGGCTGTATGCGAGACAGTGTTCGGAATCTCAGATCCAGTTCCATTCACTTTAGTTGAGAATCCTTATGAGATCCAGTTCGAGACTTCAGGCGGTGCTTCAGGTGAGATCGCAGACGGTCAGTACTGGTTCATCGAGCCTACAAACCAGAAGGTTATGACTCCGCTTGCTGAGACATATACTTACGGTCGTCCGGCAGCTGCTGATGCAGTAGACGGTGCAAGTACAGCGGCTAATGCATTCACTCTTCTCTACAACGCAGACTGGTCTTGCTACACTATCCAGGACAGCTACGGAAGATACCTCTATCAGGATATGAAGGATGACGGTGTGACTCCATACAGAACAATCAGCCTTGCAACAGATCTTCCTGCTGCAGATGATGAGAACCTTGCATTCTATATGTGGGTTGTCTACAACAACGGCGACGGCACATATGACATCTACAACAGCGCTTCGTACTACTCGATCACTTATTCTCCAAGCTACGACAACTGGGAGCTCTACGATCCGTACGAACCAGATTTCGCAAACCTCTTCCCATCACTCGTGAAGGCTGACAATCCTATCGAGTAACAGAATATTCATTTAAAGGGCCGAAGGTCCTTTGGTGATATGACTATAAATAGTCGGTGCAGACCTGCACCGACTATTTTACGGTATATATATTATATGTATCTTTGTGTGATGTAAAATCAATAGAGATGAAGAATGTTTTTAACCTTGTCTGCGCCTTTTTTATGGCAGTGGCCTTCGTGTGCTGTGACAAGCCGCAGACCGAAGACCCAGACGTTCCACAGGATCCTGTGGCTGATTTTGAACTCAAGGTGTTGGACGTGACAAGCACTTCCTGCCATTTTGAGGTGGTACCTGCTGATGACCAGATGACTTATGTTGTAATGCTGGTCGCGAAGGAGGATTTTGATGCTTATGAAAACGAGTATGAGTATCAGGACAACGATCTGGAATGGTTTGCCAGAAAGGCAGGCGAGGAGGGCAAGACCCTGAATGAATGGCTTCAGGGATTTCTTCATAAAGGTTCTTTTGAGGGTAATGAAGAGGGTCTTATGCCAGGAGAGGATTATTATCTTTATGCCTATGGTCTTGATGGTGAAGGCTATTTCACTACAGGAGTCACAAAGGTGCTGTTCTCGACACCGCACATCTGCTTCAGAGACCTTGAATTTGAAATAGAAGTGACGGATGTGGACTTGACCCAGGCCAAGGTCAGTGTGAAGGCAAGTCAGAAGGACGCCCTTTTCTTTGTAAATGTCTTTTCGCTCCAGCAGTACGAGGAATGGGGCGGAGGTGAAGCGGCATTTTCCAACCACGCGGCTGCGCTTGTAGACTACTACATAAAGATGGGCCAGACCCTTGAGGCTATGGTAACCAATCTGGGATCTGTAGGAAGCGCGTCTCTGATCTTCGATGACCTCACAGACAATACAGATTATATTGCCTATGCAGTGGGAATAGATGAGAATTTCTTTGTTAATTCTAAGGCAACGATTGTTTCCTTCAAGACAGGAAAGGTCTCCCAGTCATCAAATACATTTACTATTGACATCACAGGAACCACTTTCTGTACTGTCCAGGGCACAGTAACTCCATCAAATGGTGATCCTTTCATATGCGCCATCCAGTCCAAGGCCCAGCTCGAACAGTATGGGTCTGATTCGGAGATAATGTACGATCTGATTGCTACATATGAAAAATGGGGAGTGCTGGAGGATGTCATTTATGCAGATCAGATTGTGGATCTTGAATCCATCTCGTCACTGTCTCCTGAGACGGAGTATTCTGTGCTGTGCTTCGGTTGGGATGGAGCGCCGACCACAGCTCTGACAAGGGCGGACTTTACGACGGCTGCTGCAGGAGGAAACCCTCGTAACCAGGAAATCTCCTTTGCCCTGTCTGACATCCTTCACAACAAGGTGACAGTCAACATAACCCCTAAGCTTGGCCTGCACTATTTCTATGACTGTATGCCGGTGCAGGTGCTCAGCGATTATATCGAATCGGAAGGAAGTGAGGATGAGGCTATATGCCGTTTCCTTGACGAAAGGATAGACTACGGTGCGGAATACTTCTTCTACACAAGGAAGGAGTATCTTGAGGATATGGGAGCAGCCATAGGTAAGCAGAAATGGACCTTCACCGGTCTGGAGGAGGATACAGAGTACCTCATAGTGGCTGCGACAGTAAATATGAATACAGGAAAGATCGCACTGAGAACTCCGTTCAAGAGCGAGGTGTTCAGAACGACAGTCTTGATAGAAAGTGATGCGGCTGTAACTTTTGTGATAGACAAGTACTATGATGGAACCGAACTGGCGGAACTCGATCCAGAGCAGTTCAGCAAGTGCAAAGGTCAGGTGATGGTGCCTTACACTATCGTTCCGAATCAGTCAGCCGAGCACTGGCGCACAACCTTCGTCTATGGTGAGTTTGCAAGTTGGGCGGAAAGAGACGACATCCTTGTGGAACTTGATTACAAGAGCGACAATGACAGGACTATGGGCTATGCCGTAGTCAAGTATGACCAGATAGTCTCGTTCCTTGGAATGGCAGAAGATGCAGAAGGCTATACCGGACCTTTCACCGTCTTCGAGTTCAAGGCAGAGAAAGGCGGAGCTGCACCTCCAAGAGAATTTATAGAATCATTGAACAAGTAATATGAAAAGAAACATTCTGACAGTCCTCGCTTCTGTCCTGCTGCTGGCAACAGCCTGTACAGAGAAGCCGGCAGATGTGCCGGAAACCCCATCGGGTGAGGTTGTCATCCCTGAGTTGCCGAAGGATGCAGACCCGGCAAATACATCATTCGCACACAGAATCGTGCTTCTGCAGCACACCGGAACCTACTGCCCGAATTGCCCGGCATTGATGGCTTCGCTGAAGATTCTTGCGGAGGATAAGTCGTACGTTGACAAATACCATCACGTCGCAGCCCACTCCTATAATGATGAGGGCGATCCGGCCTACTCGACCGCGGCTGCAAACCTCTCGCAGGCATTCTGCAGCGGCTATTATCCTGAACTTACCTTCAACCTGACCAAGGAGAACACAGGTACATCCCTGTCGGTGGAGACAATAAAGAATTGCATAGATGAACTTCATCAGGAAACTGCCGATGTGGGTATTTCCGCAGCTGCCGTCTTTACTGGAAACAGTTTGGGAGTGAATGTGCAGGTGAAGGCTGCGAAGGACAACCAGTACCGTGTCGCTATCTGGGTGCTTGAGGATGGAATCAGAGGTAAGCAGGAGGGTGCTTATGAAGACTGGATGAGCACTCACGGGAATGCCATAAGGGCAATGGCGGGAACTTCTCTGAATCTTCGTATATATGGAGAAAAGGTCGGCGCCTTGAGCGCAGGCCAGACAGCGGAAAAGTCCTTCGTGATAGAGTTCGACGAGAGTTGGGAAAAGGAGAACTGCAAGGTTCTGGTCGTGGTGAATGCAGCGCAGAAGGACGGAAGGTACGATCTTGCGAACTGTGCTCTCTGTCCGATAGGAGGAAGTGTGAATTATGAATATATATAATTGATGATGAGGAATATAAGGATATATATGCTGCTGATTGCAGCCCTTTTTGTGGGGGTGGCCTGCGAGGAGACCAAGCCCGATGTGGAGCAGCCTCAGGATAAGGGAGGTTTCAAGATTGAAATATTTGACCTGCATTCGAGCCACTGCAAGGTGAAGGTCACCCCCGAGGATTTGACCAGCCAGTACTTCTGCGGAGTGGCTACAGAGGCCTATCTTTCTACCTTCGGTCCGCTTGATGATATGACGCTCACAGCAACAAACTTCATCGAGACTGTCATCCTCGAGAATTCGGATGTGGCAATCAGTGACTTGATGAAGAAAGGAGTCTATGAGAGGGAAGTGACCGGACTCCAGCCGGAGCAGAAATTCATCGTCTTTGCCTGTCATACGGATGAGACCGGAGCGGTTGTGTCGGGGATCGTGACAGTTTCAGAGGTTACACCTCCTGTGGAAGCTTCCCAGAACAGCTTTGAGATCGAGATAGATCAGATTACAGCAACATCTGCAATGCTCTTCATCACACCGACAACCGATGACGAGTACGTGTGGCTGGAGTTCCCTGAGTTTGTCTACAAGGATATGACTATGGAAGAACTTGAAGCCTTCCTTCTCAAGAACTACAAGCCTTTCTTCCCTCTTCACTCGAACACGGGAGAGATGGTCCACTCTTTTGATGACGCTCTTGAGCCTGACACTGAGTATATGATCATAGTATTCGGTTATGACGGAGGTCTTACAACCCCTCTGACAACAAAGAAGTTCCGTACCCTGGCTCCTGGTGATCCGACTGATGTGACTTTCACCTTCGAGTACGGTGCTATGACTGCCCGCAGTACCTATGTTACGTTCACTCCATCTGATGTGAGTGTGACATATCTTGCTTTGGTGGCTGATGAGGAAGAGTTCAGCCGCTACGGTGAAGTGAACGCCGAGGCTGTGAAGAAGCTCGTCGACCAGCAGATAAAGAAGGCGATGCTGACAGGAGATTGCGAGGATAGAGCTGATTTTGCAAGAATTTATGGAAGAAGGGGAGTGCAGACCGGAAGCTTTGCCTTGAAGCCGGGACTCAGGCACTATGCCTGTGCAGTTTGTCTTGATGCGGAAGGTAATTTCGCTTCTGAAGTTGCTATAGATGAATTTACGGCACCTTCTGAGGCGGAAACAGATGCGTCAGTGACAGCATCAGTGTTGAAATATTTCGACGGAAGTGAGCTTGCGGAATATGATTCCTATCTCTATGGCGATTATATCGGTTGGGCCGCAGTGAGGATAAAGTTCACCCTTGGTGGCTCGGCGGTAAACGCTCTTTATACCATATATCCGACAGATATGCTTGAACAGGAGGGGGCAACCGACGATGAGATCCGCGCTATGCTGCTGGATGATTCGTTGTATGATGTATATAACTTCACAGCTGAGCCTCTGACCGAGGTCCTGCTTGAATGGGGTTATGACTACACCCTGTTTGCGATTCCGTTCGATGTCGGAAAGAATGCCGGTGAACTCTTCCGACTTGACATCCCGGCGCTTGACAAGGACGGTGCTTCGCCGGTGTCGGAATATTAATATTTCGCTGATTTTCCATATATTTGCGACCAGTGAGAAAACAATAATAAAAAACTACTGATATGAAATGGATTAATTGGCTTGTTGCCATTGTGGCTGTGTCTGTGCTTGCTGTTTCTTGCGACCAGACCAACAAAGACAGTGGTACGACTACACCAAAACCAGCCAAGGTGGAAATCTCTCCTTCAAAACCGGATCAGATTTCCGCTAATGGCGGCTCAATCAAGATAAACCTTACTGCCAACAGGGACTGGAAGGTTACAGGAGTGCCTCAGTGGCTTACTGTGTCTCCTGACTCGGGTGCAAGCTCTCTTTACAAGCAGGAGATTGTGATCACTGCAGAGGAGAATAAAGGCGGTGTGCGTGAGGCTGTGCTTAAGTTTACAGCAGAGGGCGCTTCTAAGGAGGTGAAGATCTCCCAGGGGCATTCTTTCGGAGCTGGTGCGCCTGAAAATGCCATCTTCTACGAGGCATTGGAAGCAAATATGGGCAGCTTCACACTCAACGAAGTAGAGGTTCCTCAGGGGCTTTCGGCAGTGTGGCAGCACACTACACAGTATAAGTGTATGAAGGCTACAGCCTACTTCAACAGCACAAACTATGCGTCGGAGAGCTGGCTCATTTCTCCTGAAATCGACCTTTCAGGCTATGCGGATGCATATTTTACATTTGAGCACGCAGGTCAGTACTTCGGTGACATCACTCAGGAGGCTACTGTGTGGATCTCAAAGGACGGAGGTGAGTGGACTCAGCTGCTCATCGATCCGGACGACTATCCAGCAAGCTGGACATTTATGTCTGCGGGTGAGTGGGACCTCTCCGCTTACATTGGCTCAAAAGTGAAGTTCGGCTTCAAGTACTCAAGCACTGCAAATAAGGCAGGTACTTGGGAGGTAAACAAGGTTGCAGTCATAGCAGGCAAGTCTTCCAGAGCACCTCTTGAGGATGTTGATCCTGCCAAGACCCAGTGGATGGAGCTTCCGGCAACTGACAACAGCAGCTATAGTTACTTCTCTCACAGGTTCAAGATGGACGACAAGGTCTATAGAAACTACTCGTTCGCCTGGAGCCAGAAGGACCTCGTGTCAGTGTGGGTGGCTTATCCTCTTTCGAAGCCTTACCTGCAGAAGAATGTAGACAGACAGGACACTTGGGCATATGACCCTCATCTTGGAAAGGAACTTTCATCTGCGCCGTTCTCGTACTATGCAGATGATTATGCACGCGGTCATCAGCTCCCGTCGGCTGACCGTCTCTGCTGCAAGGAGGCCAACAGCCAGACATTCTACGGAACCAACATCGCTCCACAGCTCAATGAGCACAACGAGGGTATCTGGTCTAACCTTGAGGACTATGTGAGAACCAAGGTTGCAGCAGCTTCCGACACTACTTATGTGGTGACCGGCTGTGTTGTGGAGGGCTCGCAGGAGTTCACTACAGACTCGGACAAGAAGACAATGACAGTGCCGGTGGCCTTCTACAAGGCTCTCTTGAGATACCAGAAGGGTGGTGACCCTGAGTGGGCTGCAGCAGGATTCTACACAGAGCATAAGAACTATGGCTCAGCCAAGAACGACCTCAAGGCCATCTCTATGTCAATCGACGAGCTCGAGACCCTTACAGGACACGACTTCTTTGTGAATCTTGAGGGCAAGATCGGAAAGGATGCGGCAGCTTCGATCGAGGCAACCGACCCTTCAACCGTATCAATATTCAATTTGAAGTAATCACATTATCCCCGGCTTGACCGGGGATCTTGACATATTTTTAATATATATGAAGAAAATATCATTAATCTTTGTTGGAATTATGACCCTTATGTCGTGCAATAATTCTAATCCTTTCCTCTCGGACTGGACCACACCTTACTCGATTCCTGATTTCTCTGCAGTTCAGGAGAAACATTACATCCCTGCAGTAGAGGCCGGTATCGCACAGCAGGAGGCTGAGATCCAGGCTATCATCGACAACCAGGAGGCACCTACATTCGCTAATGTAGTTGAGGCCTACGAGCGTTCGGGAGCTATCCTTGACCGCGTTATGGGAGTACTCTTCAACCTTGCTGAAACAGACGGAACTGAGTCTCTTCAGAAGATTGTGGAGCAGGCACTTCCTATGCTCTCTGTCCACTCTGACAATATCTCTATGAACCCGGCATTCTTTGCAAAGGTTGAGGTTCTTTACAATGATATGGAGAATCTAGGACTCAACCAGGAGCAGAAGATGGCCCTCAAGAAGCTCTACAACGGCTTCGTGAACAACGGTATTGCCCTTGGCGAGGCTGAGCAGGCAAGAATGCGTGAGATCAATATGGAACTCTCATCGCTTTCGAATACTTTCGGAAATATGCTCCTTGCAGAGAACAACGCCTTCGCTGAGGAATTCGGCGTAGCTATCTCTGAATATGGCGAAGCAATGGCGGCTACCGATGACCGCGCCCTTCGCGAAAAAATGTTCAAGGCCTATGCCTCACGTGGCAACAACGGTAACGAGAACGACACCAAGGACCTCATTATGAAGATGATGGCCCTCCGTATCGAGAAGGCCAACCTCCTTGGATATGAGAACCCTGCGCAGATGATCCTCCACGACAAGATGGCAGGTAATCCTGAGGCTGTGGACACATTCCTTGCAGGCATTATGGCTCCGGCCGTGAAGAAGGCTCAGGAGGAGATCGTGGATATGCAGGTGATTATGGACCAGGACATCAAGGCTGGTCTTCTTCCTGCTGGTTCGAAGATCGAACCTTGGGACTGGGCTTACTACACTGAGAAGGTGCGTAAGGCTAAGTATGCTCTTGATGAAGAGCAGACAAAGCCATATTTCCAGATGGAAAATGTACGCCAGGGTGTGTTTGACCTTACAACAAAGCTCTGGGGTCTCCAGTATGAGAAACTTCAGGACATCCCTACATATCACGCTGACGTGGAAGGCTTCAAGGTGACAGACGCTGACGGTTCTTACATCGGAGTCATCCTCACAGACTACTTCCCACGCAGCACTAAGAGAGGTGGTGCCTGGATGAACAACTTCGTGAACCAGGAGGTTGTGAACGGCCAGGAGATCCGTCCGGTAATCGTGAACGTGGGTAACTTTGCAAAGCCTGTTGACGGCAAGCCTTCACTCCTTACACTCGACCAGGTGGAGACACTTTTCCACGAGTACGGACACGCACTTCACGGACTTCTGAGCCAGTGTACTTACAAGAGCGTTGCGGGTACATCTGTAGCACGTGACTTTGTCGAGCTTCCTTCACAGATTATGGAGAACTGGGCGTTCCAGCCGGAGGTACTTGAGGGATATGCACGTCATTATGAGACAGGTGAGGTGATTCCGGCTGAGCTTGTTGAGAAGATCACAGCTGCCGGCACATTCAACCAGGGCTTTATGACTACAGAGCTTGCTGCAGCATCTATTCTCGACCTCAAGTGGCATATGCTCGAGTCTGTAGAGGGTGTTGACCCAATGACGTTCGAGGCACAGGCCTGCGCTGAGATGGGTCTTATCGATCAGATCATCCCTCGTTACCGCAGCACTTACTTCGCGCACATCTTCAGCGGCGGCTACAGTGCAGGTTACTACAGCTACCTCTGGGCAGAGGTGCTTGACAAGGATGCATTCGAGCTTTTTATGGAGAAAGGCATCTTCGACAAGGAGACTGCAACATCATTCCGCCAGAACATTCTGGAGAAGGGTGGCAGCGACGAGCCTATGGACCTCTACCGCCGCTTCCGTGGCGCAGACCCGGACCCCGCAGCCCTCACTCGTGCTCGCGGACTGTAAGTCCTTTCCGGTTTCAAGTAACCGGTACCTGATACGTAAATTATCGTCTCGGAAAAATCTTCGTGTTTTTCCGAGACGATGGTTTATGACGTATGAAAGTGTCTCGCAAGTCCGAGACGGTTTCTGCTATCTGCTGAGCTGATGAAGGGCGAAGGCGTAGGCTCCGAACCCATCTTCAGGATGAGCTCTCCGCCTGCGGCGATGTCCTTATGCTCTATATAACCCTTTGTATATGCCTTTCCATTGAGGGTGATGCTCTGGATGTACTTGTTTTCTGAGCTGTTACCCTCCGCAATGATCTTGAATGTGCCGCCGGCTACCTCGATCTCAGCCTTGTTGAAGAGCGGCGTTCCGAACCAGTAGCGTCCCGATGCCGGCTCGACCTCATAGAATCCGAGTGAAGAGAGAATGTACCACGATGACATCTGTCCCACATCCTCGTTGCCCGGAAGTCCGTCTGGCTCAGCACTATAGAGTGTCGTGAGAACTTCGCGGACCTTATCCGCAGTCTTCCAAGGCTGACCTGCCATAGTGTAGAAGTAAAGGATATGGTGGCTTGGCTCGTTGCCGTGAGCATACTGTCCGATGAGTCCGGAGATGTCCGGTGATGACTCTGCTCCTTCGATGACAGAAGACACGACAAAGAGCGAATCGAGCTTGTC
>JAFVOX010000042.1:0-8390 GCA_017505605.1 Bacteroidales bacterium
GAAATAATTTTAGAAATCCGACCATAACTTAGACCGGAAGATCGAAGTTCAAGAGCTTTCTCTAAATTAAGCTCTCTTTGTAAAACATAACTACTCATTACTTCGGTTGTAATGAGTCAACTTTTTTCAGGGAAAGACATGTCGGCTCAAAACACACCCGTGAGAATTTTGTGGGGAAACAGCAGGTGTAATGCCGGGACAAAGAACCGAAAAGGGTGTTGGAGAATGTTGGATATACCGGAAGAAGGATATAAAAAAGCTGACCTCCGTGCGGGAGATCAGCTAGGTATGTGAGTGTAGTCACTCGGTTATGAAGCTGTGGGATTACCCAGCCTAAAGGTGAGATTACTCAGCCTTGCCGTTTGATCCGAGAACGTTAACGATCTTGTGGATGTAGAGCTTCTTCATATTGTCACGAGCTGGACCGAGGTACTTACGTGGGTCGAACTCAGCTGGCTTATTTGCGAATACCTCGCGGATAGCTGCTGTCATAGCGAGACGTGAGTCAGAGTCGATGTTGATCTTGCAGACTGCAGACTCAGCAGCCTTGCGGAGCCAAGGCTCTGGAATACCGATAGCTGCCTTGAGGGCACCGCCGTACTTGTTGATAGTAGCAACCTCGTCCTGTGGAACTGATGATGAACCGTGGAGAACGATTGGGAATCCTGGGAGCTCCTTCTCAACACCCTCGAGAACGTCGAATGCGAGCATAGGTGGAACGAGGAGACCAGTCTCAGGATCTACAGTGCACTGCTCAGGAGTGAACTTGTAAGCACCGTGTGAAGTTCCGATAGAGATAGCGAGAGAGTCGCAACCAGTCTTTGTAACGAAGTCAACAACCTCCTCAGGCTTAGTGTAAGTGTGGTGGTCTGAGCTAACCTCATCCTCAACACCTGCGAGTACACCGAGCTCACCCTCAACTGTTACGTCGAACTGGTGTGCGTACTCAACAACCTTCTTTGTAAGAGCTACGTTCTCATCATAGTCGAGGTGTGAACCGTCGATCATAACTGAAGAGAAGCCCATATCGATACAGCTCTTGCAAGTCTCGAAAGAGTCACCGTGGTCGAGGTGAAGAACGATCTGTGGATTCTCCCAACCGAGTTCCTTAGCGTACTCTACAGCACCCTCTGCCATATAACGGAGAAGAGTCTGGTTAGCATACTGACGAGCACCCTTTGAAACCTGGAGGATAACTGGAGACTTAGTCTCAGCTGCTGCTGAGATGATAGCCTGGAGCTGCTCCATATTGTTGAAGTTGAATGCAGGGATGGCGTAGCCACCGTCAATTGCCTTAGCGAACATTTCTTTGGTGTTCACAAGACCAAGTTCTTTGTAAGAAATCATAGTTCTATTAATTTGTTTAAAAATCGATTGCTTGTCTTAAAATCTTGGCAAAATTAATTATTTTTGCCTAAAATTGAAATAATAATACGAAAGATTCGTCACATCACGAAGAATCTGCAGAATACACCGCCATATGAGCAACAAAGTCATCATCTTCTCCGCTCCGTCAGGAGCCGGCAAAAGCACCATAGTAAACCATCTCCTCAAACTCCGCGAGGAGCTTGAATTCTCCATTTCAGCCACCTCCAGAGCCCCAAGAGGGCAGGAGAAGCACGGAGTCGAGTATTATTTCTTCACAGCTGACGAGTTCCGTCAGATGATTGCTGAAGACAAGTTCGTGGAATATGAGGAAGTCTATGCGGGCTCATTCTACGGCACCCTCAGGTCTGAAGTAGAAAGGATATGGGCAAAGGGCCACGCCATCGTATTTGACATAGACGTACAGGGTGGAGTGAACCTCAAGAGAATATTCGGCGAGCAGGCACTTTCCGTGTTCATCCAGGCTCCGTCGGTGGAGGTGCTCCGCGAGAGGCTGGTAGGCCGCGGCACCGACACAGAGGAGGCCATCGAAAGAAGGGTTGCCAAGGCGGCTTCGGAGATGGAATTCGCTGCAGGCAAATTCGACTATGTACTTGTAAATGACAACCTTGAAACAGCTTTCGCAGAAGCTGAGAAGGTCATCGGAGAATTCCTGGAGAAATAGCACGAGCGCACAGCACCCGCAAAAATCAATGAACTTAACTTTCGCAAGTGCGAAAGTACCTTGTTTTTGAGACCTTTAGGTCGATAGTAAGTCCCCTTTCCGAGAAAGGGGATTTAGGGGAAAGGTAACGTAAACATAGAAGGTGCGGTGGGAAGAAGTTTCGCAAGTTTCACCGACCTTCAAGAATCAACATTTTACCACTTGCGAAACTTGAGCCTATGAACATAGCAGTCTACTCAGGATCCTTCAATCCCCTTCACATAGGCCACCTGGCCATAATGAAGTACCTGACCGAAGAGGCCGGGTACGATTGTGTCTACCTGATAGTGTCGCCCAAGAACCCTCTGAAAGACGGCATAAGCAGCGCCACAGGAAGGGAAAGATTCGAGGCTGCCCAGGAAGCTGTCAGAAGGCATAAAGGGCTGAAAGTCAAGACAGACGACATCGAGCTCTCAATGCCGGAACCGCACTATACGATCCGCACGCTCGACGCTCTGAAAGAAAGGGAACCAGACAACCATTTCACATTCATAATGGGAGCCGACAACCTCGCAGGCATAAGGAAATGGCGCGAGTACAGGAGGCTGCTGACCGAATTCGGCTGTGCCGTATATCCCCGTCAAGGCCACGACCTCGCCGCGATCAAGGAAGACCTTCTGAACGAAGACCCGTCATATCGTATAAATATAATGAACGCGAAGATGGTGGATATATCATCGAGCGAAATACGCGAGGGCCAGGCACGGGGCGAGGATATGTCAGCGTGGCTGATGTAACCCAATGCGCCACAAGCGCAGGTCACATCGGGCATTCGCCAGTACACCCACATATATTCACAAACAGATAACACCCAAAGCATATATTTACGATATTTATGGCCTTATTACCCTATATGGCCCTATATAACCACAACGACATTCAATATAAACAGAAAACCAATCATACAGAACAATGAATATAAGGACATTCTTCGCTGCGCTGATGGCAGCCTTCATTTCTATGGCACTCGTTGCCTGCAATCCGACCCCGGACCCTGTCGTTCCTGACGACGACAAGGAACAGACTGATGAAAATCCTGACAAGGAAGAACCCGGAAAGGAAGAAGAGGACGAGCCTAAAGACCCTGTCGCCGCTCTCGAACTGGACGGCTATGCAATATTCTTTGTTGACCGCACCTCCTGGGGCGCGACCCACATCTACGGATGGAACAGCGCTGACGGCAGCGTGACCAACGGATGGCCGGGCAACGCCGTGACCGGAACCGTCGACATCAACGAAGTGACCTATAAATATGTGGATATGGGCAAGTCACGCAATGACAAGACAATGAAGCTCATATTCAACTGCAACTCGTCGCAGAACACCCAGGACGGCTATGAGGTGACTATGAACCGCCACTATTTCTTCAAGATCACTGACGACTCGGCTGAGGAAATTGATCCATATTTCTCGGAGGAAGCCGGTGAGGCATTCACACTCTCTGCTACCTCTGCAAGCTTCGAGAGCCTCCCTACCGGCGGCAAATCCCTCACACTCTCTGCAAAGGACTATGACTGGACCATCGACTTCGCCGGAAACGACTGGCTTGTAATGATTGACGAGAACGGAGAGAAAGTGACTTCCGGAAAGAAGAGCGGAAAGGCCCAGTACCTCACCCTCTATGCCACCCCTAACGGCCTAAAGACCAAACGAGAAGGCAAGTTCACACTGTCTTCAACAGACAAGAGTCAGAACATCGAATTCAGCGTGTCTCAGGCTGCTGCCAAGGCACCGCTTCTGAGCCAGTGGGTATTCCGCGACAACAAGAACACCTATTCTGTGTCGTGGCCATATATGCAGGTAATCGGTGCAACAGACGGATCAGCAGGCCAGATCACTGTAGTCCGCGGCGAGGCAAATGCAGAGACTCCATTCGTATGCAAGGTAGTAGGAAACAACCCTAACGTCTCCACTATGGTGGAAGGCGACTACTGGCTTTACACCTTTGACGCTTCCATTGACGCAGGTTCTGTAATTGCATTCAATGCGACTATGGCAGGCGACAAGAAGGCTCCTAAGTACTTCATCGTAGAGTACCTTGACGGCGGAGTCTGGAAATCTACAGAGGAAGACCTACTCACAGCAGAAGAAGACGCTTCAGTAAAATACACCTACAAGCTCTCTGGAGAGGTTTCGACAGGTTCACCTGACACTTACCAGTACACAACAGTAATGCAGACTTGCCGTTTCGAGAATGCTGCAGACAAGGTGCAGATCAGATGCCGCGCAGTCGGTGACATCACCTGCGACGGAAGCCGTCAGGACATCAACGCAACATCAAACGCTGCCTGCAGCCTTCCTGACTTCGGCTTCACTGCATCAGACGTGCAGCTCTACCCTGATGTCGAGATCACTCAGACCAAGAAGGTCCTCATTCTCGGCAACTCATTCCACTACTACTTCAACCCTATGTTTATGCTCAGAGAGATAGCCTGGAGCCAGGGTATCGACCTCAAGATCACAGCACACGTGAAGGGTTCGCAGTCGTTCGAGAAGCATCTCCAGCTCTCAAACTCTCTTGAAGCAGTACGCAAGGGCGGCTACGACTTCGCAATCATCCAGGACCAGAGCAAGAATCCGGCAAGACTTGCAGACGACCCTGCAGGATATGCAAAGGTACGTGAGAACTGCGTGGAGCTTGCGAATATGATCCGTCAGTACTCGCCTGAGTGCGACGTAATCCTCGACCTCACCTGGGCATATCCAAACTCAGACAACACTTATGGCGGCTACGGCAGCTACGACAACTTCGACCAGCTCCTCTACAACGGAGTTATGGATATGGCGGTTGCTGCAGGCTGCAGAGTCGCACCTGTCGGAATGGCATTCGCCCAGTCACGAAAGGAGCATTCAAACTGGAGTCTCTACTTCTCTGGAGACGGCCTCCACCCTACCCGCACAAGCGCCTTCCTTGAGGCCTGCGTCGAGTATGTCACTATGTTCGGCCTTGAGTTCAAGACACCGGATGTAAACTGCAACGTAGCGGCAGACCGTGCCAAGTATATGAGATCGCTCGCCGAGAGCATCGTGTTCAACAATCCTGACACTGTAAATCCAAAGTAAAACTCACACTATAACAACCAAGAAAATATGTTAAAAGGAAAACTCAGGACACTGCTTTGCATAGCACTGCTGTCCATCTCAGCATCCCTTTTCGCCCAGCCGGCGAAAAACGTCGCTTACCAGGATGCCGAAGTACGTTTCACAGTGATCACCGACGGAGTAATCCGCCTCGAGTGGCAGCCTGAGGGCAAATTCACCGACCTGCCTTCATTCGTAGCCTCTGAGCGCAACTACCCTGAAGTTGAATACAAAGTGAAGACCAGCGGTAAGAAGGTAACCATCCAGACCGCAAAAATGACTCTGGAATATAAGACAGGAACCGGCAAGTTCACAGCATCCAACCTTGTGATCAAGGCCAAGGACGGCTTCTTCACCTGGAAACCGGGTATGAAGCAGCAGGGCAACCTCAAGGGTACATTCAGAACCCTCGACGGTCTTGACGGCGACGTACAGACTCAGAACTGGGTAGCGGATATGAAGCAGGGCGAGACCCGCCAGTTCGAAGAAGGAATCATCGCTAAAGACGGCTGGACTCTTATCGACGAGTCTGAAAGCTACCTTTTCGACGACTCTGAGTGGGCTTGGGTAAAGGAAAGAGAAGCAAAGAAATGCCAGGACTGGTACTTTATGGCATATGGCCACGACTACAAGGCTGCCCTGAAGGACTTCACAGTGTTCGCAGGCAAGATGCCTCTTCCTCCACGCTTCACCTTCGGTTACTGGTGGAGCCGTTACTGGGCTTACTCTGACAAGGAGCTCCGCAACCTCGTGGACAAATTCCACACATTCAACATTCCTCTCGACGTGCTCGTAGTGGATATGGACTGGCACTACACAGACGCAGGACGTGGCGGCTGGACAGGCTGGACCTGGAACAAGTCCATCTTCCCTGATCCTGAGAAGTTTATGGGCTATCTCAGGGACAACGACCTTAAGGTGACTCTCAACCTGCACCCTGCAGACGGTTTCGACCACTGGGAGCAGAGCTACCCATCACTTGCAAAGAGCCTTGGCAAGGACCCTGAAGGCAAGGACAGAATCGAGTGGATCAACTCTGACAAGGAGTTTATGGCCAATATGTTCGAGCAGGTGCTTCACCCTATGCAGAAGGAAGGTGTAGATTTCTGGTGGCTCGACTGGCAGCAGCACGTCTATGACACAAAGCTCAAGAAACTTCACAACACCTGGTGGATCAACTACGCATTCTTCACAGATATGGAGCGCAACGGCGACAAACGTCCTCTCCTCTACCATCGTTGGGGCGGCCTCGGAAACCACCGCTACCAGATCGGTTTCTCAGGAGACGCAACCATCACCTGGAAGTCCCTCGAGTTCCAGCCATATTTCACAGCCACAGCCTCTAACGTGCTCTACGGCTATTGGAGCCACGACATCGGAGGTCACCTTGACCAGGGCAACGGAATCGACCCTGAAATGTACACACGCTGGCTCCAGTACGGCGGATTCAGCCCTGTAATGCGCACACACAGCTCGAAGAGCGGCTCGCTCAACAAGGAACCGTGGGTGTTCGAGGAGAAATATGCGGAAGTGATCAGAAACACCGTACGTCAGAGATACGAAATGGCACCATACATATATACTATGGCCCGCAAGGGATATGACGAAGGCCTCTCACTCTGCCGTCCACTCTATTACGACTATCCTGAATGCCAGGAGGCATATGACTTCAGAAGCCAGTATATGTTCGGTGACGATATGCTCATCGCCCCTATCACCAAGCCGGCTGACGAAAGCGGCTTCGCAACAATGGATATATGGCTCCCTGAGGGCAGCTGGTATGAGCTCCACACAGGCACTCTCCTCGAAGGCGGTGCAGTAGTAAAGCGTCATTTCGCCATCGATGAGTATGGTATATATATCAAGGCCGGTTCAGTGCTTCCATTCTACAACGACACAGTGAACAACCTCAACGGCAATGATGAAGAGATCATCGTCACTGTCTTCCCTAAGGGCAACGGCTCATTCACTATGTATGAGGATGCCGGAAACGACAAGAACTACGCGACAGAGTACGCAACTACAGTCCTCACATCGCAGTGGAACGGCACAGAGCAGACCATCACCATCGCTCCACGCCAGGGCAGCTATAAGGATATGCCTGCAGAGCGCAGCTTCAAGGTAAAGGTTATGGGCACAGCAGCACCTGCAGCAGTTGCAGTAAACGGCAAGGCAGCAACATTCGAATATGACGGTTACGACCTCTCATTCACTGTTGACGTACCGGTAGCAGACTGCGCAGCAGAGAAGGTGATCACAATCACCTACCCTTGCGAGAACACTGCACTTGCACAGGGCGTCGTAGGTCTCTCACGCAGAATCGCACGCAGCATCGAAGCCCTCAAGTTCCGCACAGGAGCTGACCCTATCGATGCTCTCGCCAACCTCGGTTCAGTAAACGAGGCCATCCTCTACAACCCCGAAAAGGCAGCCGAACTTGCAGCAGATTTCATCAAGGGATATGAGAACCTCCCTGAAATCCTCAAGCAGCAGCCACGCCTGAAGGAAGCCGACATCGAATGGTTCCTCACCCACTGCGGCTGGAACCTCAAATAAAGTCCCCATAAACAAATCAAGCGTCCCCCGGCACCCACCGAGGGACGCTTTGTCATATCCATAGCCAAACCTTAAGCCACGCCAATCCTGCTCACAGAGCTTATACGGCACATTCGTGTGGCCCAAGGTCATTTACAACTGACCTTAGGCCACGCAAATCGTGTATATATGTAACCTGAGGCACTTTGACGTGGCCTAAGGTTTCACCGAGCCGCTGCCGCACTTGCCATTTATCTGCAAAACTCCTAATTTTACACAGACAAATCGGAATTTTAATATGAAACGAATCTTGACAATCATTACAACTCTACTATTATCTTCATCAGTCATCTTCGCTCAGGAAGCGGATATGAAGGTAGGTGAGCTTCTAAATACAAGCGACTGGTTTGAACTTGAAAGGGTCTATCCGGCACTCGCTGCAGATGTCCAGGCCCCTATGCTCAAGCAGATGGCTGAGGTTATGCTTGCGTCAAACTTTAATCGTCCTGCAGAGCTTCGCGAGAAACTTCAGAAGCTCATTGCCGAGCACCAGGCTGAACTTGGCTTTGAGAATGTCTGCAATATGACAGTAATGGGCGCTATGGTGGAAGGATATGAGGGTAATTATGCTGTGGCGGCAGATATGGTTAAGGCAATCGCTGAGGCTGTAAAGGCTGCGACCGGA
>JAFVOX010000043.1:0-9919 GCA_017505605.1 Bacteroidales bacterium
CAAACTCTTCATTGTATATTTTCTATATAATTCTTAGCTTGTCTCTGACACTTATAATCCTTCAAAAGAATTAACGCTTCTCGATAAATTGTATTTTCTCGGTACTTGCTTCTTGTACAGTAATCAGTCTTTTCAATGAACTTCTCATATTCTCTTGCGAGAACCCGTTTCTCGAACGGGGCTGCAAAGGTACGCATTATTTCCAAACTTCCAAACTTTTTTGAAACTATTTTCAAAAAATCTTTTCAGGAAGATCTCTGCGCCAGTCTTTTCAAGAACTCTCAGCCTCATCAGCCACCCGTTTTTCAAATGGGAGTGCAAAGGTACGACTTTTTGATTAACTTCCAAATTTTTCCGGCAAAATTTTGCAGCTTTTTTAGCACTTTTTTGAGCGCGGAATGCTAAACAGCTGACAGACAGCGCAATCGCAAATTGCGGCAAAATGCAGCCGGTCGGGAGATTCGGCTTCCATATTGAAATCAGGCGGTCACTCCCCTGCTGCAGGTGCATCACTGGACATTTCATCAAGATCATTTACCGCAGCGTCGCATTCAAACCTTGCACTCCAACATCGCACTCTTATATAGGAGATCCAGAGCCGGGACTGTAGCTGGACAGTCCTGGGGATGACCGGTATGCAAGGACTGGACGTGACGCAAGGTTTTGAGGAGAAAAGCTTGCGTCGCGAGCGATAAATTTCCATATTCACACACAAGAAATTGTAGGGAGGTTGTCCGTATATACCTATTATATAATGGAAAGAATTTATTATATTTGCGTGTTTATATAATATAGGTAAGAGACACTGTATGGACAGAAAGGTAATCATCATTCCGACTTACAACGAGAAGGAGAACATTGAGAATATAATCAGGGCGGTCTTCGGGCTCGAAGGCGATTATCATATCCTCGTGATCGAGGATGGATCGCCGGACGGCACTGCTGGCATAGTAAAGACTCTGCAGCAGGAGTTCCCGGAAAGGCTGCATATGATTGAGAGGAAAGGAAAGCTTGGACTTGGTACTGCATATATAACCGGATTCAAGTGGTGTGTAGAGAATGGGTATGACTACATCTTTGAGATGGATGCGGACTTCTCGCACAATCCCGATGATGTTCCCAGACTGTACCAGGCCTGCAGCGAAGGCGGAGCTGACCTTGCCATCGGTTCACGCTACTGCAACGGCATCAGTGTGATCAACTGGCCTATCGGGCGTGTGATAATGTCATATTATGCTTCCGTATATGTACGCACAGTACTTGGTATGAAGGTGTACGACACCACAGCCGGATTCAAGTGCTACAGACGCAGGGTACTTGAGACTATTGACCTGGACAGGGTAAAGATGAAGGGCTACGGTTTCCAGATCGAGATGAAGTACTCAACCTACAAGCTCGGATTCAAAATCAAGGAGGTTCCTATCATATTCGTGGACAGAAAGGAAGGAACATCAAAAATGAGCAGCGGAATCTTCGGAGAAGCATTCTGGGGCGTACTCAAGCTTAAAATGAGAAAAATCAAGCCAAGAGGATAAGCAATGATCATTCTTCACAGACCTATTATAATAACGTCCGAGAAAGTTGAGACCGGCAGCATTGTAATCGAGAACGGAATCATCAAGGATGTACTTTACGCAGACGCGGAGGATTACGATTTCAGGATGAGCAGACTTTTGGCAGCGAACCCTGAAGCGCAGGTGCGCGAGCTTGCAGGCAAGCACGTGATTGCGGGAGGTATAGATGCACACGTACATTTCCGCGAGCCGGGTCTGACTCATAAGGCGGACATATATACAGAGTCGCGCGCGGCCCTGGCCGGCGGCGTGACGACTGTATTCGATATGCCTAACACAAACCCTCCGACAGTGACTGCTGAAGCATTGAAGGACAAGATCCGTATTGCTGAAGAAAAATCTGCCGTAAAGACAGGATTCCATATCGGCGCTACAAATAATAATGCCGAGATGATCTGCAGACTTGTACGCGAAGGAGACGAGCAGACCGGAATCAGGCCCGAAGACATCGCAGGCGTCAAGGTCTTTATGGGATCATCCACCGGAAATATGCTTGTGGATGAAAAATCGACCCTTAACCTGCTGTTCGCGATCAAGGAGAAACCCGTACTAGTACACTGCGAGGACGAGCAGACCATCAGGGAGAATCTCCAGGCTGCCATCGGGAAGTACGGAGAGGAGATTCCTTTTGAGGAGCACGAGAACATAAGGAGCAGAAAGGCGTGCATCAAGTCGAGCATACGTGCTTTGGAGCTTGCGATAAAGCACGGGACGAGACTTGTGCTGTGCCATATATCCACAAAGGAGGAGATAGAGATGGTCAGGGCTGCCAAGAGCAACAATCCTGACATTGTGGCAGAAACATCCTGCAACTACCTGTGGTTCAGCAACGAAGACTATTCAAGACTCGGAAGCAAGGCAAAATGCAATCCTTCGGTCAAGACTCCGGCAGACCGCCAGGCTCTTCGCGAGGCCCTTGCAGCCGGTCTCATAGACACAATCGGCTCTGATCACGCACCGCATCTTCCTTCAGAAAAAGAAGCTTGCTACACAAAGGCTCCATCAGGACTCCCGTCAATCCAGCAGACACTGCCTGTACTGCTTACTATCGCAGCCGAAGAAGAAATTCCGCTCACAAGGATTGCGGCAGTGTTCTCAGAAAATGCGTCTGACCTGTACAGACTTGACAGAGGAAAGATAGCCAAGGGACAGAAAGCAGACCTGGTTGTCTTCGACTATGAAAAAGAGTTCATAGTGAAGGCCGAAGACCAGAAGAGCAAATGCGGATGGACTCCTTATGAGGGCGCGACATTGAAGGGCGTGATTGAAGAGGTATATGTAAACGGAGAAAAGCAGCAGTTATAATAAAGTCTGGAATATGGCACCGAGGGTAAAGCCAAGCAAGACATTGGTATATATCGCATCTGTATTTGCGATCACATTATGGGGTATGTCCTATATATGGACTGACCAGCTCATTGCCCTCAATATTCCAATATTTTATTTTGTATTCGTCAGGATCCTGTTTGCAGGACTAGTTCTTTTCCTTTTTAACACAGCGTATACGCGTATAAAGCGCATACAGCGGCGCGACCTGCCGAAATTCCTGCTTCTTGCTTTCTTCGAGCCGTTTATATATTTCATATGTGAGACCTATGGCCTGAAAGAGACAGGCTCCCCTACCATCAGCGCGATGATCATCGCAACCATTCCTATATTCTCGATAGGTGCGGGCATACTTTTCTTCAAGGAGAAGATAAATGCAGTGAACGTGCTGGGAATCGTTTTCTCTCTGGTAGGAATCGTTATGGTGGCAATGGCGCAGGGAGAGCTGGGAAACAATTTCATCTGGGGTATCGTCCTTCTGCTCATCGCTGTGGTGGCAGAGGTCGGCCACGCTTCTATAACTAAAAGTCTTGCAAGCAATTACAATAGTCAGACAATTGTAATGTACCAGTTTCTCATCGGCTCCGCCTACCTATTCCCGCTTTTCTTGTGGAAGGGCCTGGAGGGATTCAGTATAGAAACCCACTTTACACCGGAGGTCTGGTATCCAATAATATGCCTTGCCATCCTGTGCTCAAGTCTTGCATTCTCGCTGTGGGTGAGCACAATCAAGAATCTCGGAGTAGCGAAGTCAAGCATATTCTCTGCTTTGATTCCGGTAGCCGCAGCACTCATCGCCTGGTCTCTTGGACACGAAATCCTCAACTCACGCCAGTGGATCGGCATTGCAGTCTCAACATTTGGAGTGATTCTTTCCCAGTACACCAAGCCTGTCCAGCGCTAGTCTTCAGCAACCTTGAAGAGGATGTTACATATTTAAGCCTGAGCGGCTGGAAGAATCATATCTCTTCATACTTTCCATCTGGGCGACTATGACTGCGGCCATTTTTCTGTGGCCTTCGGCGTTGGGGTGGACTGCTCTGCCGTCGGTGTCGCCGAACAGGCTCGGATCGATGTGAGGGTTCAGACCGGAGAGTGTATAGAGGTCAATGTATGGAATCGAATAGTACTCACAGCATTCTATGAGGGCCTCACGGTAATCATTGAGGGTCTTTCCGTACCTGTTTATGTCTTCCGGATAGATGCAGCTCCAGTGAGTTTCCTGCACGCGCTTGATCGGAATGAGGATGATGATATCCTTGTTCTTATATTTATTCAACAGGGTCCTGAACATCTTGTGAAGGCCATCACAGAAAGTTTCGTTCGGTTCATTTGATGATTTGCCATACGAATCCGGCACACTCTCCTTGGACATATAGATTACACAATCCTCAGGCTGGACTTCTGCATATTTAAAGCATACTGTGATATAGGCAGCATTTGGAGGAGCAATATGAGTGAAATCGTCACTGCCATTAGTGAAATTCACCAATGATATATCGTTCATATCTGCATCAAGCCACCAGGCGTTTCTGCCATATGGGATCTTCACCGTCCTTCCCCCTATCACAGGTACAGTCTTATAGGTAAAATAGGCCGGATATGAGTAGTCCACGGTAGAGCTCTGCGGCGTTGGAGCCGGCTTTATGAGCGTACACATAATCAAATCGAAGTCCTGTAATGCCGTATAAAGTCATCTTGTAACCTGCTGGAACGAAGACTCCAGTCGCTTGTGTATCTGAGCTGGAAGTCATCCTTTTATAGTTTGTATAGGTTGGAATATAAAAAATTCTCTCCTGCTACTACAGACAGCGCGTGCTGAATGAGAGTAAATGTTCACTTCGAAGGAACTTTCTCCTTGACCTCCAAAGTTGTGTATCGGAAGCCATATGATGAATCCTCTTGACTTGAAAGGCCTATTTTCACGACATCTGACCAGGACACGCCTTCTGGCAGGTCTTCATCTGTCAAGATGACCTGATTGAAGACTTTAGCTGTGCCTGTGGATTTCCAGAAGCCTCCAAGGTAAGTGTCATTCTCTCCCCAGAAGCAGCCGGCATACATCTTAGCATTGCCACCGTAACGACAGGTAACCCGCACATCGTACTTCGACCACTCATAGCCGCTGTACTCTGTCACAAGTCCCGAGGCCGATGCCACATATCCGCTTTCCTGCGGCATTGTATTATATATTTCAACACCTTCTACTTTTGTCCACTCCGATTCCTCTTCCACATAAGGATATGGCTCATTGAAGCCGAATCGGTTGCTCAGCGACAGTCGCACATATTCAAAGATTCTATCCCTCTGAGACTCTGTGACAGGTCTGAAGACGGAGTTGTTGAACGGGCCTTTCTTGTCGGAAGCGGTTGGCAGCCAGGTACATTCCTTTATAGAGATACCGTAGAAAGGAGCAATAAATGTCTCGTAGAACACGCTTGCCAGAGCAAACATCGGAAGACCGTGATTTGGATGCAGACCGTCATAGCAGAGGTCATCGCCGTCGATATTCATCTTCGGATCACGTCTGAGGGTGTACATCATCGCGCCGTTCGGAGACACATTGCTGATACCGGTAATGTTCATAAACCTTTTGCAGTTGTCGAAGTTCATCGTCTGCCACAGTTTCTGGCCCTCCAGGGTCTTGCTGCACAAGCCGTCAGTGTCATTTGGAAGTGAGGAGCTTGTAACCGACGGAGTCCAGGTGCTGTTGAAGGCAATCATAGTGTTAGGCCCGCAATGCCTTCTGATAATGGACACGAGTTCAGGGCCACTCTCCCAGTACTTCCATTTCGGAGCCTGATGGGCACCCTGCTGGAATGCTATAATGTCCCAATCCTCGGAAATAAGATCTTCATACCAGGCATCCCTGAATTCCTGATCACAGAATTCTCCTCCGCTGACACGTCTTTGGGAGGTATAGTTTGCACCGTTTACAGATACGTACCGATAAGAGCCACGAGAACTTTCAGAACCCGCAAACGGAGACAAGTCATTATTATAAAGGGATATCCACTCATCGAAACAAGAATGGCCGACATAGTAGCCGTGGATCTCGGCATTGATTCCGAGATTGCCTGTTATCTTGTTCAGGTACCACCAGGTGTTGAGGAACCACGAAGAGCCGAAGCACAAAATCTTGATAGGCTCATCCTGTGCTTTAGGCCGTATATACGAGTTATTTATCTGAGGAACATCAGTATAAGACGACGTGTCTATAGGAATCCTGATCACAGAACCGTCAGCAAGAGTGAGATAGACATACTCCTTATCATAAGTCACCTCCTTAAACAAAGGAACTTCTTCGTCATCCTCATCCTCAACAATCTGCATCCAGCTGCTGCCGTTGTCATATGAGACATACCATACGCCTTCTGCCACTCTGAATAAAGGAGTTATATATTTACCGTCACCTCCGTCAGCATATGCTGCCGGGATCTTCGCTCCATTCTCATCAGTAAGCCATTCGCCGTCGGATGTCCAGTAGTACTGGCCGTCGCTTGCCTTCTGGATGCCGACCTTTGGAGCGCTACCATTGGTGCCGTGGTAAAATGTCACAGTGCCACCTTTGGCGAAGGTGATGCTGTAGCCGACCTCAACTCCGTCTTCCATTATCTTGACGATGTCGGTAATATAGTCATTGGTCTGAAGGGCCTCCAGGATGGTTTGGAGGGAGTTTATATTGGCATTCAAGCGGTTACACTCAGCCTCGAGTTTCTCAATGCGTTCCTTGTGGTTAAGAAGTTCCTCCCAGATGGCGGAATCGTCGAAGCGGGTGCAGGAGAGGGCCAGCAACAGCACGAATGATAATATGGTAAACGGTTTCTTCATATCTGTATATATATGACACAAAGGTAACTAAATAATCATTATATCTGGATGCTGATGTGTGGGGATATTTTTACTCACGGGTGTGTTTTGAGCCGACACCCGTGTGAGCCGACCGCGCTCTGAGTGCATTCTGAGGCACATTGATGCTCACGGGGGTGCACGAAAACTACACCCGTGAGCGGTGAGAATATTAATATAGGATGACGATGATATAAGGAAGGATATAAGGAAGACTAAAGGCCGGGCGCAGGGATGGTGCCTTCGTCTATGAGGAGGCGGAGGAGGCGGATGTAGGTGTCAGAGTCTGAGGATGTCTGGGAGCCGAAACGGCGGGCTACATCTTCAAGGGTGTAAGAGCCTGACATTTCATCATTTACAAATTCGACAAGAGCTTCCTTCAGAGTCGTGTCTGACGTTTTTTTAGAGGAACGGCAGACGTCGCAGGTACCGCAATCTGCGCTCTCTTTCTGGCCGAAGTAGTCGAGCAGGTAGGCGCTGCGGCAGGTGTCTTCTTCTGTGATGTAGTCCAGCATCTTCTGCATACGGGTGTCGGAAGAATCCTTCAGCATCTGATATCTCTCCGGATCAAGATTCAGGTTCTTCGGACGGAGTCGGTCGTGATGCAGGAAGAGGACGGTCGCGTGGTCGGAAGGGATATATTTTATCACGTGCTCCAGGGCAAGGTTGTACAGGAGCTGGCGGAGCATAGGGACGGTCACGCCTATGCGGCCGGCGATGTAGTCCTCGTCAATAGGGACCGGATAGGAGAAGAGTCCCGTGTACTTTCGCATCAAGGTCTCAAGCAGGAGTATCATCTTAGGGTCCGGGAACTCTATGTCGTAGAGTTCATTACGCTCCAGCCTGATCTGGACCTTGGTAGATATGTCCACATCTTCAGAAAGAGTCAGATGGTCTGTCCTTTCAAGGTAGGTCAGCGCATAGTACGCAGACGAACGCTGAAGTCCGTATTTCCTGCAGAATTCTTCAAGGTTGAACTTGAGCTGACGGCCTGCACCGATGTCATAAGGGATCTCATATGCCGAGTGCACCTTGTGATAGATGTCCTCTATATATTCAAGAGACGGAAAGGACACTGTCGCTATCTGCTTCATACGCTTGATGTCGGTGGAGTTCCAAAGCATCACGGCAAAGCTCCTCTTACCGTCTCTGCCGCCTCGGCCAGACTCCTGGAAATATGCCTCCGGGGAATCAGGCACATCAAAATGCACGACAAATCGCACATCCGGTTTGTCGATACCCATACCAAAGGCATTGGTACACACCATTATACGAATCTCCCCCTTCTTCCATTTCTCCTGACGGTCAGCACGTGAATCCGAACCAAGTCCGGCGTGATAAAACGACGCAGAATGTCCTTGCGCACGAAGGAAAGCTGAGAGTTCCTCCGTCTTTTTACGGCTACGCACATAGACGACTCCGGTGCCGGGAACGCTCGAACATATATTCAGAAGCTGGCCTGATTTGTCCTCGACCTTTCTTACGATATATGAAAGATTGGGCCTTTCGAAGCCGCTCTTGATGAGCGTCTTCTCCTGGAAGCGGAGCTTCTCCATTATATCCTCGGCGACCTGTGGAGTGGCGGTGGCGGTCAGGGCTATCACAGGAGCATCCACCATATCCCTTATCTTTCCGATCTGAAGGTAGTCGGGTCTGAAATCGTAGCCCCATTGGGAGATGCAGTGAGCCTCATCTACGACGATGAAATTCACCTTCATTTCCTGGACGTAATTCTGGAACACGCGGGTGGACAGACGCTCCGGGGAGACATAGAGGAACTTGAAGTCGCCATAGGCGGCGTTGTTCAGTGTCAACTCGACCTCGCGACGGCCCATTCCTGCATTGACGCACAGGGCCTTGATGCCTCTGTCATTGAGGTTCTGCACCTGGTCCTTCATCAGTGCGATCAGAGGGGTCACCACTATGGCAATTCCATCTCTCATAAGCGCAGGGACCTGAAAACACACGGATTTTCCGCCTCCTGTAGGAAGTATGGCCAGCACATCGCGGCCGTCAAGAGCCGCGTTGACTATGTCTTCCTGACAGGGCCGGAATGAGTCGTATCCCCAGTGTTCGGAGAGGACTTCCAGAGGTGTCATATTTTCGTATATTCCCATATTACCTTCTTCATCTCAAGACCTTTTCATACAAAAGTCCGACGCTTTGTCGAGAGCGAAGGCAAAAGTAAGAAAATAATCGTTTTTGAGTTTGCCAAATCACAAAAAAAGTTTAATTTTGCATCGCTCAAATTGCGGCTGTGACAGAGTCTCATATTTGGGGTATGATTTTGAATATAGAATTTAAAACCATTTAATACATTTTTAAAGAATTATGAGCAAAATTGATTTGACCAAGTACGGTATTACCGACGTGAAGGAAGTTCTTCACAACCCATCTTACGAGGTTCTCTTCGCTGAGGAGACTGATCCAAGCCTCGAGGGATACGAGAAAGGCCAGCTTACAGAGCTTGATACCATCAACGTTATGACTGGTATCTACACAGGACGTTCTCCTAAGGACAAATTCTTCGTTATGAACGAAGCCAGCAAGGACACTGTATGGTGGACTTCAGAGGAGTACAAGAATGACAACAAGCCTTGCTCTGAGGAAGCTTGGGCTGACCTCCGCGCAAAGGCCATCAAGCAGCTCAACACAGCTAAGAAGCTTTATGTAGTTGACACATTCTGCGGTACTAACGAGGCAACACGTCTGAAGGTTCGTTTCATTATGGAGGTAGCTTGGCAGGCACATTTCGTAAAGAATATGTTCATCCGTCCTACAGAGGAGGAGCTTGCAAACTACGGCGAGCCTGATTTCGTTTCATTCAACGCTGCAAAGGCTAAGGTTGACAACTACAAGGAGCTCGGTCTTAACTCTGAGACTGCTACAGTATTCAACATCAAGACTAACGAGCAGGTTATCCTCAACACTTGGTACGGCGGTGAGATGAAGAAGGGTATCTTCTCACTTATGAACTACTACAACCCACTCAAGGGTATCGCTTCAATGCACTGCTCTGCCAACACAAATATGGAAGGCACAAGCACAGCTATCTTCTTCGGTCTTTCAGGTACAGGTAAGACTACCCTTTCAACTGACCCTAAGCGTCTCCTCATCGGTGACGACGAGCACGGTTGGGATGACGAGGGCGTATTCAACTACGAAGGCGG
>JAFVOX010000004.1:0-90784 GCA_017505605.1 Bacteroidales bacterium
CAAGGTTCAGATCAGCGGTCGTCTCGGTGGAGCCGAGATGGCAAGAAGCGAGATGATCAAGGAAGGTCGTACACCTCTCCACACATTCCGCGCTGACATCGACTACGCACTTGCTGAGGCTCACACTAAGGTAGGTGTACTTGGTATCAAGGTATGGATCTGCAATGGTGAGGTTTACGGTAAGAAGGACCTCTCACCTAACGCAGGCATCGCAGCACAGGCTCAGCAGGGCAACGGTAACAACAACCGTGGTGGCCGTGGTGGTGATCGTCGTCGTGGTGGTCGCAACAACCGCAGAGACAACAAGTAAAACTTGTAAAGCTCTATATTTGAGAGACATTCTTTCGGGAATGTCTCTTTTTTTATTATCTTTGGACTCCATTGGTCATCAATGAGACAGAAATATATAACGAACAGATTAAATAGGATAATTATGAAGACAAGAATGTTTTTATTCGCGATTGCAGCAGCATTTGTTGCTGCCTGCGGTCAGACACCGGAAGAGAAGGTAAAGGCTTACGAGGAGGCTCACGAGGCAATGATGAACGAGTACACTCAGATGATGGATTCTCTTTCTACAGACCAGGCTAAGGCTGAAGAATTCTACAATGATTTTGTAGAGAGATATATCGAGTTCAACCTCAACGCAGCTAAGAAGAACACAGATAACGATGTGGCTGTACAGGTTCTTATGAATCTCCGTGGCCTTATCGATGACGAGCAGGTAGACCAGATCATTTCAAAGATGCCTGAGGCTATGCTAGAGAATGAGAAGGTAGCTTACCTTAAGAAGGGTCTCGATGCAAGAAAAGCTACTGCAGAAGGTATGATGTTTACTGACTTCACTGTAGAGCACGTGTATGGTTATGACAGAAGTGTAGATCCTCAGCCACTCAAGCAGGAAGTGAAGTTCTCCGACTATGTAGGAAACGGCAAATATGTCCTTGTTGACTTCTGGTCGCCTTGGTGTGGCCCTTGCCGCAGAGAGATGCCTAACGTAAAGGCTATCTACAACGAGTACAAGGATAAGGGTTTTGATGTAATCAGCCTTACTGTTTGGGAGAGACAGCCGCAGTCTCACACATTTGAGACAGCTGCAAAGCTTGAGATGGACTGGACAATTCTTACAAACTGCGGTTCAGTGCCTACGGACATCTACGGTGTAGAGGGTATTCCTCATCTTATGCTCATCGGCCCTGACGGAACCATCCTCAAAAGAGGTTTCCACGGCGCAGAAGGCATCCGCTCAGCTGTAGAAGAATATATTAAATAAATGCAATTGGCATATGTTCCAGTGACCCCCTCCCACTTCGTGGGCCCCTCCCCCTACCCGGGGGTGGGAAAATGTCACTTCCACATAAATGCCAAATGCAAAATATATGAATATAAAGGATAAAATAGCATTGTTTCCGCATTCCCCTGGCGTCTACAGGTATTATGACGCTGAGGGGAATGTGATTTATGTGGGTAAGGCCAAGGACCTGCATAAACGAGTCGCGCAGTACTTTGTGCCGGCAGAAAGACTGACGCGAAAGACTGCGGTGATGGTGTCCAAGATTGCAGATGTACAGTACACTGTAGTGGAGTCGGAAGCAGATGCGCTGTTGCTTGAAAACAATCTTATCAAGCAGTTCAAGCCGCGCTATAACATCCTTCTGAAGGACTCGAAGACTTACCCGTGGATATGCATAACTCCTGAAGAGTTCCCGCGCGTATTTCTTACCCGCAGGATGATCAGGGACGGCTCAAGGTACTTTGGCCCGTACAGCAGCGTGGTACACGCCAGAAATCTCGTGGAATTCATCCACAATATGTACCCTTTGCGCACTTGTCGCCATAACATCACGGCTAATGCTATCCTGCACGGGAAATTCCGTCCTTGTCTTAACTTCCACATCAAGAAGTGCAAAGGATGTTGTGTGGGAGGCATATCCCAGAAGGAGTATCTTGCCAATATAGAGGAAATAGTCAGGCTTCTCAGGGGTGGAGGTCGAGAGATAATCCAGCACTATAAGGCGCTTATGATGGAGGCGGCAGAGAATATGGACTTCGAACAGGCGCAGGTCTATAAAGAGAAGATCCAATCTCTGGAGCAGCATTACAGCAAGTCAGTCATAATGAATTCTACAGTTGGGGATGTGGATGTCTTTTCCCTCATTGTGGATGGTCCGGAAGCCTTCGGAAACTTTATGCGTATCAAAGGTGGAGCTGTCGTCCAATCCTTGAATCTCGGCTTCAAACTTATGATCGAGGAGGAACAGGAATCTGTCCTTGCAACCTTCATCGGAGAAATAAGGGAGAAATTCGGCACACTCTCAAGAGAGATAATAGTTCCATTCTTACCTGATATAGAGATAGAGAATATCGAATTCCGTGTGCCTGTACGAGGCGATAAGCTCGCTTTGCTCGAACTCAGTGCAAGAAATGCCAAGGAAATGCGCCTGAATGCCCTCAAGCAGCAGGAACATACAGATCCGGACGCCTACAAGAATATGGTGATGGAGTCCCTCCAGAAGCAGATCGGGATGAAGGAACTTCCTGTTCAT
This sequence comes from Bacteroidales bacterium, assembly GCA_017505605.1. GTDB lineage: Bacteria > Bacteroidota > Bacteroidia > Bacteroidales > UBA932 > Cryptobacteroides. The sequence goes on from JAFVOX010000004.1 coordinate 2,547, forward strand.
ATCGAATGTTTCGACAACTCCAACATCCAGGGCACCAATCCGGTGTCTGCCTGCGTGGTATTCCGAAATGCAGTGCCTTCAAAGAAGGATTACCGCCATTTCAAGGTAAAGACTGTGGTAGGAGCAAACGACTATGCGACTATGAAGGAGGTAGTGAACAGAAGGTATTCCAGAATGTTGGAAGAAAACCCGGAAGACCTGCCTCAGCTCATCGTAATAGACGGTGGTAAAGGCCAGCTTGCCTTTGCATATGAAGCGTTGTCAGAATTGGGTATCATTGACAAGGTGACCTTGATAGCCCTTGCAGAGAGAATGGAAGAGGTGTACAGGGTGGGAGATCCTTATCCTATGTTCATTGACCGCAACTCACCTGCATTGAAGGTGCTTCAGCAGATAAGAGATGAAGCGCACCGATTCGGTATCACCTTCCACCGAAAGCTCAGAAGCAAGGCCCAGATAGAGTCCGTGCTCAAGACTATAAAAGGCGTTGGAGAAAAGACGGAACAGAGACTTCTTCTGCGTTTCGGAAGCGTGGCAAGAATCGCTTCAGCTCCTATTGAAGAGGTGGCTGAACTTGTAGGAAGATCTCTGGCAGAGAAAATTATGAAAGAACTCAACAAGAAAGATGAATAACAAGATCCTGTCTCTTTACGATTGGTTCCTGATAGTGGGAGTCATCGCTTCAAACATCATCTATTCCGCCCTCAGCGGCAATGTGGACATCGTCGGATCTTTAGCAGGAATAGCAGGTGTCCTCTGTGTCGTTCTCGTAGCTAAAGGAAGCATATGGAACTATCTTTTCGGCATAGTGAACGTCTCGATGTATGCATATATATCATATAAGGCTTCTTTATATGGCGACGCTGCCCTCAATGCCCTCTATTATGTGCCGATGCAGTTCATCGGATGGTGGCAGTGGAGAAAGAGGGGAGCTGCCGTGTCTGAATCCGAAGCAGGAAAAGAAGGTGTGCAGGTAAAGGCCAGACGTTTTACTTGGAGGCAAAGAGCATTTCTTGCAGTAGGCTGTACTGCTGCCGTGGTTCTCTGCGGATATATCCTTAAATATGTCGGAGATCCTCAGCCGTTCAAGGATTCGGCGACTACAGTTCTGAGCATTGTAGCTCAGGCGCTGATGGCTTTAGCTTTTATGGAACAGTGGGTTTTGTGGATCATAACCAACATAATAAGTGTCGTGATGTGGGTGATCTGTGTCTCGCGTGGAGAGGCTCACGCAGCAGTTATGGTCATTATGTGGACCTTCTATCTTTTGAATTCAATCAATGGATTCAGGGTGTGGCTGAGACTCAGCGAAAAATCGAAATGACACTAAATTTTTATTTCTCGTTTTTTTTTACTTAATTTGCAAAGTTTTAGCGCAAATACGTATACTAAAATAATAATTAACTAAAAATTTAACGTTATGGCTAATATTGCAGAAGACGTAAAGGCAATCATCGTTGAGAAATTGGGCGTTGATGCTTCAGAGGTAACTGAGACAGCTAGCTTCACTAATGATCTCGGTGCTGACTCACTTGACATCGTAGAACTTATTATGGACTTTGAGAAGAAGTTCGACATCGAGATTCCAGACGATGACGCAGGCGACAAGATCACAACAGTAGGTGATGCTATCGAGTACATCCAGGCAAAGGTAGACGCAAAATAATCATTGCTGAAGATAAAAAATAATGGCAGTCCATCAGGGCTGCCATTATTTTTATCTTATTTCTCTGCTGTCTTAGGCACTGAGAATGTTATCTTCAACTGTGGCCTTGCGCCTGCAGCTTCAGGTCCGTTGAGTGTTGCAAAGTAGTACCTGTCTTTGTCAAGCTCTATAGAAGACTTTGAGTTTGATGAAGAGCTCATTGCGCTTGCATACATAGCCATCATATAGTAGTTGTAGTAGTTGCTGCCGTAACCATATCCGCCGTATCCGCCGTAACCACCATATCCGCCGTAGCCACCGTATCCGCCATATCCACCATATCCACCATATCCGCCATAACCTCCGTAAAGGTTGTTATAGTACGAACTGTACAGAAGGTTGTTGTAAAGGTCGTTATATGCGTTGTTGTTCTCCTGCTCTACGATTTCCTCGTACATTATGAGGAACCAGATGTCGTGTGCTTCGAGCTGTTTTTCGTAATCCTTGGAATTTTCGTCCAGAGTGAGGATCTCCTGCACGTGGTAGCTGATGTCCGGTGAATAGAGGTTGCGTGATCTGTTTATGTCTCCCTGGTTCTCTGTAGATATGCTGGAGTCAGTGATGCCGGCATATGATACATAACCACCTTCTGAACTTCTCAGACGTACTGTAGGACTGAGGATCATAGGGTAATTGTCAAGAAGGTCATAATTGCCCTCAACGTCGTATGGAAGTATGAGGGAAGCCTTGTTTATCACGACTTCACTCTTGTCGGCGATTCCGTTGGCAACGAGCTGTCCCTCGACAAGTTCCTTGATCTCCTTGGCCTTGATCACCGGCTTGACGCCGCTGCCGCCTTCAATATAGATCTTGTCAGTTGCCTTCACGCCTTCCTTATATATATCATAAGTCTCGTGCTCGCTTGAGTTGAATGCAAACTGTGTAGGGTATCCTTTAGAATCTTCATCAAGGAACTCTGCCGGACCGAAGAAGAATGCGAAAGAGGTGTCAATAGGCTCTTCAGAATGATCGTACCTCGCGGTGATCTTCAACTCTGCAAAGTTTCCTGCGAGGTAGCCCTGCGAATCGTCTATGTCTATGTCGAACAAGTTGATACGTCCGCCATCTCCTACAGGAGCATCAGTTGTGATGTATATTCCAGGAAGCTTCTGAACAAAGAGGTCCATACTGTCAAGGGCTGTTTCCCTGAGGGTCTGGACGAATCTTTCTGTGAACTCTCTGCTGAAGTCGAATGAAAGGGAGTCGCCTCCGTCGTACACTGGGATACCTGTTGTGATGATGTTGTCAAGGTCCAGGTACTCTGCACGCTTCTGAGGATTCATAAACGATCCTGTGTACAATACTGTCGAGTCAAGAGGTTTCTTTAGCTCTGAGACGTACACATTCTGGAGCATCCTCAACTGCTCTTTGTTCATTACGGAGAGGGTGTCGCGAACTGCGCTGAAGTGGAATTGTCTGATCTTTGTCTCCTTTCCGAAGTCAAGGGTGTCGTAGAGTGGCACAAGGGTGAAGCTTGCGCTTTTTATGCTTGTTCCGAGTCTGCTGTCCCTTACTGAACCGAATACGAATCTGCTGGTGCTGTATCCTGAGAGACTGTCTGACATCTGCATTCTGATGTCTGTAAGTTCCATTGGATCGATTTCAAAAACCTCCCATTTCTGATCTGTTGGGATGAGGTTCTCTCCAAGCTGTTCGTTTATTTTCACACAAGATGCCGAGCCGAACAGTATCGCACCGATTGCCACAAGGCGGCTGGCTCTGGCCAATGATTTAAAATTCATATTCCTAAAGTTACCCGATCTTATTTTAGAACTGATCGTAAAAGTTGTTATATTCTTCAATGTATGAGCCATCTTCCATTGCGGCTGCGTTGTATGGCAGCACAGGAAGTCCGGATTCTTTGCAGAAATTGACAATGTCTTCGTGGACGTTTCCGGCGCCGAGAATGATTCCGTCTGAATAGCTCGCCGCGAGTTTCGCAAGATTTATGCCAGTAGGATCTGACAATATCTCCACATCCTTCTCTGACACACCGTTGAACAGGATCCTGTCCTTGAAGTCCGCTGAGAAGTTTGCTGTCGGAGTGTCGTCATAAAGCGAAAGAACGACTTTGCTCTGAGAGAAAATCGGGTCGTCAATGTACGCCTTCTTGAGGTAGAGCGGAAGTACGTGTGAAATCCATCCCTGACAATGGATGATGTCTGGTGCCCAACGAAGTTTCTTTACTGTCTCCAGTACTCCTCTGGCAAAGAAGATAGCTCTCTCGCTATTGTCTTCAAAGAAGTTTCCGTCGGCATCGTGATAGATGCTCTTGCGGTGGAAGTAGTCCTCATTGTCAATGAAGTACACCTGCATTCTTGCTGAAGATATGGATGCAACCTTGATGACCAGAGGTCTGTCTACGTCGTTGATTATGATGTTCATTCCGGAAAGACGGATCACTTCGTGGAGCTGGTTCTTCCTCTCGTTGATGCAGCCGTATCTTGGCATAAATGACCTTATTTCCTTCTTCCTTTCCTGAATGCCCTGAGGAAGGTATCTTCCGATGTTGGCGATTCCAGATTCCGGGAGATATGGATATATCTCCGAATTGACGAACAGAACTCTTTGGGACGTGTTACTCATACCGTTTATTTTTAGACAAAATCAACTACAAAGATAAGAATTTTTTTTGAATTTCACTATCTTTGGGCCTTGATAGGACTATTCGTATGGGTAAGACAGATAATAAGATAATGCGCAGAAGGCTTATGAACGCCTACCTTTCGTCGGTGATAAGCATAAGTCTTGTGCTTCTTCTGGTCGGAATCGCCAGTCTTCTGATGGTGAATGCCAAAGGTGTATCCGACTATTTCAAGGAAAATATGCAGGTGTCTGTGATGATGAAACAGACTGTCAGTGATGAAGAAGCACTCAAATTCAAGGAGTCTCTTGACGGAGAAAGGTACATAAAGAACACTGTCTTCATCTCAAAGGAACAGGGCCAGAGGGAGCTTGCGCAGCAGCTTGGAGAGGATTTCCTTGATGTGTTCGAGACATCTCCGATACCGGTTTCCATTGATGTCACTCTTGAGGCTGGATATGTCTCGGCAGACAGTCTTGAAGTGGTCAGGGCTGAGATATCAAAGAGCTCTCTTGTTGATGAAGTCATATATCAGAAGTCGCTGGTGGATGCGCTGAATGCCAATCTCAGCAGAATATCACTCATACTCGGCGTGTTCATCGCCCTGCTGCTTTTCATCTCGTTTGTGCTGATCAACAACACGGTGCGTCTGAGTGTCTTTGCCCGCAGATTTACAATCCACACGATGAAGCTGGTGGGAGCGACCCGTTCATTCATCCGTGGTCCTTTCCTGATTCAGTCCGCATTCCAGGGACTTTTTGCTTCCTTCATTGCCATCATTGTCCTTCTTGGACTGATGTTCGTGATGAGAAGTGAATTCGAGCAGCTGTTCGAGATTTTCCGTATGGACCTGCTGCTGATAGTGCTGGGCATAGTTGTTGCGGCCGGTCTGACGATCTGTATGATAAGCACATTCTTTGTCGTGAACAAACTGATATCTCTCAAGAAAGACGAATTATATTATTAGGAATATGGAAAATAACAATACAAAAATGGCAATCACCCCAAAGGGACTCGGGTTGCTTCTCATTGGACTTCTGGTAATGATTTCAGGCTACATCCTTATGACAGGAGGTGGCAGTACTGACCCGGAAGTGTTCAATTATGATATGTTCGACTTCCGCCGTATGGTGGCGGCTCCGATAGTCATAATCCTCGGTATAGTGATAGAAGTGGTTGCCATAATGGGCCCTTTCAGCAAAGGCCGTGCAGATAAGGAGTAATGGAGTGGTTTGAAGCCGTAATCCTCGGACTTGTACAGGGTCTGACGGAGTTTCTGCCGGTGAGCAGCAGCGGGCACCTTGAAATAGGCAAGGTGCTTCTTGGTGTAGAGACCACTGATGACCTTCTTTTCACGACAATGGTTCACGCCGCTACGGTTCTCAGTACCATAGTTGTGTTCAGAAAGCAGATATGGGATCTTCTGAAGGGTTTTTTCAAGTTTTCAGACAATGATCAGATGGATTATGTCCTGAAGATTGCTGTGTCGATGATACCTGTCCTCATTGTAGGATTGTTCTTCAAGGACAGTGTCGAGGCTATGTTCGGTTCCATCCACGTGGTGGGAGTGGCTCTTGTGATGACAGCGTTGCTCCTGTTCTTTTCGGACCGCGCCTCGCGTCCGGGAATGAAATCCATATTTCCTGAAAAGGAGTATCGCAACGGTATTTCGTATTGGCAGGCATTCGCAGTCGGTCTAGGACAGGCTTTTGCAGCCATCCCGGGCCTTTCACGTTCCGGCACCACCATATCTACAGGTCTGATCTGCGGTGTAAAGAGGGATGTTATGGCTCAGTTCTCATTCCTGATGGTGCTTGTGCCTATTCTCGGTGAGACCTTCCTTGAGGTCGTAGGAGGTGATTTTGCTGCGTCTTCGGTGGGAGGCACCGCTCTCGTTTTAGGATTTGTATCTGCTTTTGTGTCAGGACTTTTTGCCTGCAAGGTAATGATTGCTCTTGTAAGGAAGGCAAAGCTCAGCTGGTTTGCGCTGTATTGTCTCATTGCGGCAGTAGCCATATTCATTTTTGCTTAAATGGAAAGAAACCGTACATATTTCGTTTCGGATGTCCATCTCGGACTTCAGGTCGCAGATCCTGAGGGCCGGGAACGTCGTTTTGTGGATTTTCTCAAATCTATCTCGGAAGATGCCAAAGCCTTGTACCTTCTCGGTGACATATGGGATTTCTGGTACGAGTACAGGGATGTGGTTCCAAAGGGGTATGTACGTGTCTTTGCTGCCTTGCAGGATCTTATGGACAAGGGTGTACAGGTGTATTTCTTCCAAGGCAACCACGATGTGTGGACCTACAGTTATTTTGAGGAACTCGGAATGAAACGTCTTGTCCAGCCGGCAGTTGTGGAGATTGAGGGAAAGCGTTTCTGTCTTGGACACGGTGACGGTCTGGGTCCTGTTCCTGCGGGTTATCGTTTCCTTCGTGGGGTGTTCCATTGCAGGCCGCTTCAGGTGCTTTTCAGTGCACTTCATCCGTGGCTGGCCTTCCGTCTGGGGAATGGCTGGTCAAAGAACAACCGTCTTGCGCGTCACGAAGAATATGTCTTCAAAGGAGAGGAGGAACCTCTGTATAAATTTGCTGAAGAGTTCGCAGCAAATGAAAAGGTGGATTACTTCATATTCGGGCATTACCACACAGATGTCAGCCTGAAGCTGTCTTCAGGTGCGGAATTCCATATTTTGAAAGATTGGATGGACGGGTCCCCTTACAAGTACTTTGATGGAATGTCTACGGTAGGAGGCCATTTCCAGAACAAGGAATAATAAAGTCCTTCGAATTCTCCTGCTTCCCATAATTTTACAAGTTCTTCGGTCATCTCGTCTTCGCCTTCAGGATCATATGGTGCCTTCAGGTCGGAGCCGAATACCTTGGCTATGCCTTGCCAGAAGCTTGCTGTGACGCCGCTTTTATATCCCTTGATTATGTTGTAGGATGACTTGCCGACTTCGCGGTCGATGAGTTTCATTATGAGTGCGCCCTGGCTTACCGTGAGCTTTCTCATCTGACCTTCGAAGACTTCGAACAGTTCTTCCTGCACCCGGCTTATATATTTCTCCCTTTTCGCTCCTTTGAGCTTGTCTGCGGCGATGGTGCTGTCAGCCTCAATCACCAATTTCTTTGCTACCAGAGCATATGGATAAGCTTTGCTGAAATTGTGCACAAGACGGTAATATTTCCTCCACTCGCGACCTTTCTGTCTTGGAAGTCTCTGCCATATTTTCGCAGCTACGAGTTCATCAACAAAGATTGTATCTCCGTCTTCTACAATGAATTCCAATATCTCACCCTGTGGTTTCGTCGCTTCCATCGCGCGCATTCTTGCTTCAGAGAGAGCCTGCTCTTTTGCCTTTGCCGCCTCCATCGCCTTTACCACGGATGACTTTCTTTTTTGGGCATATGCCTCCTGGCAGGACACGCCTGTGGCCAGCAGCAGAATTGCCGCCGACAAGAAGATCTTATGTGCGAGTCTTCCGTTCATACAGACTGCAAATGTAACAAATCTCATTATTCATTCAAAACCGGAAGAGGCAAAACGGCATTCCATAGGCACAGGAGGCCGATGTTTATAAGCCTGTTGATAACTTTTCCGGACAAAACGGCTGGAGACCCTTTTTCTATGACTCTTGTTTTATAAATTTGCGGTTCTAAACACACAAAGAATAAAAATAAAACCAGATATGGGAAGTTCTGAATTGAGCATAGTAAAAAGAGACGGAAAACGCGAAACGTTCTCGGTAGACAAGATCAAAAATGCAATCAGCAAGGCATTTCTTGCAGAAGGCAGCTACGCGTCGGAAGATGATCTGATCGGTATCCTCAGCAGAGTCCGCGTGAAGGACGGAATGAGTGTAGAGGAGATCCAGAACCAGGTAGAGGTGGCCCTTATGGCAGAGCATTATTATGCTGTGGCAAAGAGCTATATCCTTTATCGTCAGAAACATATGGAGGATCGTGAGGTCAAGGACAAACTTGACTTCCTCACTTCTTACTGTGATGCATCAAATGCAGCCACAGGCTCGAAGTATGACGCAAATGCAAATGTGGAGAAGAAGAACATCGCCACATTGATCGGTGAGCTTCCTAAGCAGAACTTCATCCGCCTGAACCGTCGTCTTCTTACCGACCGTATCAGAGACGTGTACGGACGCGAACTTTCCGACAAATATATCTACCTGCTCAAGAATCACTTCATCTACAAGAATGATGAGACTTCGATGGCGAACTACTGTGCTTCCATCACTATGTATCCTTGGCTTCTCGACGGAACAAAGGGTATCGGTGGAAACTCTACACGCCCGACCAACCTCAAGTCTTACTGCGGTGGTTTCGTGAATATGGTGTTCATCGTGTCTTCTATGCTTTCGGGTGCCTGCGCTACTCCTGAGTTCCTTATGTATATGGACTACTTCATCCGTAAGGAGTACGGTGAGGACTACTACCTCAGAAGCGGAGACCAGGCTGACCTCTCAATAAAGAAGCGTACAATCAAGAAGGTGATCACAGACTGCTTCGAGCAGATTGTATATTCGATCAACCAGCCTACAGGTGCACGCAACTTCCAGGCAGTGTTCTGGAACATTTCATACTATGACAAGTACTACTTCGAGAGCCTCTTCGGTGAGTTCCGCTTCCCTGATGGAACAAAGCCTTGCTGGGAATCACTCTCTTGGCTTCAGAAGACATTTATGAAGTGGTTCAATGCAGAGCGTCTCAAGACCCCTCTCACTTTCCCTGTCGAGACAATGGCCCTTCTTACAAAGGACGGCGAACCTCGTGATGCAGAGTACGGAGACTTTACTGCAGAGATGTATGCAGAGGGACACTCGTTCTTTACATATATCAGCGACAACGCAGACTCGCTTTCAAGCTGCTGCCGTCTCAGAAATGAGATACAGGACAACGGATTCAGCTACACTCTCGGAGCCGGTGGTGTGTCTACAGGTTCAAAGAGCGTGTTGACAATCAACCTCAACCGCTGTATCCAGTACGCAGTAAAGAACAGCATTCACTATCTCACTTATCTTGAAGAGGTAATCGATCTCGTACACAAGGTTCAGACCTGCTACAACGAGAACCTCAAGGATCTTCAGAAGAAAGGTATGCTCCCTCTCTTCGATTCAGGATACATCAACCTTTCACGTCAGTACCTCACAATCGGTGTAAACGGTCTTGTTGAGGCTGCCGAGTTCCTTGGAATCACCATCAACGATAACCCTGAGTATGAGAAGTTCGTTCAGGAGATCCTCGGTCTGGTGGAGACTTACAACAAGAAGTACCGCACCAAGGACCTTATGTTCAACTGCGAGATGATCCCTGCTGAGAACGTGGGTGTAAAACACGCGAAGTGGGACAAGGAGGACGGTTATGTTGTGCCTCGTGAGTGCTACAACTCTTATTTCTATATCGTTGAGGATGAGTCTTTGAACATCATCGACAAGATCCGTCTCCACGGCCGCCGTTACATCGACCACCTTACAGGAGGTTCGGCTCTTCATATGAACCTTGAGGAGCACCTCACTAAGGAGCAGTACCGTCACCTTCTTCACGTAGCAGCGCTCGAGGGCTGTAACTACTTGACATTCAATATTCCTAATACTATCTGCAACGAGTGTGGCCACATCGACAAGCGTTATATGAAGAAGTGCCCTCACTGTGGAAGCGAGAACCTTGACTACCTCACCCGAGTGATCGGATATATGAAGCGAGTTTCCAACTTCTCACAGGCTCGTCAGAGAGAAGCCTCAAGACGCTTCTACGCGAAATGGTAAGATTCTACAATTATGACATAGTCTTTGCCGAGATTCCGGATGAGGTGTCTCTGGCGCTGAACATAACGGGGTGTCCTAACCGATGCCCCGGTTGTCATAGTACCCATCTGCAACAGAATATCGGCGATGTTCTGGATGCTGATGCCCTTGAAGTCCTTATGAATATCTACGGCAAGGCCATCACCTGTGTCTGCTTTATGGGTGGTGACGGCAGAGCTTCAGAAATCAATGCCCTTGCAGCCTATATGCGTACAAACTATCCTGAGCTCAAGACAGGATGGTATTCAGGTAGGGAAGAGATGGATTCGGCCATCGAACTGAAGAATTTCAACTATATAAAGCTCGGCCCCTACATCGAGGAAAGGGGACCTCTCTCCTCACCTACAACAAATCAGCGCCTTCTGCAGGTGCTTCCGGACCTGACTTTAAGCGACATTACATATAAGCTTACGAAATAGTTTGTAGCTTCATAGTCTTCCGTAATTTGCATTTTCGGATTAATCTTCTTATTTTTAGAGCATTAAGATTCAAACTTAGACAGTTATGAAGACTAAATGCTCACTTCTGATGTTGGCGATGGTTGTGCTGTCGTCAATGTCCCTGAAAGCGCAGGTACACCGCGATACAGTCATTATAGGCAATGACTTCCGTTATGAAGGTGAATGGTACCAGGGAGATGGCATACTTTATTCTGAAAAGGATGGCATCATAATGGGCAAGTTCACCAATGCACAGCCAGATGGCGACTGCATCTGCTATAGGCCAAGTGGAGAGTGCTATGTCGGAGAGTTTTCAAGAGGCCGCGCTACAGGTCAGGCGGCCGTGTTCCGTGAGAATGGTGCAGTGATGGTAGGAGGATTCCGCAAAGGTCGTTACCACGGAATCGACACTCTTTACAGACCGGATGGTTCAGTGTTGATCGCAGCGTATGACAAGGGAAAACTCATCACAAAGATAGCTGAGTACGATGTCACTCCTCCGGAGATCAAGGCTAAGCGTCCTTACCATCCGAGAGTGGAACTGACAACTCAACAGAAGAAGTTTCTGGAAGTGGCCAGAATCAAATGGTCGGAAAAACGCAAACGCCTTATGCTGGACATAGTAATGCCTAGTTTCCGTGGCGGAGACATCGAGGATTTCTCATTGTGGGTTGAGTCTCAGGTTCGTTATCCGGCATCAGCAAGAGTTCACCAGCTGCAGGGAGTGGTCATTGCTCAGTTTGTAGTCACTGCAGAAGGAAAAGTAGAGGATGTGGCCGTCATTAAAGGAATAGAAAAGACACTTGACAAGGAAGTCGTGAAGGCCATCTCCAAATCGCCGGATTGGACTCCGGCTGAGCAGGATGGAGAGAAGAAGGCAGTAAGACTCACAGTCCCTGTGCAGTTTGTTCTCTAAGATATCTTTCTTAATTATACCGAAATTGCTATCTTTGCAAGTTAGGGCATTCAGGCTCTAAAGTTGCTGGATAGCAATTTTGTTGTTATTCCGGCCAGTTAAGGAAAAGTGATATGAGTAAAGATAAAGAAATATTGGAAGGCCTTGCCGACAAGGAGTATGAACACGGCTTTGTGACGGATGTCGAGCAGGAATTCATACCGAAAGGCCTTGATGAAGACATAATACGCCTGATTTCGGCGAAGAAGGAAGAGCCGGAGTGGATGCTGGAGTTCCGTCTGGAGGCATTCCGCCGCTGGCAGAAGATGCCTCTCCCGAAATGGGCGCATCTTGACATACCTGAGATAGATTTCCAGGACATCATCTATTATGCGGCACCGAAGAAGGCGGAAGACCGCCCCAAGGAGATCGACCCGGAACTTGCAAAGACATTTGACAAGCTTGGTATTCCTCTTCACGAGAGGGAGGCACTTGCAGGTGTTGCTGTAGACGCTGTGTTTGATTCTGTGTCAGTGACAACCACATTCCGTTCGGCACTGGCAGAGAAAGGAATCATATTCTGCTCGTTCTCGGAGGCAGTGAAGGAGCATCCGGATCTTGTACGGAAGTATCTTGCTTCTGTGGTGCCTGTGGGCGACAATTTCTATGCGGCCTTGAACTCTGCCGTATTCAGCGACGGATCGTTCGTATATATACCTAAGGGCGTGCGCTGCCCTATGGAACTGTCGAGCTATTTCCGAATCAACGCGGCCGGTACAGGCCAGTTCGAGAGGACGCTGATCGTAGCTGACGAGGGCTCGTATGTAAGCTATATGGAGGGATGTACCGCACCTATGCGCGACGAAAATCAGCTTCACGCAGCGGTTGTCGAGATCATCGTCGAAAAGGACGCGGAGGTCAAGTACTCGACCGTACAGAACTGGTACCCGGGCGACAAGGAAGGTAAGGGAGGTATATATAACTTCGTTACCAAGAGAGGTATATGCAAGGGTAACGGCAGCCATCTTTCGTGGACTCAGGTCGAGACAGGATCGGCAATTACCTGGAAGTACCCTTCTACCATCCTCAAGGGAGACAATTCTTCATCGGAGTTCTATTCAGTGGCCGTGACAAACAATTATCAGCAGGCTGACACCGGAACAAAGATGATTCACATAGGCCGCAACACACGCAGCCGCATCATCAGCAAGGGTATTTCTGCCGGCCGCAGCCAGAACAGCTACCGCGGTCTTGTGAAGATGATGCCTGGAGCTGACAATGCGCGAAACTTCTCGCAGTGCGACAGCCTTCTGATAGGTGACAAGTGTGGTGCGCACACCTTCCCTTACATAGAAAATGCAAACAAGACTGCAGTGGTAGAACACGAAGCCACAACTTCGAAGATCAGCGAGGACCAGCTCTTCTACTGCAATCAGCGAGGAATAGGCCCAGAAGAGGCCGTGGGACTTATTGTTAACGGTTATGCACGCGAAGTGCTCGCCAAACTCCCGATGGAGTTTGCTGTCGAGGCACAGAAGCTTCTGCAGGTAAGCCTTGAAGGTTCGGTAGGATAAAGATGGATATATTCAGTACCATATTGTTTGAACTTGGAGGAAAGCCGGTGCTGCTGATAGATTTTCTGTCGGCGGTGTTCGGTCTGACGACCGTTTTTCTGGCAGGTCGCAACAGCAGATATAACTTTTATATAGGTTATATTTACACCGCGCTGCTTTTCTTTATGTTCTGGCAGAAGAATCTATACGCCAACCTGTTATTACAGCCTATATCCTTAGGTATAAACATAATGGGACAGTACAGGTGGTCTCATCCTAAGAAAGAGGAGGAGAGTGCTTCCGGAAGCGGTGAGCTGAAGGTGTCGATGCTCGGATGGCAGGCGAGAGGAATGATCGTTGCTCTGGTGCTGGTGCTGGCATCCGTATGGGGATGGCTGATGAGTCAGATGGGTACGAAATGGTTTGTGGGTTACTTCCCGGCAAACCCTCTCCCTTATCTTGACTGCTGCGTGACCGTCCTGATCCTGACAGCCCAGACACTTTCCGCACTGAAGAAATGGGACTGCTGGATCGCCTGGCTCTTTGTGAATGTGGCCAACCTGACACTTTACCTGAAGGCGGGACTGGTCTTTATGCCGATAGTCAGCTGCCTGTACCTGATAAACGGCATCTGGTCACTGTTCACCTGGTATAAGCTGTACAGACAGAACAACTGATTTTGACCACTGTGTCAAAAATGTATGAATAAATGTCACAGTGGTGGCTGATTTATAATAAAAGTGTTGATTTTACTGACCTCTGTGTCAAAAAAGAGGGAAATAGTGACACAGTGGTAATGAAAGAAAATATTTAGCTATATGGCAAACGATATATTATTGAAAATAGAAGGCCTCAGAGCCTCAGTTGAAGACAAGGAGATTCTCAAGGGAGTCGATCTGACCATCCGCAAGGGTGAAATACACGCGGTTATGGGACCTAACGGTGCGGGAAAGAGCACTCTTTCCGCTGTCCTTGCAGGCAAGCCTCAGTTCACTGTGACTGCCGGCAGCATCGAGTTCCTCGGTCAGGACCTTCTGGCTATGTCACCGGAGGAAAGAGCCTGGGCAGGCATCTTCCTTTCATTCCAGTACCCTGTGGAGATTCCGGGTGTGACCATCACCAACTTTATGAAGACCGCAGTGAACTCTCACCGTACAGGTAAGGGTCTGGAGCCACTCAAGGCAGGTGACTTCCTCAAGCTTATGCGTGAGAAGATGGCATTCGTGCAGATGAAGCCGGAGTTTGCAAAGCGTGAGGTGAATGTGGGATTCTCAGGAGGAGAGAAGAAACGTAACGAGATCTTCCAGATGGCTATGCTCGATCCTACCCTTGCCATCCTTGACGAGACAGACAGCGGACTTGACGTGGACGCCCTCCGTATCGTCGCCAATGGTGTGAATGCACTCCACACACCGGAGAAGGCAGCTATCGTCATCACCCACTATCAGAGACTTCTGGAGTACATCGTTCCTGATGTGGTGCACGTGCTCAAGGACGGAAGGATAGTCAAGACTGCAGGCAAGGAACTCGTGGCTGAGATCGAGGAAAAAGGTTACGATAATCTGTAGGAGGTCTGCGCTATGACAGAAGTTATAATTGTTTCAGACGGTCAGCTTGTCCGTAACATCGAAGTCCAGTCCGGGGAAAGAAAGGATATGGTGCTTCTGGTGTATCCTGGCGTGAGCTGCGACGTGAAACTGGATGTGCGTCTGGCCGGAGAAGGGGCTGAGGCGAACATTTATGGAGCCTACGTCTGCGGAGGAGAAGAGAGGGTGAAGATTGCGGTGGATATGCACCACGACCTGCCTCACTGCAACTCCCGTCAGCTTTTCAAAGGCATTGCCGGAGGTACTTCAAAGGTTGATTTCTACGGAAAGATCATTGTTGCCCAGGATGCGCAGAGAACGGAGGCGTATCAGGAGAACCACAATCTCCTTCTTACCGACGGAGCAAAGGTGGACACCAAACCGCAGCTTGAAATATATGCGGACGATGTGAAATGCTCTCACGGCGCGACCATCGGCCGCCTCAATGAAGAGGAGCAGTTCTATATGCGTTCACGTGGCATCACCCTCGAAGATGCAAGGGTTCTTCAGATGATATCATTTATCGCCCCTGTGCTCGAGAACATTCCGGAAGAGGAACGCGAGGCTGTAGCAGCGAAGTTCGAAGAAGCAGTAAGGAATATATGATCACCAATCCCAACGTCAAGATAAATCTCGGTCTGAATGTGCTGAGGAAAAGGGAGGACGGTTTCCACGACCTCGAGACCCTTTTCGTGCCGTATTTCGGCATAAAGGACACATTGGAGATCATCGTAGGCGATGATTTCAGCACCACTTCGGCAGCTCTGTTTGCCAGGTACAACAGTGCTGTCCCGGCGTCTCAGGGCAGTCTGAAGCCTGAGGGTGTCTTCGGAGTGGAGACAGAGGAGGCAGTCGCACCGAAACTTGTACAGGGCATCTCGGAGGATGGAAAGCTGATGGTCACCATAGCCCGTGAGGAAGGTGTGGACTGGGATCCTCTCAAGGATCTCACCGCAAAGGCCTATTTCATTCTGGCAGAAGACTTCAACCTCCCTCCTGTAAAGATATTTCTTGAAAAGACATCTCCTGTGGGAGCGGGTCTGGGTGGAGGATCGGCAGATGCAGCCTTTGCTTTGAAGATGCTGAATGAGCTCTGCGGACTCGGCCTTTCGGATCAGAAACTGGCGGAATATGCTTCACGCCTCGGCAGCGACTGCGCTTTTTTCATATATAACCGTCCGATGATAGGAGAGGGAAGGGGCGAGGTCCTCACCGAATGGCCTGTCAATCTCAGCGGTTATGATCTTCAGGTGCTGACACCGGCGGGTATTTCAGTTTCTACAAAGGATGCATATAGCGGTATCAATCCGCATCTTCCGGAAGTTCCGTTGAGGGATGCACTGGCAAGACCTGTAGAGGAGTGGGATGGAATTCTCGTGAATGATTTTGAGGAGACGGTCTTTGCAAAGTACCCGGAACTGGCTGCAATCAAGCGCTCGCTCTATGACTGTGGAGCCGCTTATGCGAGTATGTCAGGCTCAGGATCTGCGTTGTTTGCTCTTTACAAGGCGTAAAAACGTTAAAGAAAAAGCAAAAGTTTAAAGAAAAAGAAATTTGTGACGAAAGGCCGGAATATGTGACGAACATATTTCAGCCTTTCTGCTTTATTGACTTCCTTTGATGAAAAAAGAATGGGAAGATCTGTTTTTGTATTGGGTGCGGGGCTGATGCTGGCAGCTTGTGGTATCCACGAATTGGGAGAGAGTGTGAGAGATACATCGGAAGGTGTCTGGACTGGTCCTGGAATGAATGTGGGGTCTGCGGATCCTGCCAAGACTGTCTGTTATATAACTGCCTTGGACTATCAGGACGGATACGACTGGCGTTCAGACAAGGAAAAGGGAAGTGTCAAATGTTCCCTTGTGGTGTTTGCAGATGGGGTTCCTATGATGAAGGTCCCGGTGGGGGACGCCTACCACATAAGTTCGGATGTGGATTCGCACAGGATGATAGACGGCCATCTTTACACTGATTTCTCCACAGATGACGAGACTGTCATAAAGAAGGACGGAAGGGAGGTGTTCCGCTATCCCGGCAGGGAGTTTCTGCAAGGGATGCTTGTAGACGGTGAGGATATATATACATTAGGCCATTCCCGCGAAGGAGATGGGTTTTCATATAGGAAAAATGGCGAAATCCTGCTTGAAAAGGCCTCCGGCCGCACCTTTTCCCGCCTTCATCGTGACGACGGCCATATATGCTTCGCTTATTCCGAGCTCATTTCATCTGCCGGCGGAAGTGTGGAACGGTACTATTGCGTAGTGGACGGTGTGCCGCAGCAGGCTGCGTTGAGGGAGGATGTCAAGAAGGTCTGGGACCTGATGTCGTCCGACGGGGAGGTGTGTTACCTTGCTTCATTGGTCGGGGTGCAGGGACCTGTGCTTTTCCAGGGAGAAACCAAGTCTGTGCTGACTCTGTCTCAAGGGGCATCTCTCCTGACAGGGCGCCTGTCCGTGTCGCAAGGTGTGGTCTGTGTAGAGGGAGTGCTTTCCTGCCGCAATCTTGCTTTGGCCGGCATATTATGGAGATGCGATGAGCATCTGTACACTTTCAGTCCGGGAACTACTGTAGCGTCGTGGTGTGTAGATGGAGACGGAGTGTTCTGCGTTCTGAATTCGAAGTCGCCGTCAGTGAATGGTGTCATATACCGCTGCGGGGACATCTTCGAAGTCCCTCTCGGTTATGTCTCGGTGGGAGAAAACACTATGGCTCTGGCAAATGGCATACTGACGGTGGGACTGTCTTCTGTCAATGGCGGCTGGCCTGTCATCTGGAAGGATGGGGCCCTTGATACGATCAAGGTCAACGGCTACATTTCGTCTGTAACTGCAGGGAAACGTACGGACTGATCCCGGTTGGTCGAATAAAACGGGGTGTCCGTCGAAAGAGGATGTCCTGGAAAGGGTACTTGTCTTATTTTTGAAAAGCTTTAAAGATATGACAGGTATGAAACGTATTCTATTTATGCTCGCAGCTGTATTTGCTGCTTCGGTTGTTTACGCACAGACGGATGTGGAGACGGATATAGAGGCGGAAGAAGTGGAGATTCTGGAGGCAAGTGCCGTGACAGCCCAGAAGACCCTTGTGGTTATGGACATCGACAAGATCACCTACAAGGTGGAGGATGATGTGGATTCCAGGACCAGCACTGTTCTGGATATGCTCAGGAAGGTGCCGATGGTGTCAGTGGACGGTCAGGACAATATAACCGTGAACGGAAGTTCAAGCTTCCAGGTCTATGTTGACGGCAAGCTGAATCCGATGATATCAAGCAATCCGTCGCAGATCCTCAAGCTGATGCCGGCAAGTATGGTGAAGAATATAGAGGTAATGACAAATCCGGGTGCCAGATATGATGCCGAAGGCGTGGGTGGAGTACTTAATATCACCACCAAGACTTCGCCGGCAGGAAAATCTTCATTTGCGGATGGCCAATATGCCAGCCTGACCCTTCAAGGGACCACAAGGGGCTATGCGGGAGGCCTGTTTTATAGCAGGCAGAAAGGGAAATGGGCCTTCAGCGTCAATGGAAATGCAACCCGTACCAGAACGGAAGGTGCGACATCGCTGATAGAAAGGATACAGAAGACGGATGCCGGAGATTTTATCACGACAGCCTCAGGGGACGCTGATGTGAGAACACCTGCATATATAGGAAATATGAACCTGAGTTACGAGATTGATTCCTTGAATCTTATCTCAGTCAGAGCAGGATATCTGGAAAGCGACATAGTATCCAACACTATCTTCAATACCAGTTTCCGCAGTCCCGGGTTCGAGTACTCAAGCAACGGAAACAACCTTTCCGAGATACTGACAAGAGATATGACCGCAAATGTGGACTATCAGCATTCCTGGGCAGACAACCCTATGAGGTCGCTGGTATTGTCCTACCAGCTTTCCGGTACACCATATGACAATATCAATACAAATTACTTCGACAATCCTTCATCCGAGGCTTTCGGATTCGTCAGCAGCAGGTCGGACGGATACACGAATTCGGTCACTCATATAGTCCAGGCCGACTTCTCGACCCCGTTGGGCACAGATGCTTCACACACATTGAATGTGGGGGCAAAGCTTACTGCCCGTCACAATCTTTCGGATCAGAGCAATTTTGTCTTTGACGGAAAAGACTTTGTGCACTCCTCGGACGGAAGTCTTGAGTATGACTTCTATAATGATATAGGCGCCGTCTATGCCGAATATGCAGGAAATATCGGTGCTTTCGGCTTGAAGGCGGGAGCCAGATATGAGCACACCTGGCAGAATGTCACCTATTCTGAAGGACAGGGAAAAGAATTCCGTCTGGATTATGGCAACCTTGTGCCGGTTGCAAGTGTCCAGTACAACATCAGTCCTATGCAGAATGTCGGTCTTTCCTATAATATGAATATAAGCCGTCCGGGCATCACCTATCTCAATCCTTATGTGGACAACATTTCCAATCCTACCACAAAGACTTATGGAAATCCGGACCTTGAGGCAGAGACCGGTCACACGATGAATGCGATATATAACTACTTCAGTCCCAAGTGGATAGTCAGTATGACCCTGCGTCACGAATTCAAGGGGAACGGCATTTCCCAATACAGCTTCTATGACGGGGAACACATCCTGAATACGACCTATGGCAATATAGTCTCCACTTCCACAACGGGTCTTAACGGTTTTGTGACCTGGATCCCGGGACAGAAGACTAGGGTCATCTTCAACGGTGGAGGAAGCCACACTGACATCTGGAGCAGATCCCTGGACCAACGCAATTCGGGATGGACCTATAATGCCCTCCTGGGCTTCCAGCAGACTCTTCCCCTGGATCTGCGCTTCAGTACCAACCTGATTGCCTCTGGACGTACCGTTTCACTTCAGGGATGGACTTCCGGAATGATGATAGGTACGTTAGGTATTACGAAGAGCTTTCTTGAAGACAGGCTCAGTCTGAGTCTGACAGGACTCTCCGGTCTTACAAAGGAGATGGGAGTGAAGATAGTGAGTGTTTCGGAAGGAAAGGATTTCGTCAGCCGTACGACCACGGGTATTCCGTTGAGGCTGCTCTCCCTTAACTTGAGCTTCTCTTTTGGAAAGCAGGACAATGTAAATGTAAAGAAATCCAGAAAGACCATAGAACAGGATACCCAGCTTAATTCGAAATCAGTGTCCGAGAGTATAGGAAGTCTTGGACAGATGTAATACATTTGCAATATGACAGACAAGAAGACAAGATTATATACTGACCTGATACAGATTCCTGTGTGGATCTGTGTTCTTGCGGCTCTCTCGGTAGGTTTCTTCTTTATGAGCGGCGGCACCCTGTCGATGTGGACTGCCCTGAAGGCCGGTGTCCAGAGCATCTTCTACCCCTTTGCCATATATGTGGTCAACTATTATTACCTCATCCCGAATCATTTCTTTGCCGGCAGGAAAAGAAGGTTCTATCTTGTCAATATTGTCATCATATTGATGATATTGTTTGTTCCGGTGCTGTTCTCATCGGATATGAAGTCCTTTGAAAAAACCGGTATAGAAGGGCTTGTCAATGGTTTTTCCATCACGAGGTTCCTGATAGGTGCGGTTGTCATAAGGATACTGCTGTATGTATGTGTGATCGCTCTGGCCATAGGAATGAAATATATGCGAAGATGGTATGAGGAGAAGAAAAAGATAGAGGAAGACAGAAGGCGCAACATCGAGGCGGAACTTCACTGGTTGAAGAATCAGCTCAATCCTCATTTTCTTTTCAACACCCTGAACAACATATCCTCATTGGTCCGGATAGACGCCGATAAGGCACAGGAAAGCATCGCCCAACTGAGCGAACTGCTCAGATATGCCCTTTATGAAAGCAATGTCGCAAAGGTGAAGGTGGTCGACGAGGTGGAATTTATGAGGAATTATATCAGTCTGATGTCTCTCAGATGCAGTGATAAGACCAAGGTCAACGTCAGACTTGATCAGTTTGACGAATCGATACAGATTTCTCCGTTACTGTTCATATCATTGGTGGAGAATGCCTTCAAGCACGGCGCTTCCGCACATCTTGATTCCTTTGTCAGGATGGAGATGGGAATGGATGGAGATGATGTGATCTTCTCGTGCGAGAACTCAATAGTGCCGAAAAAGACTCAGGATTACAGTGGCTCCGGAGTGGGGCTTGAAAATCTTCGCAGAAGGCTGGAGCTCCTCTATCCGGGCAGACATTCCTTTGAGAGCTTTACCGAAGGGGAAATATATGTGGTTGTAGTAAGAATCAAAAATGTAAGGTCAGATGGGTAAGATAAGGTGTATAGTGGTGGATGATGAACCGCTGGCAGTGGAAATGATAGCAGGTTACGTGCGCAGAACTCCTTCCCTTGAACTTTGCGGCTGCTACACCGACTCGGTGTTGGCACTGTCGGAGGTGGGAGCGTTGAAACCGGACATAGTCTTTCTGGACATTCAGATGCCGGATATCAACGGTCTGGAGCTCTCGCGTATGCTGCCTAAGGAGACACGTGTCATCTTTACGACAGCCTTCCGCCAGTATGCCTATGAAAGCTATGAGGTGGAGGCGATAGACTATCTTCTCAAGCCTGTGCGCTACCAGAAGTTTCTTGAAGCAGTGCTCAAAGCCGAAAGGTGGGTGCAGATGCGTGACGCTTCAGCTGTACAGCAGAATGTTTCTGAAGAGCGCAGTTCGGCCTTCCTGAAAGTTGAGGGACAGTTCCGCAACGTCGATTTCTCTGATATATTATATGTCTCGGCGATGAAAGATTATGTGATATTCAAGCTTCAGAGTGTCCCGAATCCGATCGTCGTACATATGACAATGGAAAACGTCGAAGAAATGCTTCCTTCGACGCGTTTTATGAGAGTCCACCGTTCCTATATAGTGGCGTTGGACAAGATTTCATCCATTGACGGTAATGAGGGGATAATGATAGGAGACGAACTCATCCCTGTTTCTGAATCCTATCGCAAGAATGTGGATGCCTTTCTGTCAGAGCATCTCTACACATCACGATAACTGAGGATCTTCCCAAGTCAGTGTCCTGGACTGGTCAGGATTCACTTTTATGCTCACCCTCAGAGTCTCTTCCGGAAGAAGGTCTTCGATGTTCTCCGGCCACTCCATTATGCAGAGGCAACCGCTGTCAAGGTAGTCGTAGAGACCGATTTCGATTGCTTCCTGCAGCTTGTTTATCCTGTAAAAGTCGAAATGGTACATCGGGTCGCCGTCTGCCCTCATATATTCGTTGACGATGGCGAACGTCGGTGAACCGACAGGGTCGGTCACTCCGAGAACCTTGCATATTGCTGTCGTGAATGTAGTCTTGCCTGAGCCCATAGGCGCGAAGAAGGCCACAAGAGTGTTCTCTCCGATCTTTTCGAGGAATTCCTTCGCTGCTCTGTCGAGGTCTTCTATGCCTCTTATTGTAACTTCCTGTTTCATTCTGCAAAGATAGGAAAAATCACAATAACTGCTGCTTGTCCAGGAAACGGTATGATGCCGCTTCGGTCAGGTGAGATGCAGTTATATTCTCAGCACCTTCCAGGTCGGCGATGGTTCGTGCTAACTTCAGGATACGGGAGCACGCTCTGGCCGAAAGGCCCATATGTTCTATGATTCTTTCCAGAAGCTGCTGACATTCTTTGTTCAGCGGGCAGTACTTGTCTATCATACGGTTGGTCATTCCGGCGTTGCAGAATATTCCTTCGTCGCGGAACCTCTCCTTTTGTATTTCACGGGCCTTCATCACCCTTTCTGCGACGACGGCACTGGCTTCCGCGGGGGCCCTATTTACAAGTTTCTTCGGGTCGATGGGCTTCATCCACAGCTGTATGTCGATGCGGTCCATAATTGGGCCTGAGAGTTTGGACAGGTAGGCTATGCGTCTTGACGGGGTGCAGGTGCATTTGTCGCCTTCTCCGTAGAAGCCACAGGGACAAGGGTTTGTAGCTGCTACCAGCATAAAGTCTGCCGGGTACTCGACCTTTGTCTTCAGACGTGAAATTGTAACTTTACGGTCTTCCATAGGGGCTCTGAGTACTTCCAGGACCTTTTTTGGCGCTTCGCAGAACTCGTCTATCATCAGTATTCCGTTGTGGGCAAGCGAGATTTCTCCCGGCAGGATGTTGTCTGAGCCTCCTCCTATGAGGGCGGCGACAGAGGCACTGTAATGAGGGGCCCTGAAGGGGCGCTGCTTCATCAGACCTCTGAGTGGACTGCCCTTGCCGGCTACGGAGTAGATCTTACTTGTCTGGACAGACTCCCGAAGACTCATTTTCGGGAGGATGGAGGCCATTGCTTTGGCCAGGGAGCTCTTTCCGGAGCCTGGAGGACCGATCATTATGACGTTGTGGCCACCGGCGGCTGCTATCTCTACTCCTCGTTTTGCTCCCTCCTGTCCTATGATTTCAGAGAAGTCCATCACGCGACCCGGGGAATCGCAGCTGTCTTCATCCTGGGGTTTTATTCCTTTTCTTTCCAGTATGCTTTCTGCAAGAAGATCCTTGCAGTCTTCTTCTCCGGATAGTATTCTCAGTACATCATCAAGATTTTCCACTCCATAGACTTCGCTGCTGCTGTACTCCACTGCTTCAAGAGCGGATGCCTGCGGGAGGATGCAGCCGCGCAGGCCCGACCGCTCGGCAAGCTCGACGGTCGGCAGCGCCCCCGGCACCTCCCTTATGGTCCCGTCCAGACCAAGTTCTCCCATTATTATATACTTGTCCAGCAGAGGAAGATCCCTCTGTCCGGAAGCAGCGATGATTCCGAGGGCTATGGGCACATCATAGCCACTGCCCTTCTTGTGCATATCGGCAGGAGCCAGATTGATGACTATCTTTCTTCCGGGGATCTTGAACCCGAGCGACTGCAGCGAAGTGATTGTACGCAGCAGGCTTTCCTTTACAGCAGCATCAGCCAACCCCACCAGATGAATCCCTATACCCTGGGCGACATCTACCTCAACAATGACCTTCACAGCATCAATCCCGATACACTTCGCAGAATAAATGTTTATAAGCATATCCTTTCTCTCCTATTTACTGTTCTGACTCTTGAATCCTATTTTCTTTCTTGGGGTGCTGTCTGAGGATGTATTTACTGCAAGTGCAGCGATAGCTTGATAGATTGTATCAATCTCTTTACGAACATCTTCTGACACATCGTTAATAGCAGCCAGGTTTTCTTCGTCGTTACGCTCAAGGAGTTCCAGTTTGGATTTGATTACTTCTAGTTCGGCATTTAGAATTTGAGACGTATAAATACTTTTTCTGATAAAGACAAAGGTTCGGATTATTCTGATGTTGATTTCAATAGCAGAGTCTGATTTCAATACACTGCTCAACATTGCAACACCTTGTTCCGTAAATGCATAGGGCATATATTTAAGATGATGCCCTTGTCTTGTGTTTAAGGTCACAATTTGTGACCTTAAACACTCTTCGTGCGTAAGTTGAAACATAAAATCTTCAGGGAACCTGTTTATGTTTCTTTTGACTGCCTGATTCAAGACCTTTGTCTCGACTCCATAGAGTTTTGCCAGATCCTTGTCCAGCATTACTTTCTGTCCTCTGATCTCATATATCAATGTTTCGATTGATATATCAGTTAATTCCTTTTTTTCCTTTTCCATACACAGACTTTTCTTTTTCCGTCAAATGTCTGCATCAAATTCGACAATTTGTTAAAGAAAAAGAAAAATGTGACGAAAAATTTGTTAAAAATAAATTTTTAACGTTTTATGAGGAGTTGATTATCAGGTAGATAGCTCTTTCTGTACCAGGATATGAACCAGATCAGTGCGATTATTGTGCAGGTACCTCCGATAATGTAGGACAGGGTGTGAGGGAGCGACAAACCTTCCGGAGCGATGCAGATGTAGGTCGAGCAGACCAGTGTCATCAGCAGAGCCGGCAGCAGGGCGATGTAGAAATTCTTCTTTTCACGTACAAGATAAACTGTGATTGCCCAAAGTGTGAATACCGACAGGGTCTGGTTGCACCAGGCGAAGTAGCGCCAGATGATCTTGAAACCCTCCGCGTCTTTTAGGCTGTACACCAGCACGCCGATTGTCAGCAGGAAGATAGGAATGCAGATGAGCAGTCGCTTGCCTACAGGACGCTGGTCCACCTTCAGGAAGTCGGCGGCTATCAGGCGGGCAGAACGAAGTGCGGTGTCACCGCTGGTGATAGGGGCCGCAACGATACCGAGGATAGCCAACACGCCTCCGAATGCTCCGAGCCACTCCTTCGAGATGCTTGTAGCCACAGCAGCACCCGAAAAGGCCTTGCCGGTGACCTGGTCAATGATGCCGTTCTCCTGGAAGAAGGCAGTTGCAGCTGCAGCCCAGATAAGTGCAACTATTCCCTCGGCCACCATCGCTCCGTAGAAGATAGGTCGGCAATGCTTTTCCTTTGTGATGCAACGTGCCATAAGAGGGGACTGCGTGGCGTGGAAGCCGCTGATGGCACCGCAGGCGATGGATATGAACATCATCGGGAATATCGGATTGGACTCGTACTTGGTACCGAACCCGTTCCACATCTCAGGAAGATCAGGGTTCTTCACATATAACATCACAAGGATACCAGCCGCCATAAACAGCAGCGCTCCCGCGAAGAGGGGATACACCTTGCCTATGATCTTGTCGACGGGCAGCAAGGTCGCGAGGATATAATAAAGGAATATGACGATGATCCAGAAATATGAATTCATCCAGTCCGGAGTCATACCGGCGATGAGCTCAGCCGGACCGCTCACAAAGACAGCTCCTACCAGGATCATAAGAATCAGGGTGAAGACACCCACCACCTTCTTTGTCCTGCCGCCCAGATAGCGTCCGATGATTTCCGGAAGGCTTTCGCCACCGTTGCGGATGGACAGGGTGCCTGAAAAGAAATCGTGCACGGCACCGGCGAAAATGGTACCGAACACAATCCAGAGGTAAGATGCAGTGCCGAACTGCGCACCCATTATCGCTCCGAAGATAGGTCCCAGACCTGCAATGTTCAGGAACTGGATCATAAAGATCTTCCAGGTAGGAAGAGGGATGTAGTCTACTCCATCCGCCATCGTTACAGCCGGAGTCTTGCGATCATCCGGACCGAAGACCTTATTGACGTAAGCACCATAAATGAAATATCCGCCTATCAGCAGCAACAGAGCAAGTGTAAAAGTAACCATATATCCCTACTTGATGAAAAACAGACCAAATTTAAGATTTATTTCTCAAAAAAAAGAGTCTTAGAGATTAACTCTAAGACCCATTTCAAATCCGAACATCAATGGTTGTACTGTTCGTATGCTTTCAGGCTGACCGTTATCGAAGTAGTAGCGGAGACTCGGATCGAGGTAGATTCCTAAATTCTTTCCGATGGCGAACTCCACTCCGAATCCGGCATTTGCCGAGAACTGGAGGCCGTCGACCTTTTCCTTATGGGAGATCGCTGTGCTGAGGACATTGTAGTCATCGCTTATGCACTTTTCTACACTTCCTCCTCCGTAGGCATAGAGGCTTACTCTATCCTGGGAGATGATGTTGTAGTAGGCGTTTACAGGGATTCCTACATAGTGCTGTGTGTTTCTGATGTCAGATGAGGTGGAGCTTGCGATTGTTCCGTCAGGATTTACCTTGGTGTACTTTCCGTAGAATGTCCTGGTCAGCATAGTGTAATTTGCTCCGATTCCCACAGCCCAGCGTGGTGAAAGTCCTATCTTCACTCCGAGTCCCGCTGAGACAGGGATCCCGTATGTGGACTTGGTGCTGGTCTCTTCTATTCCTGTCTTATCCGGTGCAGGTGTCACAACCGGAGCCTTCTGTGGGCCCAGCCTGTTCTGTCCCTGTGCACTGTTTGTGCCGGCAAGACCTGAAAGAACGATAGATGTCGAAGGTCTGTATGTTTCCTTCTCTTTGCCCCAGTCTTCAGGGAAATATATCCTTTCTTCCTCTACCTTGTCCTGCTCTTTGGCCTGTGGCTGAGCGGTAGCGGTTTCTTCAACCTTCCGAGTGGGCTCCCGGACAGGCTCTTCAACAGTTTCGACAGGACTGTCCGTAACCTGATTTTCAATGAACTCCTGTGCTGTTGCCGGGATCTCGGCAACCGGCTTGCGGACTATGGAAGTCTTGGCGGCATCGGCCAACATTGTTACGGCTTCCGCCCTTTCCTCCACTGTTACAGCGTGATCCTCTGCGCTGGTCTCCTGCTCTACCACTGCAACGAGTGAACTGTCTCCAGTGTCTGGAAGAAGCATCTCTTCCGTACCGTGATTCAGCACCACGCCGACCGCAATCGCTGCCGCAGCTGCCGCCGCAGCGATGCCGGCCCTTCTGAACCATATTACCGCTGCCGGCTTCTTCTCTGAAGCTGCCACCTTGTCAAGACCTTCTGACACACGCTCCCAGACGCCTGCAGGAACTTCCTCCCTGCCTTCGTCCAGAATCGACTTCATCATAAGGTCGAACTCATTTATATTCTTGTCTTCAAACATTTTCTCTTTCCTTGATTTTGTTCTGTAACCATATCCTTGCCCTGCTCAGCTGTGTCCTTGACGTCGTTTCCGTTATTCCCAAGGCGTCTGCGATCTCCTTGTGGGTGTAGCCTTCGATCGCGTACATATTGAACACAGTCCTGAATCCGGGCGGGAGCGACATCACCAGAGTCATAAGCTCCTTGTAGCCGATGTTTTCTCCCTGCGAAGGTATGTCCGCCTTCATTCCCCGGGCCTGGTCTATCTCCTCACTCATCTTAAGGGCATCCTTCTTCCTCAGGCTCATAAGTGCCGTCGTGACGAAGATCCTTCTGGCCCATCCCTCAAAGGAACCATCCCCCTTATAGCTTTCAAGCTTGGTGAACAAGGTCACGAAGCCGTCCTGAAGAATGTCCTCGGCCTGAACCCTGTCACCGATGTAGCGTATGCACAAAGGGAACATACGGGGTGCCAAACGGTCGTAAAGGACCTTCTGGGACGCCCGATCTCCTTTTATGCAAGACTTAATCAGTTGTAATTCAATAATATCAGCCACGGTCTTCAGTGTCAGGCCCCTCAGGTCCGTTAATTTTTCGTGCGCGACATAGATGCAGACAGGGCCTGTATTGTTGCATTATCGGCACATTTTTTTCAAAATTATGCATTTTCCCGAAATTGAGTGTTATTTTTGTATGTTTCTTATCCTATGAATATGAAGAACATATATATATATCTGATCATATCCCTTTCCTTGTTCGCCGGATACTTCGTCGCCTCGGCGCAGAATGACACGAGACCCGGGTCAAGGCACGAAAATATGATCATCGACGTTGTCAGTGCGTATAATTCCGGAAAGATCGAGGAAGCCAGGCGAATGGCAGACGGAATCATTGCCGAGGATCCGGACAACGATGCGGCCTGGTACTATCTTGCCCAGTGCGCTGTCCGTGTCAAGGACCTCGCTCTGGCGGAGCAGTGCTACCGTGTGGCGGCGGAGCTTGACCCGGATAACTTCTGGTACAGGTACAGACTCGCAAGGCTTTACTCTGTCACGTCCCGTCCGGAACTCACTATGGAGATGTACGAGAAGCTTCTTGACGACTTCCCTAAGAAGAATGATATATATTTCGACCTTGTCGAGATCTATGTGGCCCAGAAGGAATATGACAAGGCGCTCGAAGTGCTGAAGGAGATCGAGACCGTGTTCGGTATGACTGAGTCTATTGCAATGTACCGCTTCAATCTTCTTCGTGTCCTGAACAGACCTGAAGAGGCCTACGAGTCGCTTGAGAAGTACAACCGCCAGTACTCGTCTCCGTTTGTGCTGACTACTTTGGCTGACTATCAGATGTCGATGTACAACGATTCCACAGCCGTTGCCTACTATGATGAAGCCCTTGACCTTGCTCCGGACTATTTCCCTGCTATGCTTGGCAAGGCGGAGACATACAGACTGACAAGAAAATATGACGATTACTTCTCGGTCCTTGGAGACTATGTGCAGTCGGATGATTCTCCAGCCGCCAAGAGCGACTATCTTATGGCAGTCATCCAGAGGACTGATCCGATGTTCATACGAAACTTCCTGCCTCAGATAGACACAGTAGTCACAAAGGCGCTGGAATCCCATCCGTCTGACAGCACTCTCCTGCAGACCGCGGCTGTCTACTATTATTCGACTGACAGGATGGACGGAGCCAAGAAGTATTTCAAGGAAAATATGACAGCCTGGCCACAGAGCTTTTCCGCAAGGGCCGGCTACGTGGAGTTCCTTATGTATGCCGAGGAGTGGGAAGAACTTTCCTATGCCGGCCGCGAGGCCTTCAAGCTTTTCCCGAAAGAGACCGCCTTCCTGGAGATGGCAAGTGTGGGGGACTACAACCTGGCGGCCTACGACAAGGTTCTGGAAATATGCGAAAAGGTCCTCGAAGTAGCTCCGGCAGACAGCTCGAGCAACCTAAGGGCGTGGTCGACAATGGGTGACATCTATCATCAGCTCGGCGACAGCAAGAAGGCCTACAAGGCTTACGATGAGGCCTTGAAGATAAATCCTGACTATGTATATGTCCTGAACAACTATGCCTATTACTTGAGTGAAGAAGGCAGGAAACTCAAGAAGGCATATAAGATGAGCAGGAAGACCATCGAGGCTGAACCGAACAATGCAACCTACCTCGACACATTCGGATGGATACTCTATCTTATGGGCAAGCCGCTTGAAGCAAAGCCTCATTTCAAGCAGGCTATGCTGTACGGAGGAAAGGACAGCGCCGTGATAATGGACCATTATGCGGAAGTCCTGTATGCCTTAAAGGAATATGACCTTGCAATGGTCTACTGGAATCTTGCAATGCACAAGAATCAGGACAAGATTCCGGGCCTCGAGGAAAAAGTGAATGCCAGAAAGGCCGCAATAAAGAAATAACCACAGATGCACCTACGTATAAGACAATTCATAATATCAGCCTTTCTTCTGCTGATTCCGGCAGGAGTGTACGCGCAGGATGTCAGTACCCAGCAGCAGCGCAGGGAAAAGCTCGAGCGCGAGATCGCCATCATCGACAAGCAGCTGGCAGCCAATGCTTCCCAGAGCCGTTCGCTGGACAACGACCTGGTGCTTATAAGGAAGAAGATCTCCAACAGAAAGGCCCTGGTGGCGGATTCCGACCGTCAGATCAGACAGTACTCCGACAGCATCTACCTCACCCAGCTTTCAATCAACAGGTTGAATGCCAGGATCGACACCCTTACTGCCCACTACTCGCGACTTGTCCTGAGTGCCTACAGGAACAGGGACACGAGGGTGTGGTATATGTATATGTTCGCAAGCGAAAACCTCGGCCAGGCCTTCCGCCGTTTCGGCTACTTCCGCAATCTCTCCACAACGATGAAGAATGAGGCCACAAGGATCAAGGAGATGAAGGAGGAGCTGAGGCTGAAGAAGGAACGTCTTGCCGTGATGAAGAAGGAGGCAGAATCCGTAAAGGTCGAAAGGGTCAAGGAACTCGAAAGGCTCAAGCAGGATGAGGCGAAGGCGAATGGAGTGATCAAGAAGCTGCAGAAGGACAAGAAGAGCTATCAGAAGCAGATCGAGGCAAAGAAGAAGGAAATCAACAAGATCAATAAGGAGATAGCCCGCATCATCGCCGAGGCAATGAAGACGGATGATCAGAAGGCAAAGGACAAGAAGAAGACTGAGGTCGATATGAAGCTCGATGCCGAGTTCTCCAAGAACAAGGGCAAGCTGCCTTGGCCTGTAGACGGACCGGTGGTAGGACGCTTCGGAAAGCATTATCATCCTGTCTACAAGAATCTCCAGCTGCCGCCTAACAATGGTGTGGACATCGCGGTGTCAAAGGGCTCAGGCGTGAATGCTGTCTTTGAAGGCACTGTGACACAGGTGTTTGTGATGCCTGGCTACAATCAGTGCGTCCTGATCCAGCACGGAAACTATTTCACCCTCTACTGCAAGCTGAAGACAGTTTCGGTGAAGGCGGGTGACAAGGTGAAGGTCGGTCAGGAGATCGGAAAGATCGACACAATCAACAACCAGACCCAGCTCCACTTCGAGGTGTGGAAAGGCAAGACCCCTCAGGATCCGGAGACCTGGCTCAAATAATGGATATGAAGAAGACCGTATTCTTGACCGGAGGCACCGGCAATATGGGCTGGGCAGGTTTCCAGGAACTCTACAGCCGTCGCGAACGCTTCAACATAAGGCTCCTTGCCCGCGACAGCCGCAAGAACCGCAGGATGCTGGGCCGCTATGCGGCGGATCCGTCGGTTGAGGTGATATGGGGCGACCTGATGTGCTACGAAGATGTCCTCAGGGGCGTAACGGGGGCCGATTATGTACTTCACGTAGGAGGAATGGTGTCGCCCGCAGCGGACTATTATCCCGAAAAGACCCTCAAAGTAAATGTAGGATCGGCCGAAAACATAGTGAAGGCCGTACTCGCTCAACCGGATTCATCAGATATAAAGGTTATATATATAGGGTCGGTCGCCCAATACGGCGACCGAAATCCGCCGCACCATATAGGTGGCGTCGGGGATCCGCAGGTTCCTGCGGAATATGATATGTATGCCCTGTCCAAGATCCGTTCGGAGGAGGTTTTTGCAAATGCCGGCCTGAAGCATTGGGTCTCGTTGAGGCAGAGCGGAATCCTGTATCCCGGCATACTCAAGGTGGTGAATCCCACGGCCTTCCACGTCCCGATGAGGGGAGTTCTGGAATGGGCTACCATAGAGGATTCTGGCCGTCTTCTGGCTCAGGTCTGCGAAGACTGGGTGCCGGAATCTTTCTGGAACAAGGCCTATAACATCAGCAGTGGAGTGCAGTACCGTATGACCAACTACGAATTTATGAACAGGATGCTTGGCTCGCTTGGTCTTCCTTCTCCTGAGAAAGTGTTTGAGCCACAGTGGTTTGCATTGAAGAACTTCCACGGAATGTGGTACAGGGATGCAGATGTGCTGGAAGACATCCTTCATTTCAGGGCCAACGTGCCGGTGGATGACTACTTTGCGTCAATGAAGTCAAAGCTTCCCTGGTACTTCAGACTGGCCTTTCTGGCTCCTGCCTGGGCAGTGAAGATGTTTATGAAGCCATATGCCTTTGAAAAAGGCCTGGGCACCCAGTGGTGGGTCGAAAACGACGAGGCCAGGTTCAAGGCCTACTACGGCTCCCGCGAAGCCTACGACGCGATAAAGTCCTGGGACGACATCCGTCCTTAAAAGAAGATAACCCTCTATTATGCGGCGACGCAGGTTTTTTGCCGGATTTCCTTGCGTCGCTGCAAGAAATCTGATCAAATATATCCTTATGCTGTCACGACGCAAGTATTTTGATCGATTTTCTTGCGTCGCTGCACTTTTGGGTGGAGTCCGGGAAGCACTGTGACGTTTTTGCAACCAAATATGACACAGTGGTTGCTAAAATGATGATAAAATGTGGTTTTGGGCTACCACTGTGTCGATTCTTGTCTGAGAAATGACACAGTGGTGATTTTGGAATGCCGCACAGGTAAGATGAAAATGCCATAGTGGTCACAGGAATCCCGAAGTCTATGGCTGAAAGAGGATAATGAAAGGCCTTTCAGTGTATGACGCTATTTAGACAAGCTACAAAATCATCTGATCAGTGCCCTATACTACATTGATATACAGTAGCTTACGCTAGATGCCTGCTGCATCTTGACAGCAGGCATCTGACCTAAGTTGGTGAATATTAGGTTTTTACGGTTTTGAATGTCGGGACACGCGCGGGGAGTTCTCCGCGATCCCATCTTTTCCCCGGTGCGACCATATAAAGAAAAGAGACTGACTAATCAGCTTTAGTCAGTCTCCTATGCTATATTTCAGGATTGATTATCCTACGAGCCATACGAGTACGTGGCGGTCGAACATCATATATTCAAGTTCGAACTCCTCCTCGTGCTCATCCTTGTGAATGAATGTAGCCTCGAGCTCGCCCTCTTTTCTGAGGTTGAACTTTTCGACCTCGATCTGCTCGGCGAAATCTACGCGGTTCTGAGACATTCTCTTGAAGATGGCTTCTTTTGCACACCAGTAGATTGCGAGCTGCTCGTTTCTCTTGTCCTTCTCCAGGTCATCGATCTCATCCTCTGAGAGAGCTTTCTGCTCTACTACAGAGAAATCTCTGTCGAGAGACTCGATGTCGATACCGAGCTCCTCCTCGTCGTGGATGATGATAGCCACATACTTGTCTGTGTGGGTGATGCTGATGTTGGTGATGCAGTTCTCGAGGTAAGGCTGTCCGTTGTCGTGGTGGTTCAGGTACATCTTCTCCTCGAACACTTCGTTAAGGAGTGCCCTTACTGCAAGCTTCTGCCTTCTCTGGCTCTCGCTTCTGAAAAGTGAAATCTCTTCAAGTTCATCTGTCGGAATGGAGATGAGGTTCATCAGTTCCTCTTCCGTCTCGGTTACCTGCCATACGGCGATTTCCGCTTTGTTGTCAAGTTTCTTTCTTAAATATAGTGCCATATTTTATAAATGTTCCGCTTATGATAGAGTGTTGCTCGGTGTTCCTATATACGACAGACCCGTGCGCGCCGACCAGGCACACACGGAAACAACCCCATCGCTTTCGCCTGAGGTCTCGCCCATAATCATAAATATGCTGTTGGACAACGGATCGTCAGAACTGTGATCCGCAGCGATTTTCTGATCTGTTACTATAGGACTGGGAGGTTCCACTGTCTTAACATTCTAATAATTAGGCTGCAAAGATAGTAAAGACTTTTGATATCTCAAAATTCGGGCATTATTGTTACTACTCTATGGGCCGCATTTTAATCCTCGCATAAGAAATGCCTCTTTTTTGTGCAAGGATTGCTGAAATCATTCCGATCTTTCGGATGGCACGAAGCTGAGTGCACTGGACGGTAGCGGAGAGGGCCTTGTGTATAGGGGACCGTTCAAGTACAGGAAGAGTTCCGGCGGCAGCGTCAGGGCTGTGGTCAACGGCAGTACCCCGGCACACCCGCTTGCGACAAATGTGAATGTTTGATTTCACACCGGAGCCAGATGAGCGGATTTTTCATTATCTTGCAGGCAATAGTGAAATATTATGATGAAGCTGGTGTTTCTTTTGATTCCGCTGGTTTATCTGGCTGGGAACGGATATCTGTACTGGAGGGTGCTGCAGATGGCAGGAGCCCTGCCGGTGTGGGTCAGGTGTGTTGTCTCGGTGCTGTTCTGGATTGCGGCATTTTCGCTTTTCATATCCGTCGGCCTCCGTGATTCGGGTCTTCCCGGAGCTTTTCTGAAGGCTATGTACCTCATAGGCTCGGTATGGATGGTCTTCCTTCTGTATTCGGTGCTGCTGCTCATAATATCTGACGTGGCCAGGATCTTCATCCCGTCGCTTGGACCTGCCTTGAAATATGCAGCTCCTCTTGCTGCGTGTATCCTTCTTTATGGATATGTCAATTACAGGAATCCGAAGGTGGAGCATATCGACATCGTCCTGGATAAGCCTGCAGACGGGATTACGGCCGTTGCAATCAGCGATGTGCATCTTGGCTATGGCACGGGAGTGCGGGCCTTGAAGAAGTATGTGGATCTGATAAACGGGCAGAAGCCGGATGTGGTGTTCATAGTCGGAGACCTCATCGACAACAGTGTCGAACTTCTGCTGGACGAACCTTTTGCCGAGGCATTGGATGGCCTCAAGGCCCCGATGGGGGTCTATATGGTTCCGGGCAATCACGAATTCATAAGCGGAATCGAGGCGTGTGAGTCCTTCCTTGCAGGTACGGAGATCCATATGCTGCGTGACAGCGTGGAATCCTTGCCTTGCGGCCTTCAGGTCATCGGCCGTGACGATCGCTCCAATCCGCATCGGCTTTCCCTTGAGGAACTGCTTGAAAAGACCGATACATCACGTCCGCTGCTGGTGCTTGACCATCAGCCATACGGGCTGGCACAGGCGGATTCGCTGGGCGTGGACATACAGGTCAGCGGGCATACCCACAGGGGACAGATATGGCCTTTGAACTGGCTGACAGATGTTCTTTTTGAGCAGAGCCACGGCTATCGCAAGTGGGACAATGCCCATATCTACGTCTCCAGCGGACTCTCTCTCTGGGGACCTCCCTTCCGTATAGGAACACGCAGCGATATGGCGGTACTTCACATTTATGGCTCTGAACAGGAATAAAAAACAAATTCTTTTTAACACGGTAATGATTTTAAACCGGAATACCATTAAATTTATTATATTTGCCAAGATTTGAAAACAACGCTAACATTATAGAATAATTATGGAATTTTTGACTAACGACAAGCTCGTGATCGTAGGTGCCGGTGGCGCTATCGGATCAAACATGGCTCAGACAGCTCTTATGCTCGGCCTTACTCCAAACATCTGCCTTTATGACATTTATGGACCAGGCGTAAACGGTGTTGCAGAGGAACTCTATCACTGCGCATTCGAGGGTGCCAACATCACTTGGACAACAGATCCTGAGGTTGCTTTCACAGGTGCAAAGTACATCATCTCTTCAGGTGGAGCTCCACGTAAGGAGGGTATGACTCGTGAGGACCTCCTCAAGGGTAACTGCCAGATCGCTGCTGAGTTCGGTGACAACATCAGAAAGTATTGCCCAGATGTAAACCACGTTGTTGTGATCTTCAACCCGGCTGACGTAACAGCTCTTACAGCTCTCATCCGTTCAGGTCTCAAGCCAAGCCAGCTTACTTCACTTGCTGCTCTCGACTCAACTCGTCTGCAGTCAGCTATCGCTAAGGAGCTCGGTGTTCCTCAGTACAAGGTAGAGAACGCTCGTACTTACGGTGGTCACGGTGAGGCAATGGCAGTGTTCGCTTCTAAGATCACTGTTGACGGCAAGCCGCTCGCAGAGTACAACATCCCTGAGGACAAGTGGGCTGAGATCAAGCACGCTACTATCCAGGGTGGTTCAAACATCATCAAGCTCCGTGGACGTTCTTCATTCCAGAGCCCATCTTACCAGTCAGTTCTTATGATCCAGGCTGCTATGGGTGGTCCTGAGTTCCACTGGCCGGCAGGATGCTATGTAAACACTGAGAAGTATCAGAACGTTCTTATGGCTATGCCTACAACAATCGACGCTACAGGTGTTCATTTCGGTGAGGTTGAGGGTACTGCAGAGGAGATCGCTGCTCTCGATGCTTCTTACGCACACCTCCAGGTTATGCGTGATGAGATCATCTCTCTCGGCATCATCCCACCGGTATCAGAGTGGAAGACTATCAATCCTAACCTCTAATAGAGATTGCTAAGCATTTAATAATGGCGATGTTCGGTGCTCCGATACATCGCCTTTTACTGAATATAAAGACTATGACCAGGAAAATTACAACACTTATTTCAGCAGCTGCGCTTCTGCTGGTTGCTTCCTGCTCTCCGAAGAGCGAAATCGACAGGAAGGTTGACGACCTTCTCAGCCAGATGACCCTCCGTGAGAAGATCGGTCAGATGAATCAGGTCTCAGGCGGTGCCTGGGTTGCAGAGGCTGCTGCCAAGGGAGAGGTAGGATCTATCCTCAACTGTGCAGACGCAAAGGAAATCAATGCTGTTCAGCGTGCGGCTGTAGAGGAAAGCCGTCTTGGTATTCCTATCATTGCGTCGCGTGACGTGATCCACGGTTTTCACACTATGTTCCCTATTCCACTCGGTCAGGCTGCTACATTCAACCCTGAGCTTGTGGAGAAGGGTGCGCGTATTTCAGCTGTAGAGGCAACTGCTGCCGGTATCAGATGGACATTCTCTCCAATGCTTGACGTTGCCCGTGACCCACGTTGGGGCCGTGTAGCAGAGGGCTCGGGTGAAGACCCTTATCTAGATGTCCAGATGGGTGTCGCAATGGTAAAGGGTTATCAGGGAGATGACCTGAGCGATCCTACAGCACTTGCTGCCTGCATCAAGCACTTTGTAGGTTACGGTGCTGCAGAAGGTGGACGTGACTACAACAGCACAATGATTTCTGAGCGCTCGCTCCGCAACACTTAT
Organism: Bacteroidales bacterium; assembly: GCA_017505605.1. Classification (GTDB taxonomy): domain Bacteria; phylum Bacteroidota; class Bacteroidia; order Bacteroidales; family UBA932; genus Cryptobacteroides. The sequence continues at coordinate 39,102 of JAFVOX010000004.1, forward strand.
TTCCCTGCGTTCAAGGCTACTGCAGAGGCTGGTGCCGCTACTCTTATGACTTCTTTCAACGAAATCGACGGTATTCCTTCTACAGGTAACAAGTGGCTCCTCAAGGATGTCCTCCGTGACGAGTGGGGCTGGGACGGTATGGTCGTTACCGACTGGAATTCTGCAGGCGAGATGATCGCTCACGGATTCTCACGTGACCTCAAGCACACAGCGGAGCAGGCTATCAACGCCGGTGTGGATATGGATATGATGTCATATGGCTTCATCGAGTATGCCGAGGCTCTCGTAAAGGAGGGCAAGGTTTCAGAGAAGGAGATCGACCGTGCTGTCCGCAACATCCTCAAGCTCAAGTTCGAGCTTGGTCTCTTTGAGAACCCATATGCTGACGAGACTCTCTCGGCGCAGGTTGACTATGCTCCAGAGCATCTTGCAGCAGCAAAAGAGGCTGCCGTACAGTCTGCTATCCTTCTTCAGAACAACAACAATGTCCTTCCTTTGGACAAGGCAAAGACTATCCTCGTGACAGGTCCTCTTGCAGATGCTCCATACGAACAGATGGGTACCTGGTCTTTCGACGGCCAGAAGGAGCACACAGTGACTCCTCTTGCTGCACTCAGAGAAGAATACAATGTAATCTGGGTTCCAGGTCTTGAGTACAGTCGTGACAAGAGTACTGCACAGTTCTCTAAGGTGCGTTCTGCAGCTGCCAATGCCGACGCTGTGGTAGTGTGCGTAGGTGAGGAGGCTATTCTCTCAGGTGAGGCTCACTCGCTCTCTAACCTCAATCTTCAGGGTGCTCAGAGCGAACTTATTGCAGAGGCAAAGAAGACAGGAAAGCCAGTTGTTGTAGTTGTGATTGCAGGCCGTCCTCTTACAATCGAGCGTGACCTTGCAAACTGCGATGCTATGCTTTACTCTTTCCATCCGGGAACTATGGGTGGTCCTGCACTTGCTGACCTTATCAAGGGTAAGGCTGTCCCTTCAGGAAAGACTCCTATGACCTTCCTCCGTGAAGCAGGACAGGCTCCTTTCTATTACAACCACAACAACACCGGCCGTCCGAACAACGGTTCAGAGACTCTTATCGACGACATTCCTATCGCAGCAGGCCAGACTTCGCTCGGCTGTACTTCGTACTACCTCGACTCAGGCTACGGCCCGCTCTTCCCATTCGGTTATGGTCTCAGCTACACAACTTTCGAGTATGGTGCACCGGTGCTTGAGAAGGCAGAGCTTTCTGAGGATGATGTGATCCGTGTAAGCTTCGACCTCAAGAACACAGGCAAGGTTGCCGGTACAGAGATCGCTCAGCTCTATGTCCAGGACTGTGTGGGCTCTGTTGTACGTCCTGTCAAGGAACTCAAGAGATTTGCTCGCGTGGAGCTTGCAGCAGGTGAGACCAAGACAGTGACATTCGAGCTTCCTGTAGCGGAACTCGCATTCTGGAACATAGATATGGAGTACGTTGTCGAACCAGGTGATTTCCGTCTCTGGGTAGCGGGTGACTCTGCATCAGGTGAGCCTGTAAACTTCGTAGTGAAATAAATCCAAATAAACATATACACAATGAGAAAAATACATTCGTTTATTTTTGCGGCATCAGCTGCCCTTCTTTCAGTGGTTTCCTGCCAGGAGCCTGTAGAGGAAGTAAAGCCTTTGGAAATCGCCGCTTACACAATTGCAGAGTCTGCCGAGTTTGGTGACAAGGTGGACTTTACAGTAACATCAGAAGTTGCACAGAATGTGACTGTAGCCATCGTGAAGGATGGAAAGCAGTTTGCGTCGGCAACTGTAAGAGAGGCACAGGAAGGCGTTTTTGCAGGCAGCCTTGACATTCCGTATCAGAAGAACATCGAGGACGGCCAGTATGACGTAATGGTTATGGCTATGGGCGCAGGTACAGACCGTGCTGAGAAGACTCTCAAGATTGCGCTTGCTCATCCGACATTCACTTCTGTGGACTTCGTTGCGGGTTCTGACAGATTTGCGCTTTCATCATCAGATGCAGCTTCTCCACTTGAGGCTTACACCTGGTCCTATGTAGGAAAGCTTCCTGCAGCGCTTTCAGGCTATTTTGAGGCAAAGACCGCAGACGGTTCTGTGTACAGCTTCGGTGGCAGCAATGTAGACAACATCGAGTTCGGCAACACAACTGCTGTAGTGCTTTACAATTATGAGTCTGAAATCCTCGAAGGTACCATTACTTTCGATGTGAAGTCATTCCAGGTCAAGTACCCTCTTGAGGCTATGTGGGTTGAGGTGCCTGAGACTACAGATCCTGCATATCCGGGTACAGCGGATGTTGAGTTCAAGAAAGGACAGGTTGTAAGTTTCGCAGGTCTTGGAAACCTCTGGGTTGACATCGACTTCTTCGACAACAACGGTGACGGCACTTACACATTCCGTGCGGAGGGTGGCCTTTACAGACTTACAAACCAGGCTGACTGGGGCTCACTCAGAATCGAAAGACTTTCTGCAACTACAGGCGACCTCGGTACCTTCACTTGGGATGAGATGGGCAACATCACTTCAAATGAGGCCATCTGGTGTCTTGGAAACTACAATTTCGGAAAGCCTGACAAGCGTGCCGTGCGTGACGGAAGAATATTCTCGGATTGGGAAACATTCGACGGCTACTGTATGGCTAAGATAGATGACTACAAGTATCAGATCACCCTTCGTGTGTACAACTACGCTTCATTGAAGTTCTTCCAGACAAAGCTCAACTGGGGTGACATCTACAGTGCAAACTATGACACTGCCAACAGTACATTCGAGAACTGCTACCTCATCAGCACAGCAGGTTCAGACGGAAACATCCAGCAGGGCCAGGGTATCACAGACCCTAACAAGTTCGAGTATCCTACAACAGGTGTAGTGCTTCGCTTCACTTTTGATGTTACAGATCCTCTCGGAATCAAGGCCACTGTCGAGGATATCACTGACCAGAACGTTATGTAGATTCTTCTATGAAGAGATTGATGTTGATTATGACTTTCCTGGGTCTTGCGCTTTCTGCAACGGCCCAGGAAGGTTGGATTATGGAGGCAACCTCACGTAAGGACTACAACGGTGCGACTATGGCAAACGGCCGTATCGGTGTGGTGACTGACGATGTGCCTTTCTCTGCGCGAGAGATTGTACTTGCGGGAGTTTTTGATAAGGAGGGATATAACGGAGTCAGCCGCGTGGCCCGTGGCCCGGTGTTCCTCAATATGGAACTGACTGTTGACGGAAAGAAGGTATCGGACAAGGACTTCAGCGGTTGGAACCAGGTGTTCGACATCCGCAAGGCCCAGCTTACTACGAATGTGGAACTCAAAGGTAAGGCCTCATTCAAGTACACCGTACTTGCCCTAAGACATCTGCCTTACAACGCTATGTCCATTGTTGAGGTTGTCCCTCATAAGGACATTACACTCAAGGTTGAGAACATCTACGGCATTCCGGAGGAGATGAGCGATGTGCAGTCAAGTTTCGGAGAGGGTGCTCAACTGGTGTACCAGCTCAATGCTGCGACCCGAACCAAGATGCACAGGGTGAGTTCGTCTTCTATGTTTATGTTTGACGGGGAGGAACCAGAGGTTAAGCGTATCGAGGCTGAAGGCCGCGACGGTATGTGGTTCTCTGCAAAGTTGAAGAAGGGACAGACCTATCGTTTTGCCCTTGTAGGAGCTGTGTGCTCTACACAGGATTTCAAGGATCCGGTGAACGAGTCCAAGCGTTTCGCGACGTTCGCATATAAGTCAAGTATCGATTACCTCCTAGAGAAACATCGTGCGGCGTGGGAAGAACTCTGGCAGGGCGATGTGATCATCGAGGGTGATCCTGAATCGCAGCTTGACATCCGCCACGCATTGTACCAGCTGTACTCCATCACTCGTGACAATTGTCCTGTAGGCATTGCTCCTATGGGTCTTTCTTCAAGTGAGGGCTACAATGGACACTACTTCTGGGACACAGAACTTTGGATGTACCCACCGATTCTTGTGATGAATCCTGCGGCGGGACGTTCGCTGATGGATTATCGTGCAGGCTGCCTGCCTCAGGCTATGCAGAATGCTCAGAATCACGGTTACAGGGGAGCGCAGTACCCTTGGGAGGCTGACACTTCGGGTGAGGAATGCACTCCGGTGTGGGCGCTCACAGGTACCTACGAGCACCATATCACAGCCGATGTAGGTATCGCGATGTGGCAGTACTACTGCGTGACAGGCGACAAGGAATGGCTTGAGGAAACAGCCTGGCCTGTGCTCAAGGCAGTGGCTGAGTTCTGGGTGAGCCGCGTGCAGAAGAACCAGGACGGAAGCTACTCGATAATCAATGTCGTAGGTGCTGATGAATATGCGGAAAATGTGGATGACAACGCCTTCACCAACGGTGCGGCGAAGCGCGTTCTTCAGGACGTGGCCGCAGCTGCCGAGGTGCTCGGCAAGAAGGTCGACCCGATGTGGAAGGAGGTTGCGGACAACCTTGTCTTCACATATAATACAGAGAGAGTGACAATGGAATATACAGGCTACAACGGTCAGCTCATCAAGCAGACCGATGTGAATATGCTTGCATATCCGCTTGGAGTCATCACCGACCGCGACCACATTCTCCGTGACATAGAGTACTATTTTGACAGAATCGATCCTAACGGTCCTGCTATGAGCAACGCCATCATAGCAGTGCTTTATGCCCGTCTTGGTGACCCTGATATGGCTTTCAAGGTGTTCAAGAAGAGTTATACAGACAAGTTGAGGCCTCCGTTCGGAGTCCTCTCGGAAAATGCGAACAACAGCAGGGTGTCGTTCGCGACAGGCCTGGGAGGCATTCTTCAGAGTGTCATATTCGGCTTTGCAGGAGTGGAGATCACTGAGGAGGGCATAATTCAGCTTCCGACCAAGCTGCCATCTCATTGGAAATCCCTGACCGTTACAGGTGCAGGACCTCAGAAACAGGACTTCAGAGTAGAAAATCCTGAATATAATCCTAATAAATAACTTTATGAATATTAGAAACTATCTCACTGCCTTGGCAGTTGCGATATTTGCTCTTGCGGGTTCTTTGGCTGCAGCAGCGGCCGAAGGCCCGAAAGACGTGAAGGTGTCGGGTAAGATTGTGGATGAAGCCGGCGTGCCGATCATCGGTATTGCAGTCATTTCATCCGACGGTTCCAATGGAACCATCACCAACGATGCCGGACTCTTTTCCATTACAGTTCCCTCTGACGACGTGCTCACGGTGACCGGAATCGGCTATCAGGATGAGAAGATTGCTCTGGAAGGACGCACGGAACTGCTTGTCAGAATGAAGACAGACACCGTCCTCGAGGAGGCGGTGCTCGTCGGATTCGGTACGCAGAAGAAGGAGAGTGTGATCGGTGCCATTGCGTCCATAGCCCCGGAGACCCTTGCTACAAATCAGACAGCCAATCTTTCCAATGCCTTGGCCGGACAGATTGCCGGTGTGATCGGAGTGCAGCGTTCAGGTGAGCCTGGTTACGACGCGTCAGACTTCTGGATCCGTGGTATCAACACCTTTGGAGCAAGCTCAAACCCGCTGGTGATTGTGGATGGAGTGGAGCGCTCGCTTGACCAGCTTTCTCCTGAGGAGATCGAGTCTTTCTCGGTTCTGAAAGATGCCTCTGCAACAGCTATTTACGGTGTGCGTGGAGCCAATGGAGCCATTGTAGTAAAGACAAAGCGTGGTTCTGTCGGAAAGGCAAAGGTCAACATCAAGGCCGATTATGGAGTCACAACACCTCTCCAGATTGCCGATTTTGTTGACGGTGCCAAGCATATGGAAGTGGTCAATGCGGCAGCAGCACTCTCGGGAATGTCTGCTCCGTACTCACAGACACAGATCGACAAGACCCGCAGCGGCGAGGATCCTGACCTCTATCCTTCTACAGACTGGCTTGACCTTGTCACCAACGATTTTGCAACCAATTCGCACATCAGCGCAGACGTAAGCGGCGGTACAGAACTTCTTCGCTACCGTTTCATTCTCGGTGTATATAACGAATCCGGAATCATCGCGACAGACCCGACAGCAGCCTTTGACTCAGAACTCAAGCTCACCAAGTACAACGTGCGAAGCAACATTGACTTGAACCTGACAAAGTCGACCCTCTTTACCTTCAGCCTTGGAGGCTATATGCAGGACAGACACGCTCCGGGTTCTAATGTCAGCAGCATTCTTCAGTATGCGCTCGAGATCCCGCCTATAGTACACCCGGCAGTGTACTCAAACGGCAGATTCCCTATCCAGTCCAACCGCGCCAACCCTTATGTAATGGCGACTCAGACCGGTTATAAGGATAATTATAAGTCTCAGCTTCAGAGTGTTGCAACCCTTGATCAGGACTTCGGAATGTTGTGGGAACCTCTTCAGGGACTTCACGCGAAGGTTACCTTCTCGTTCGACGTATTCCAGGACTACTGGTCTGAGCGTACAAGAAGGCCTACCTATTACTATGCGACAGGTCGTGATGATAACGGCGATCTGATTATGGAGATCGTCTCGACAGGAGACGAGTTCCTTGGTTTCTCGAAGTCATTCGGCGGAAGCCGAAGCACCTATTTCGAGGCACCGGTGTCATATAACCGTACCTTTGGAAAACACAGCGTCGATGCGCTCCTTCTCTGGAATATGCGCAGCTACGTGGATCAGAACGCTTCATCTGCCATATATTCATTCCCTTACCGTCACGCCGGTCTTGCCGGCCGCGTGGCCTATGACTACGACAGCCGCTATTTCGCCGAGTTCAATTTCGGTTACAACGGTTCCGAGAACTTCGCGAAGAAGTACCGTTACGGTTTCTTCCCTTCAGGAGCTGTCGGCTGGATGGTTTCCAACGAGCCTTGGATGGAGGATTATAAGCATATAGTGAACCAGCTCCGTGTACGCGGATCTATGGGTATAGCAGGAAATGACCAGATCTCAGGCGGCCGTCGATTCGGCTATCTTACTACAATCAACGGCAACGCAGGCGGCCATAGCTTCGGTGACAACAACAGTGTGTCTTATCCGGGAGTGGCGGAGGACCAGTTCGGTGTTCCGGATCTGACTTGGGAGACAGCGACAAAGTCCAATATCGGTTTTGATCTAGGTCTCTTCGATGCATTCAGCCTTACCGTGGACTACTTCACCGAGCTTCGCAAGGACATCTTTATGCAGAGGAAGATATTCCCTGAAACTTCAGGCTTCCAGAATGCTCCGTATGCCAACTACGGCAAGGTGTTCAACAGGGGAGTGGACGCGTCGATGACCTTCAACAAGGCCTTCTCGCGTGACACTTACCTCTCGGTTATGGCCAACTTCACCTACGCCCACAATACGATTCTGGAATATGATGAGGCTGCCGGCATAGTAGGCACTACACGTGCACGCACAGGCAACAGCATCAACCAGAACTACGGACTCCAGTCTCTCGGACTCTATACTGATGACGACTTCCTTGATCCGGTTTCGGGTACATTGAAGCCTGGCCTTCCTCTTCCTTCGTGGGGTAAGGTAAGACCTGGAGACATCAAGTATGCGGACCTTACAAATGACGGAAAGATCAACGATGAGGACGTGACTGCAATCGGCGGCTCGTCTGTGCCGGAGATTGTCTATGGATTCGGATTCTCGTTCCGTCACAAGGGTTTTGACATCAGTGCCCTTTTCCAGGGAGTGGCCTTGACCGATTTTGTGGTCGGAGGTGACTATGATGACGCAAGAAACCAGTACTACATTCCTGGTGCCGGCTCAGGTGCTGTTGCAAACATCCTTGCCAATGCAGATGACCGCTGGACTCCGGAAAATCCTTCTCAGGACGTGTTCTGGCCAAGACTTTCGCTCGGAGTGAACGAAAACAACAGCCAGTCTTCAAGCTGGTGGCTCAAGGACGGATCCTTTATGCGTCTGAAGAATTTTGAAATGGGCTACACCTTCCTCAGAAAGGGAACGGGTAAGGAAAGACCGGTGAACAACCTCCGTCTTTTCTTCAGAGGAACCAACCTCTTCACCATCTCTGACTTCAAACTCTGGGACCCTGAGCTTTCAGGTTACGGTTTTGCAGCTTATCCTATTTCAAGAGTGGTTTCACTCGGTCTCGACATTTCATTCAACTAAAATCCGGCTGTTATGAAAAAGATACTATATATAATATGTATGACGCTCGCGCTTTCATTCGCTGCGGGCTGTGGCTACCTTGACCAGGAGCCGGATGACCTTATCACAGAAGAAATGGTCTTCAATGATGTGGTCAAGACAAACGGATGGCTTGCCAACATCTACAGCTATCTTCCGGATCCATATATGGGCTGGAATATGAAATATGGCCTGAACACCCTCGTGGATGATGTACAGATTCCTCTGGAGTGGTCCGGCTTCGGCTGGTGGTCTGCTTCTGCGATGAAGGGCAACTGGAGTGCTACATCAAACTATTTCGACCTCTGGGGAGATGTGTACAAGGCGGTACGTGCTTCGTACATTTTCCAGGAGAAGGTAAAACCTCTCGGATCTGAACTCACAGAGGAAGATGTGGCTTATATGAAGCTGCAGGCGCGTTTTCTTGTAGCATATTACTATGCCCAGATGCTCGAATTCTATGGTTCGTTCCCTCTTGTCACCGAGTACTACGGCATTGATTCCACCTATGAGGAACTTATGCTCGAGCGTACTCCGTTTGAGGAGATCGTCGAGTGGCTTGACACCGAACTCACTGAATTGGCAGAGCTTCTCCCGCTCCAGATGAAGAACATCAGCGAGGATCACGGAAGGGCGACCAAGGGTATGGCCCTGGCGGTGCGCGCACACGTGCATATGCTTGCGGCAAGCCCGCTGTTCAACGGCAACAAGATGTATGCGGATGTGCAGAACGCGGACGGCACTCCACTTTTCCCTCAGGAGTACGACAAGGAAAAGTGGAAGAGGGCAGCAGATGCGATAAAGGACATCTTCGATCTTGGCGTATATTCATTGTATAAGCAATATAATGAAAAGGGTGAGATCGATCCTTTCCTTTCATATATGAACATCCATTTTGCCACCGGCGACAGCAACCCGGAGCTGATCTTCATCAACAACAACTGCAACTACGCAGAGGCTGATCAGAATATGGCTCCGCACGGCTATGGCGACGGTAATGGTGCATATGGCGCGACTCAGAACCTCGTTGACGCATTCTTCACACGCAACGGTCTCCCGATAGATGAAGACCCGTCCTATGTGGCCAAAGGATATAGTACAGAGGATATACACTATCCTGGTACAGCCTGGACCCGTTCGAACTCAAAGGATGTCAAAGGTCTCATAACCGAGGCAGGCACACCTAATATGTACTGCAACCGTGAGCCTCGTTTCTATGTTTCGATTATGTGGCACAAGGAATGGTCAAGCCAGATGGGCGGATTCGTGGATTTTCTCTACGGAGGAGCAAACGGTGGCCCGACATATGACTCTCCGCAGTGCGGCTACCTGATGCGCAAGCGTCAGCACCCGCAGGCCACAGAGATTGGAAACCAGAACCACCCTTACCGTCACGGAATCATCTTCCGTCTGGGAGAGTTCTACCTCAGCTATGCGGAGGCACTTAATGAGTACTATGGTACTTCAGCTCATCCGGAAGCACTTGATTACCTCAACGCGATACGCGAGAGAGCAGGTATCCCGGCTTATGAAGGCTCCTACACCCAGGAGCAGATGCGTGAAATGATCCGCAGGGAGCGTCGTATCGAGCTTCTTGATGAAGGAAAGCGCTACACTGACCTTCGTCGCTGGCTCCTGTCAAAGGATGTTTTCAAGGAACCTATCAGGGGCTTGAATGTCAAGGCGACAACAGATGATGCGTACTTCTTTACTCAAAGAAACTTTATGACCCGTTCGTTCGAGGACAAGAACTACCTGTGGCCAATTCGACAGACTTACATCGACAATAACCCTAAACTTGTACAGAACTTGGGCTATTAAAGATCTGTTTTGGCTGATTGTCTATAAAAAACTGCAAAATTTTGTGAAAAAGTTTTGCAGTTTTATTTTTTGTCTCTATATTTGCAGTCCCAAATGAGGGAAAACGGGGTGTGGCGCAGTTGGCTAGCGCATCTGGTTTGGGACCAGAGGGTCCTGTGTTCGAGTCACAGTACCCCGACAAGAGGCTGATCTTCGGATCAGCCTTTTTTTTATTTTCCTATTATCTTAAAAATCGATACCTTTGCTGAAACTGTCACAATGTTGTGCAACCTAAACCACTGTCTCACAGGCTTTTAAGCTGAATCACCTGTGGCAGATGGAGCAGGTGATTCAGTGTAATTATTTGATAGGTAATCATTTAGAGAATATGATGATACAGGCAAAAGGAATAGAAAAGTCGTTCGGATCTTTGAAGGTGCTCAAGGGTCTTGATTTCAGTGCGGAAAAGGCGGAAGTCGTGTCCATTATGGGTGCTTCCGGCGCAGGTAAGTCCACCTTGCTCCAGATTTTAGGTACCTTGTCCACTCCGGATGCCGGTTCTCTTATAATTGACGGCACGGATGTCCTCAAGCTCACAGGCAAGGCTCTGGCGGAGTTCCGCAACCGCAAACTCGGTTTTGTCTTTCAGTTTCATCATCTTCTTCCTGAGTTCAATGCACTGGAAAATGTTATGATTCCGGCCTTCATTGCAGGTCGTTCTAAGAAGGATGCTCAGGCTGCGGCTGAAGCGCTGCTGGCAGACCTTGGTCTGGCCCAGCGACTGACGCACAAGCCTTCGGAACTTTCGGGAGGAGAGCAGCAGAGAGTGGCTATCGCAAGAGCTCTGATCAACAATCCGGCTGTCCTCTTTGCGGATGAGCCATCGGGCAACCTCGACACCAAGACAAAGGAGGAGATCCACAAGCTCTTCTTCGATCTCAGGGACAAATACGGCCAGACAGTGGTGATCGTCACACACGACCCGGACTTGGCAAAGATGTGCGACCGTTCGCTTTATATGATCGACGGTGTCTTTGTTTAATATAAAGATATGGGAGTCTTCCGTTTTAAAGAGTTTGATGTCGTGAATGAACGCAGTGCGATGAAGGTAAATACCGACGGCGTGCTGCTTGGGGCGGCTATGACCATATTGCCCGGGGACAGGAGGTTTCTGGATATAGGAACAGGGACGGGTACAATTGCCTTGATGGCGGCGCAAAGGGCGTCTGATTGTGTCAGAATCGACGCTATCGATGTTGATGAGGCTTCGGCTGATGAAGCGGGAATGAATTTCAGGAACTCTCCGTGGGCAGACTGCCTTTATGCGTACAACCTGCCGCTGGACAAGTTTGGCGAGCAGACAGACGCAAAGTACGATCTTATATTTTCAAATCCACCATATTTCGAGGATTCGCTGACGGCGCCAAACGAGAGGAAGAGCACCGCCCGCCACACAACAGACGGACTTTCCTACAGGGATATATTGGAGTTCGCAAGGGAGCGCCTGACAGAGTCAGGACGCGTGTCCTTTGTGCTTCCGGCAGAGCAGGAAGCAGCACTCTGCCGCTACGCAAGGATGTGCGGACTGCATCTGTTCAATATTCTGCGCGTAAGGACTGTAGAAAGAAAGCAGCCGGCCAGGATAATAGCTGAATTCTCACGTGAAAGGTGCGAGAATCCTAAAGATGAGATTCTTACTATACAAAACAAAGGACAGTATACCCGAGAGTATCTGTCCTTGACTCACAATTTCTACCTTTTCGCCTGACTATTTCTTCTGACCCTGCATATCACGCAGTTTGCGGATGTGCTGACGTCTGAACTTTTCTTCTCCGATGTAGAGCTTTGCCACTTTTGTTGTAGAAAGTACTTTCTTGTACTTTTCGGCGGCATCTTCATCAATCTTTCTCTGCTTTTCCTGAGCTTCCAGGTACTTGTCCAATAAAGACTTGATCTCCTTTTCAGACTTTCCGGCCTCGATGGCTTTGCTCATTTCCCAGTAGTACTTGATGACCTCGTACATAGCCTGGTCCTTTTCCTCATTGATCTCATTATAAACTGGCCAGAAAACCTGAGCCTCCTGAGGTGTAAGTCCTATTTCCATTGTAAGGAAAGCAATCTTTTCGCTCTGGATCTTTTCCTTCCAGTCTTCCTTTGTCTCATTGTTTGCAAAGGCATTTGCCGCTCCGAAAACAAGGGTGGCGGCAATGATCATTATCTTTCTGATATCGGTTTTCATATGGTGTTATTCTGATATTTCGATTTCTTCCGCGGTTATACCTGTGTATATAAGGTATTCTATGATGTCACTGTCACCGATCTCAGCATCTGCAATCTGATAGGTGTCTTCCATCTCATAGGTTTCCAGGAAATTCTCCGAGAACAGGAAGTAGTCTTCCTGGGTGATTTCTAATTCGTTGCGATCAAACAGGAGTGAGCCGGCAACGAACACAGAAACAAAGACAGCAGCAAGCGACGCATACGGCGCCAGCCTGCCCCAAAGCGTTACTGTCTGCTCCTTGTGCGGCCTTCTCACCTGTGCCTTGAGGTCGTTGAAATGACCTTCAGGAACGGTGTAAGGGTTCTGACGGAGCGTCGTGATTTCCGCTAATATGTCTTTCTTGTTTTTGTCCATACCTTCCATTAGACACAATTAATTGTTAAAGGTTTAGAATCTGTTATAATATTTTCAAAAGGTCTTCTTTCACTTTGTTGTAGGCGTGGTGATATGATGCTTTCAGGGCTCCTACCGTCGTGTCGGTGATTTCTGATATCTCCTCATATTTCATTTCGTCGAAGTAGCGGAGGCTGAATACGATCCTCTGTTTTTCCGGGAGTCTCTGGATTGCCTTGTGGAGTTCCCTCTGAAGGTGGTCTCCGTTGAAATGAGGGTCTTCGTCTATTTTCCTGCAGAATACTTCCGAGGCTGAATCCAGTGATATCAAGGCTTTGAATTTCTGTTTTCGCAGATGGTTGAGGACTTCGTTGGTGGCTATTCTGTAAATCCAGGTAAAGAGTTGAGATTCCTTTCTGAATGTCGGCAGAGCTGCCCAGATCTTGATGAATATGTCCTGCACAAGGTCGTTGGTGTCTTCGTGGCAGCCCAGGAATCTGCGGACGTGCCAGTAGAGTCTTTCCGTGTAGGCATCTACGATGCCGTTGAAAGCCTCTTCTTCGCGTCCGTCCGAATATAATTGTATGATTTCCTTGTCTGTCACAGCGTTATTTAGACACTTAAAATCGATGTAGGTTAAACAAAAGTAGCGAAAAAATTGCTTAATTTGCTATCTTTGCAGCGATTATACACGTACAATGAAGAAAACAAGAAATTTTTGCATCATCGCGCACATCGACCACGGTAAGAGTACGCTTGCAGACAGAATGCTGGAAGTGACAAACACTCTCAATGCGCGTGATATGGAGAATCAGGTCCTTGACTCTATGGACCTTGAGAAAGAGAAGGGAATTACCATCAAGAGTCACGCAATCCAGATGGATTATATGTATAAGGGTGAGCAGTACACCCTTAATCTTATTGACACTCCGGGCCACGTGGACTTCTCCTATGAGGTGTCAAGAGCTATCGCTTCCTGCGAGGGAGCCCTGCTCGTTGTAGACGCAACTCAGGGAATCCAGGCACAGACAATATCAAACCTTTATCTTGCAATCGATCACGACCTTGAGATCGTTCCGGTTCTTAACAAGATCGATGTGGATTCTGCAATGGTAGATGTTGTGACAGACCAGGTTGTAGACCTGATCGGCTGCAAACCGGAGGATATCCTTCTTGCCTCAGGTAAGACAGGGCAGGGTGTGAAGGAGGTCCTTGACGCTATCGTGGAAAGGATTCCAGCTCCTGCGGGAGACCCGGAAGCACCTCTTCAGGCCCTCATCTTTGACTCTGTATTCAACTCATTCAGAGGAATCATCGCTTATTTCAAGGTGCTGAATGGAACCATTAAGAAAGGTGACAAGGTAAAATTCTTCAACACAGGTAAGGAATATGAGGCCGACGAGATCGGAGTCCTCAAGATGAAGATGCACCCTCGTGACGAGATTCCTTGCGGGAGTGTAGGTTACATCATATCCGGAATCAAGTCAGCAGTTGAGGTGAAGGTCGGTGACACCATCACCCATCTTGCAAATCCTTGCAGCGAGGCTATTGCAGGTTTCGAGGAAGTGAAGCCTATGGTCTTCGCCGGTCTTTATCCTGTAGAGACAGACCAGTACGAGGAGCTTCGTGCTTCGCTGGAGAAGTTCCAGCTCAACGATGCTTCTCTCGTGTTCGAGCCTGAGTCGTCGCTGGCCCTTGGCTTCGGTTTCCGTTGCGGATTCCTTGGTCTGCTCCATCTCGAGATCGTACAAGAGCGTCTTTTCAGAGAATTCAATATGGACGTCATCACGACAGTTCCGAACGTTTCTTATAAGGTATATACAACCCAGGGAGAGTGCCTTGATGTGCATAACCCTTCCGGACTTCCAGCAGCTACCCTCATCGACAAGATCGAGGAGCCTTACATCAGGGCGCAGGTGATTTCAAGATCTGACTATTATGGTCCGATTATGAAACTCTGTCTGGAAAAGAGAGGAATCCTGATCAACCAGCATTACCTTACTGCAGACCGTCTGGAACTTACTTACGAGATGCCTTTGTCAGAGATTGTCTTTGACTTCTACGACAAACTCAAGTCCATTTCAAAAGGATATGCTTCATTTGATTATCACGTCGTCGGCTTCAAGGAAGCTAAGCTCGTGAAACTCGACATCCTTCTTAACGGCGACCCGGCTGATGCGCTTTCTACATTGATTCACGCAGATCACGCTTATGACTTCGGCCGCAAGATGTGTGAGAAGCTCAAGGAACTCATCCCAAGACAGCAGTTCGACATCGCAATCCAGGCTGCAATCGGAGCGAAGATCATCGCGCGTGAGACTGTAAAGGCTGTCCGCAAGGATGTGACCGCAAAATGTTATGGTGGTGACATCTCAAGAAAGAGAAAGCTCCTGGAAAAACAGAAGCAGGGTAAGAAGCGAATGAGACAGATCGGAACTGTCGAAGTTCCTCAAAGCGCCTTTATGGCAGTACTTAAGCTCGATTAAAAAAGGAAAAGGGAAACTTCACAGCTTCCCTTAACTTTTCTTTCTCCGGTCCGACTAGAATTGCACACATTAATCTGATGCCGGCCCATCGAAAGAGACGAATAAGATTCTTAACCGAGAACAAAGGTCGCTAGAAGACTCAAGAAACAGGTTGTACTTTTTGTTGTTTTTGACGTTGTTTTTACTGTTGTACGCCTCAGAAACGTTGTTTTTGTACATATAGAAAAATAGATGATGACATTTTTATCTAAAATAAGACCTGACCGTATGAGTTTGTCCCTGGCAGGTGCCCTGCTTGGAACACTGCTGGCAGCTGCGGATTTTCACATATCTCCCTGGGCTGCAATCTTCCTTGTGCTGGCGGTAATCTCTCTCCAATGGGACTCGATGATCCTTACTATCGCACTTTCGCTGCCGATGATATATTTCTCATTCGGTACCTTGCTCTCCATCGAGTCTTTTGTGATTGTCTTCCTTGTGTATTTCCTGCTCAAGATGATCCGAGGGTTTGCCGCAGGTTTCGCTCTGTCGAGAAACAGATGGAAGGAGTATGCCGCTGCCTTTTTCGCATATGGCCCGCTGGCTGTATATATACCTTATTATATATGTTCACATTCCTTCGGCACCTGGCTGCTGCTCTTTCCCTCGCTTGCGGCAGGCGCGCTGGTGCTGTCCTCATATATTGAGGATAAATCAAAACTTGTGGACAGGGTGCTGGTGTTTGCAGGATTTGCAGCGATGACGGTGTACTCGTGCCTGAGGATGTTCGACATCTGGCACTTTATGTACCTGCTTTCGCTTCCGATGTTCTTCCTCGGCAGCCGTGTACGCCCTTATGCTGTTCTTGCTTTTGGCGTCCTTGCAGGAGCGGGTTATCTAGTCTTTCTTCTTTAGTCTCCAGGAAAATTCTTCGGGAACCGGGTCGTAGCCGCTTCCGCCCCAAGGGTGGCAGCGCAAGATTCTACGTGCAGTAAGGTAGAACCCTTTTATGGGTCCGTGCTTTTTGAAGGCCTGAAGTCCATAAGCGGAACAGGTGGGTGTGAAACGGCAGGTAGGTGGCTTCAGAGGTGATATGCACACCTGGTAGAACCTTATCAGGAACACGAAAGGGGAGACGGCAATCTTCTTGAGTGTCTCAAGGAACTTATTCTGACTCATTTATCTTCCTGATGATCTGTCCGACTGTCTTGTAGATCTCCTCATAGCTGAGGACCTCTTTTGTGGAATACATAAAAAGCAGGTCGACCCCACTCTTGAGATTGAGGTCGTGCTTCTGCTTTCTGTAGCTTTCTCTGATTCGTCTTTTCAGAAGGTTACGCTTGACCGCGCGTTTGAAAAGCTTCTTCGGCACAGACACCATAATGCGGTTGAACTCCTTGCCGTTGTTCGTCAGGCATAGATAGCGCATATTTGGCACATTGCCGTGCCTTCCTTTGGCAAGAAGATGCGAGATGCCTGTCTTGCCGCACAATCTTTCCTCCTTGGGAAGAGTATTGGTCTGTGCTGTTTCCACTTAATTCTTTGAGAGGTAGAGCTCAAGTGCTTTTGCCACCGATGGTGCTTCTGCAGTAGGAGCCGAAATCTCTATTGTAAGACCTGCTTCCTCCATAGTCTTCACGATGGATCTTCCGTATGAGACAAACCTGATGTCGCCCTGGGTGAAGTCAGGCTGGTTCTCGTAGAGGGACTTCACGTCTGCAGGGTTGAACAGTACGATGAGGTCGTAAGAGTGAAGGTCCACATCCTTGATGTCCTGAGACACAGGCTTTACGAACACAGCTGTCTCGAACTCGAACTTCTGAGTCTCGAATTCCTTTGTGATTGCATCCTTTGATGATGATTCTGCTGTAGCGATAAGGAACTTCTCGCCCTTGTGCTTGGTTCCGATGAGTCCGATTACAGACGATGGAGTACCGTCACCGAAGAAGATCTTTCTCTTGCGGTAAACGATGTGCTTCTGCAGATAGTTTGCAACTGCCTCCGAAGTACAGAAATACTTCATAGTTTCAGGCACTTTCACGCGAAGCTCCTCGCAAAGAAGGAAGAAGGCGTCAATTGTTGAACGTGCTGAAAATACGATTGCAGTATGGTCAAGGATGTTGATTCGCTGAGCACGGAACTCGCGTGAGCTCAGAGGTGAAATCTTATAGAAAGGCTTGAAGTCAAAGTTGACTCCGAATTTTTCTGCAATGCTGGTATAAGGCGAGGCCGTCGACGGCTGCTGCTGTGAAATCAGGATGTTTTTTACACTCATTCTAACCTAAAAAATTAATGCTGGAACAACCAGTATTCCAGTCGGAAAAATTTCGAGGGCGCAAAGGTACAAAAATCCTGCGAAAACCGAGCAGGAAGAGCAGAAAATTTCGAATTTTCTTATAAGCATCAGGGCATATATGGCTGCTGATATCCAAATGATTGCGCTCCTGACCACCTCTGGGGCCGCTCCGAAGAACGTCATCGCGCTGCCGGCTCCAAGGACGCACAAGGTCAGAATTATGAAATATGTGAACGAGATTCTTCCGGCCGCCTTCCTTGTCTTTTGGTTCAGTTTCTTAGGGTAGCTAACTCTGGCTGCAGCAGCACGTACGAGGATATATGCCAGGAATATTCCGATGTAAGCGGCAAGCCGCAGGTTTTCGCCAAGGCTCTGAAGGGGAGAGATGTCGTATATGCCGAACCGGTATGCCGCGAGGCAGAACGGCAGGATCATCGTCACGGCGCATATGTCGCGGTCGATGCTGTGCTTTACGCTTGCCTCAAGGTTGATGTTCTCCTTTGCTCTGAACATACATCCGATAAGTGATGGCAACACGACGATCAGCTTCCTCAATGAAGTGATCACTGTCAATGTAGCTATGAGTGCAAGGATATCAAACATATCAGTTGCCTCTTTTTGCCTTATATCCCATATCCTTGAGAAGGGTCACGACCCTGTCGCGGAAGTCGCCCTGGATTGTGATTTCTCCATCCTTGGCACTTCCTCCCACTCCGCACTTGACCTTGAGTGTCCTTCCGAGCTCAGAAAGGTCGTCGGCGGTACCGACAAATCCGGTCACCAGGGTGACCTGCTTGCCGCCCCTTCCCTTCCTGTCTATGCTTACGATAAGATTCTGCCTGCAGGGTTCGAGCGTCTGCTCTTCCTGCTCGGCCTCTTCCTCATATGTAAAATCCGGATTTGTGGAAAATACCACTCCGAGACGCTTCTTCCAGTCGTTCTCTGCCATAGGTATGTGATTTGCAGTTAATTTATTTTTGCAAATATACTGATTACTTTCTTATATTTGTCGGTTTATTGAAAGTATTGACACATCGTCATTCCCGGCTCGACCGGGAATCTCTTATAAGGTTGCCGATAGAGTCGGCAATGACGTTCTGGTGAAATGAGAAAATAGTTTCCAAAGTATGGATAATAAGAAATTTACATTATGGAACAGGATCACTGCTGTCATCGTGTTTGCGATCGCTGCCGTGACCTATCTCCTGACCATCGAACCGACCGCCTCGTTCTGGGATTGCGGTGAGTTCATCGCTTCTTCGTACAAGCTTGAAGTCGGCCACCCGCCGGGAAACCCTGTCTTCCAGCTTTTTGCAAGACTTTTCACAATGTTTACGGACAATATGCACGCTGCTGTGGCCGTAAACGCCTTCAGTGCAATATGTTCTGCATTGACCATATTCCTGCTTTATCTGACTGTCGTATTCCTTGCCAAGAGGCTTGTAAAGCCTTCTGAGGACGGCACTTACTCTGTTGCCAAGGCCATTGCGATCTTCGGTTCAGGTGCTGTCGGAGCCCTCGCATATACATTCAGCGACACCTTCTGGTTCTCTGCTGTCGAGGGTGAGGTGTACGCGATGTCGTCCCTTTTCACTGCCCTCGTATTCTGGGCGATGACCAAGTGGTACGACCAAGCTGACACACCATATGCCAACAGATGGATCGTCCTCATATCCTTCCTTATGGGACTTTCGATCGGTATCCACCTCCTCAACCTCCTTGCCATTCCGGCCCTCGTATTCCTTTTCTATTACAAGAGGCGTGAAGATGGTCATTACACAATGAAGGAGTATGTGAAGATATTCGCAGTTTCGGTGGTTATCCTTGCGGTCATACTCTTTGTGATCATACCATATCTCCCTAAGGTCGCGGCTTATTTTGACCTCTTCTTTGTCAATAAACTGGGACTTCCGTTCAACTCCGGTGCGGCCTTCTTTATGGCGGCCCTTCTGGCAGTTTGTTTTGTGGGACTTTTCCGCACTATGAAGCAGGAGAAGGTGTTTGCGAACACTGTGCTTCTTTGCTTCACTATGATTGTCATCGGATTCTCGCTTTTCACTATCGTGATCATCCGTTCAAGTGCAAAGACTCCGACCAACGAGTACCAGCCTGACAATCCTTTCACACTCGTGAGATACCTCGGACGTGAGCAGTATGGAAGCAATCCTCTTGTTTATGGCGAGTATTTCGGTGCTCCTTATGACATCGAGGAGACTGAGTACTGGGCGCCTATGGGTGACAAGTACATACAGACTCCGGGTCCTGGCAAGGTGATATATGACTCTGAGGGAAAGATGTTCTTCCCTCGTATGTGGAGCGGAAGCAGCCCGAGCCATATAGCTGTGTATAAGTCATATATGGGCAAGGGAGGTGTGTCTGTTGCAGGAGCTGAGCACAAGAAGCCTACTTTCTTCCAGAACCTCGCCTTCTTCTTTGACTATCAGATGAACTGGATGTACTGGCGTTATTTTATGTGGAATTTCGCAGGACGTCAGAACGACATACACAGTCCGTCACCGGGAGATCTCTTTGCAGGAAACTGGGAAAGCGGAATCAAGGTGATTGACTCTCTGCGTCTGGGCGACCAGTCTGACGCGCCGGGCTATCTCAAGGACAACAAGGCGAAGAACCATTATTATATGTTTCCTCTCCTTCTTGGTCTGATCGGTCTGTTCTTCCAGTTTGCGCGTGACAAGAGGGGCTGCTGGCTGACCTTCATTATGTTCTTTATGACGGGAATAGCCATTGTGATCTACCTCAACCAGCCACCGCTTCAGGTGCGTGAGCGTGATTATGCGTACGCGGGTTCCTTCTATTCATTCTCTATCTGGATCGGTCTCGCGGTGGCAGCTGTATATTCCTGGATATCAGACAAGAGCGCCGGTAAGTCTGAGGTAGTGGCAGCGTCTGCAACCGTAGTCCTGATGCTTGGAGTGCCTGCCCTTATGGCAGCCGAGAACTGGGACGACCACGACCGCAGCAACCGCTACACTGCAGTGGAGATGGCATCGAACTACCTCAACTCAGTAGGAGAGAATGGCATCCTTATTACACACGGTGACAATGACACCTTCCCGCTCTGGTATGCCCAGGAGGTGGAAAATGTCCGTCCTGACGTGCGTATCGCCAACACATCGCTTCTTGGAACAGACTGGCACATCGATCAGATGAAATGGGCGATGAACGAGTCCAAGCCTCTCGACCTTACCGTAGGTCCGAAACAGTACCTTTATGGAACGAATGAGTTTGTATATATATATGATACCCGCGACACAGCCCTCCTCCTTTCGGATGTTATGAGGATATTCAAGCATCCAGATGCAAAGCTGCCGCTTTCAAGCGGAAAGATGGTGGACTACATTATGTCAAGGAAGTTCATCGTTCCGGTAAACAAGGAAAATGTCATCAAGTACGGTATTCTGGACGAGAAGTACGAGTCTATGATTCCGGAGTACATAACTCTCACTATTCCTAAGGACAAGGATTATCTCACAAAGCCAGAGATCTTTATGCTCGACCTCCTGTCGAACTATCAGTGGGACAGGCCGATCAATCTCCTGAGTATGGGTGGAGACATCAACATCGGCATCAAGGAGTACCTTATGTATGAGGGATTCTCGTACAAGTTTGTTCCGATAAAGAACAAGATGAAGAGCACGGACATCGGCTTTGCGGATCCTGAGGACCTCTACTACAAGATGAAGAACGTCTACAAGTGGGATGCTCTAAAGAGACAGGACTATTTCGTTGATTATCAGAATTATTACACATTCTGTGGTGTTCTCTCCCAGAGAAACCTCTTTGTCAATGCTGCAAAGGAGATGCTCAAGATCGGTGACAAGGAAAGGGCGGTTGAACTCCTTGATATGTGTCAGGAGAATGTCCCTGCAGAGAACTATCCTCTCGATCTGACCTACCTCGGCTTCTCGAATGAGTATATGGTCATAGATATGATAGAGACCTACTACGATGCGGGTGCTCCGGACAAGGCCCTTGATCTCGCACAGAGATTCATAGACGAGCTTTTCAACTCGACAATCTTCTTCCTCGAGTACTATGACCTCGCCCAGAAAGAATTCGAAAGCTGCTACAACTGCATATCTTACATCGCAGACCTCACCGAGCATTTCGGAGACACCGAGTACGCGGAATCCGTCCGCAACCGCTTCAACTCCCTGCTTGACATAGAAGAATAGCTAAAGAGGGCGACTAATAAGTGATTTAGTCGCCTTCTTTCGTATTTATATGGACATGATGACAGTGGCGGTAGGGTAAGTTTGGCTTGGTTTCGTCGGAACGAGTTCCGACTTCATCCCTCCCACGACTTCGTCGCGGGCCCCTCCCGTTCACGAGGCCACGGGCGGCCACGCCATCCAAACTTACCCTACCGCCACTTCAAATCTTTTCCCATTGCTCTATCTTCAAATGAGCTTTTCTGGACAACTGCGCAGTTTTTTATATGAAAAATGACACAGTGGTGGGGCTAAAAGGCAGTTTCGCTTGAAAACTAGGACCACTGTGTCGATTTTAGGGTTGAAAATGACACAGTGGTGAAGCTGGTGTGTAAAATTTGCTAAAATGGATAGGACATTGCAAGACATCTTCGTATTTGTGCTTCACTGAGGTGTCTGGTACGGTGCAATTCCAGAGCTGTCAGCTGCTTCTCCCTTTCTGTGAGCTGGTAGACAGAATGTCTCCCGTACCTGCTGCGTGCAAGTTGATCTAATTCTGTACAAAGATCTATGTCAGACACTTTCCTGTAGTCCGCTTTGCCCGCTTCGAAGGAAACCATTCTGTCGATGCTGTGTAGTCTTATTCCGTTCTCTATCTCGGTCATAGTGACAGGTAAGTTTCCATCTCCGTCTTTTCTCTGTTCTTCTTTCCATTCTTCAGAAGACCTGCGGGTCATATAATAGTTGAATGCACGAGGAGAAATGAACAGATCTTCGACTTGGGGAATGTCAAGAACTGTTTCTCTGAGGAACACCCCGCTTTCGGACATCTTGTAACTATCGGGATACTCAGCCCGTCTTCCGATGTGCTTTGAATAATGGCACTCAAGAAGGAGGTCCTCCTTATGGAACTTTCCCATTTCTGATCTGAAGATTGCGTTTGCGGAGCAGTGAGGATAGGCATATGGAATGGACACTACCCCGTGGTGCACAGCATTTCTGAGAGTGTAGCTCATAGCTGCCAGTTTGTGATGGTGCCCGACGACTTCAAGTGTGAAGTGCTGGTTTTCGCCAAGTCTGCCATCTCTTTGGTACTTGTTGTTGAAATACATACTATATGGCTGCCTGAAATGCCACATAAATTCTTTGGGATCAGAAGTCTGGATGACCTGATGTGTATGTGTTGCCATAAAAGCCTCGACAAGACCAGTAGATCCGGTCTTATGTAACGCCAATGCAAAACAATTGAATCCTCGGTTGTAATCTTCCAGATCACGGAACATTATCTCATCTCCTGCCGAAAGGCAGACGTGGTAGGTCTTTTTCATATCATTTTATCCTTTACTCGTTCCTTCTCAACGTTCTTTCCCCACATCTCTCTCGAAATGTATGAAGTAGTGAACAAATGTATGAAAAAAGCTGTAAGAGTGATTGTGGTTTTATGTTTTTCTGCATTTTTTGCCACCACTGTGTCAATTATTACTATAAAAATGGTACAGTGATAGGCTAATAGCGTGTTTTTGAGTGAATTGTATGAGCACTGTGTCGATTTTAGGGGTGAAAATGACACAGTGGTTGACCGGCAAGAAAAGTGTGTGCTCTGGATTATGCAGAACACACACTTTTTATCCGTAAATTCGGCTTATATCTGTAATCGCGAGTTTGTTGACGAATCTCTGTCATTTCCGTCTTGCCGGAACGTCATTATCGTGCGAGGCGGACGAAGACGCTCAGGGGCAGGTTTTTGCCGTAGGAGTCGCGCAGGACGAGTTCTCCGAAGTCGAGCGACCTGTAGGCGTTCTTGAGGCAGAAGTTCTGTTTTACGATTGTCTCTCCCAGGACTGCCGAGTAACCGTTTGAGTAGAGGTTCAGGACCATAAAGCTGTCCTGAGGGGCGAGGATGGCTGCAACGCACTGGAGCATTTCGTTCAGGCATTCGTCCAGTTTCCATTTCTCTCCGTCAGGGCCGTGGCCGTATGCCGGCGGGTCGAGGATGATGCCCTGGTAGGTGTTTCCTCTCTTGGCTTCTCTGCGTGCGAACTTGAGTGCGTCCTCTACTATCCATCTGATGTTGTCCAGGCGGCTTGCCTCCATATTTCCACGTGCCCAGGTCACGACCTGACGTACAGAGTCGAGGTGTGTCACGTCAGCGCCTGCGGCCTTGGCGGCGAGCGACGCTGCTCCGGTATATGCAAAGAGATTCAGCACCTTAGGCTTCGGCTTTCCTTCTGCCTCTGCCTTTTCTACAAGGGCGCGGGTCTGTCTGTATATATATTCCCAGTTGGCTGACTGCTCCGGGAAAACTCCTACGTGCTTGAACGAGGTGAGTCCGAGTCTGAGCGAGAAGTCGAGACCTTCCTGTGCGCCTTTGTAGCGGATGTACCACTGGTCGTCCATCTTCTTGCGGCGCTCCCAGGTACCGCTGTCCTCCTTGCCTGCCTTGCCGAAGCCTGCACCTGTCTTGAAACGGGTGTGGATCAGCTTGTTCCACTCTCCTTCAGAGAGGGACTTTTCCCACAGGGCCTTAGGCTCGGGGCGTGCCATAATGAACGGTCCGAACCTTTCGAGTTTTTCGAAATTGCCTGAATCAATGAGTTCGTAGTCTTTCCAGAATGCACCTGGACTTTCAATGGTCATCATAAAGGGTATATTTTTACCTCGCAAAGATAGGTAAATTCTTGTATTTCCACGAAAATTGCTAAATTTGCTCGGATTTAGAAAACAACAAACATTACTATACAATTATGCAACAGTTTATTGACACTTACGATTTCGCCGGCAAGAAAGCTATTGTCCGCGTAGACTTCAACGTTCCTCTCAATGAGAAGATGGAGATCACTGATGACACACGTATCCGTGCTGCTATCCCTACACTTAAGAAAGTTCTTGAGAAGGGTGGTGCTGTGATCGTTATGTCACACCTTGGCCGTCCAAAGGGCGTTACTGAGAAATTCTCTCTCAAGCACATCCTCGGCCGCGTTGAGGAGCTCCTCGGAGCACCTGTCAAGTTCGCTGACGACTGCCAGGCTGCAGACGAGCAGGTAGCTGCCCTCAAGATGGGTGAGTGCCTCGTACTCGAGAACCTCCGTTTCTACGCTGAGGAGGAGGGCAAGCCAAGAGGCGAGTTCGCTACAGACGAAGAGAAGAAGGCTGCCAAGGCAGTTGTGAAGGAGAACCAGAAGGAGTTCGTGAAGAAGCTTGCTTCTTACGCTGACTGCTACATCAACGACGCATTCGGTACTGCACACCGTGCACACGCATCTACAGCCCTCATCGCTGACTACTTCCCTAATGACAAGATGTTCGGTTATGTGATGGAAGGCGAGATCAAGGCTATCGACCACGTCCTCAAGACTCCTGAGCACCCTGTAACTGCTATCGTAGGTGGTGCAAAGGTTTCTTCAAAGATCACTATCATCGAGAAACTCTTCGATGCAGTTGACAATATGATCATCGGTGGTGGTATGGTTTACACATTCAAGAAGGCTCAGGGTGGTCAGATCGGCCGTTCACTCTGTGAGGACGACCAGATGCAGCTCGCTCTCGACACTCTCAAGAAGGCAGAGGAGAAGGGCGTGAAGATCTATCTCTCTAAGGAGGTTGTGATCGCTGACGATTTCTCTAACGACGCTAACACCAAGATCTGCCTCAACTCAGAGATTCCTGACGGTTGGGAAGGTATGGACGCAGCTCCAAGCACTCTCGCTATGTGGGAGGAGGTTCTTATGAACTCTAAGACTATCCTTTGGAACGGTCCTGTAGGTGTGTTCGAGATTCCTGCATTCGCTAAGGGTACAAACCGCATCGCTGAGATCCTTGCTAAGGCAACAGCAGAGAACGGCGCATTCACCCTCGTAGGTGGTGGTGACTCAGTGGCAGCTGTAACTCAGATGGGTTACGCAAACAAGGTAAGCTACGTTTCAACAGGTGGTGGCGCTATGCTCGAGTACCTCGAGGGCAAGGAGCTCCCAGGTATCGCAGCAATCCGCAAGTAATCTGAACAACAGACAGCCAATATTGGCATATATTACGCAATTGGTGGGCAAATTTGCTCACCAATTGTCGTTTAATGCGCTTGTGTTAGGGATTTAGTTTCGTAAATGTTATCTTTGCAGGTTGATTTAATACTATAAGACTATGTTAGAGACATTGGTGGTTAACTGGCATACGAATCCGGAACTCTTTTCTATAGGTCCGATCTCACTCAGATGGTATTCGTTGCTTTTCATTTCAGGATTTATCCTTGGCTGGTACATCTTCAAGTGGTTCTTCAAGAGAGAGGGAGTCCCTCAGACTCTTCTGGATCCGCTTCTCTATACTCTCCTTATCGGTACGATCGTAGGCGCCCGACTCGGACACTGTCTGTTCTATCAGCCTGACTACTATCTTGGCAGCTGGCAGGGCTTCTGGGAGATCTTTATGCCTTGGAAGGGAGGACTTGCAAGTCACGGAGGTACCATCGCTCTGTTTATTGCAATGATCTGGTTTGCAAGGCATTATGGCCGTAAGTATGACTTCGATTTTGTGTGGATTCTTGACCATCTTGCCATCGCTGTGTGCTTTGCAGCTACATTCATCCGTCTTGGCAATCTCTTCAATTCGGAGATTTACGGTGATGTGACCAGCCTTCCTTGGGGATTCATATTTGAACTCAGGGGAGAGACAGAGCCTAAGCATCCGACCCAGCTTTATGAGGCTCTCAGCTACTTCCTTCTCGGAGTCTTCCAGATCCTTATGTACAAGTGCAGACTGCCAAAACTTCACCGCGGATTCTTCATCGGAACCTTCTTCATCGGATGTTTCGGAATGCGTTTCCTCATAGAGTTCATCAAGGAACCTCAGGTAGGTTTCGAGCAGGATATGGTGCTCAATATGGGACAGTGGCTCAGTGTGCCGTTCATCCTCCTGGGAATAGGATTCCTGATTTACAGTCAGATAAAGAAACAGCCGGCAGCAATCGTGCATCCGGAGAAGAAGAAAGCTGCGCCTACAAATTATGCAAAGAGCCTTGTCAAATAGCAGGATAGAAAAGGTGCTGGACTTTCTTGAGAAGAACGGTCTGGCTTATCAGATGCACACGCATCCGCCCCTTCCGACCATTGAACTGGCCCTGGAGTATTGGAAGAATATAGATTCTACACATTGCAAGAACCTGTTCTTCCGTAACCACAAGGGAAACCGCCATTATCTGGTGGTCTTCGAATGTCACAAGGTGCTTGACATCCATTCCCTTGAGCATAAACTCCGTCAGGGAAAGCTGTCATTTGCATCTTCCGAGAGGATGGAGCGCTGTCTGGGACTTCTTCCCGGTTCGGTGTCGCCTCTGGGACTGATCAATGACATAGGCCTTGCCGAAACCGATGACACCGGAGTAGTCTCAGCCGCTGAAGGTGTGGCTGCAAAAGAGCTCTTCCCTAACGGACATAGAGTCAAGCTTTTCCTTGACCAGGATCTCAGGGAAGCGGAGAGGGTGAGCTTTCATCCTTGTGACAACACGGCAAGCGTAGTGCTCTCAAATGCCGATTTTATGAAATTCCTCGAATTGTGGGGTGGAGAGTACGAGTGGCTTGATTTTTGATAGAAAATCGCGCCTTTGAACTAAATTATATTACAATCATATTTATGAAGAAATCAGTAGTGTTAATTCCTGCAGTCATTGCAGCCCTCGCTGTTTCTCTTCCGGCGTCAGCCCAGTATAGGGAGGATGTCCCAAAGAGTGATGTCGAGGCCATTCTCGATGAGGCTGGCTCGGCAGAGGAGCCTGTGGTGATTACATTGGAGCAGGCGTTGGAGATCGCCTTGAGTGAAAATATATCGGTAAAAGTGGCCGATATGGAGATTGAAAGGTCTGAATATGCAAAGAAGGGCTCCTACGCAGCCCTCTGGCCGCAGATCGATGCGTCCGGAGCATATCAGAGAACCATCAAGAAGCAGGTGATGTATATGGACTTCGATATGAGCTCGCTCGGCGGAATGCTCGGCGGCGGTACCGGTGAAGGGGAAGGAACGGAGCTTCCTGACGGTGTGGAACTTCCGGACGGAATGGAGATTCCAGGTGGAGCGGGTTCGTCAACAGAAGACAAGCCATCTTCTTCAAACGGCGGCGGAATGGAAGTCGGCCGTTGGAACACCTGGAGCACCGGAGTGTCGGCAGCGATGCCTCTTGTAAACGCTCAGCTGTGGCAGAGCCTCAAGATCTCCGGAATGGATGTGGAGCTTGCAGTCGAGAAGGCCCGTGCCTCACGTCTTGATATGGTGACACAGGTAAAGCAGGCATATTACAGCGTCCTCCTTTCGAAGCAGGCCTTCGATGTGTACAAGCAGGTTTATGAGAATGCGGTGAGAAACTACGAGGAGACCCAGAAGAAGTACGACGCCGAGAAGGCTTCGGAAATGGAGCTTATCCGTTCGAAGACTACCGTAGCTAACGCAATACCTAATGTCTACAATGCCGAGAGTTCGGTCATTCTGGCCTTGTGGCAGCTCAAGGCTGTCCTGGGAGTGGATCTTGAGATGAACATCGACGTGGCAGGTGCCCTTGAGGACTACGGCCAGCAGATGTTTTACGACATCCACAGTCACGACGGGGCAACCCTTGAGGACAACACAACGATGAAGCAGCTCGCCATCCAGACAGAGCAGCTTGCCCAGATGGTGAAGATGCAGAAGTTCGCCAACATTCCATCTCTTGCCCTCGCATTCAACTATTCGATCAATGCGATGACAAACGACTTCAACTTCAGCGAGTACAAGTGGACTCCATATTCATATGTAGGACTCAGCCTCAGCATCCCTATCTTCGCAGGTGGAAAGCGCTATAACGCAATCCGTCAGTCAGAAAATCAGTACAAGCAGGTTCAGCTCCAGAGCCTCAACACAGAGCGACAGCTCAAGATAGTCATCCGTCAGCATCTCACCACAATGGAGATGAATATGAAGAGCTATTATGCAGCGCAGGATGCAGTAGCATCAGCTCAGAAGGGTTACGACATTATGGAGATGTCCTACCAGGTGGGCCGCGGAACCCTCATTGAGCTCAATGACGCCCAGCTCGCCCTTACACAGGCCCAGCTTGCCGAGTCGCAGGCAATATATAACTTCCTCAACGCCAAGGCTCAGCTCGAGCAGACTTTGGGACAGGATTTCATCGTAGAATAAATAAAAAGAAGACATAAATGAAGACTATCATCAGATCAATGTTCATTGCCGGTGCTGTCGTTATGGCAGCAGGTTGCGGCAGCAAAGGTGCTCAGCAGGCCGCTGTTGAAGTGGTGGACACTACTCCGGTAGTGGCTGTAACCAAGGTTTCCGTACGTGAGGTTCCGCAGGATGCGACATACACCTCTACAGTCCAGGCCTATGTAAAGAACAACATCACTCCGCAGACAGGAGGCCGTATCTCTGTAATCAAGGCTGACATCGGTGACTTTGTGACTGAGGGTCAGGTACTTGCAGAGATTGATAAGGCTCAGCTCCAGCAGGCCCAGCTCCAGCTCGCCAACCAGGAGGTTGAGCTCGGACGTCTCAAATCCCTCTACCAGGCGGGCGGACTTTCAAAGTCAGACCTCGATGCAATCGAACTTCAGTATAATGTTACCAAGACTCAGGTGGAGAACCTTCTTGAGAACACAGTGCTCCGCAGCCCTATCAACGGTGTCGTTACAGCACGTAACTATGATGTGGGAGATATGTGCTCGGTAAGCGCTCCTATCTTCACTGTAGAGCAGATCGTACCTGTGAAGCTGCTTGTAGCCATTTCGGAGTCAGACTATACTAAAGTAAAGAAAGGTGATTCAGTGGAGCTCGTCGCTGATGCCATCCCAGGCAAGACATTCTACGGCAAGATCAAGAAGATCTATCCGACAATCGACCCTGCAACACGTACATTCAATGTTGAGGTTGTAGTGGACAATAACTATAAGACTCTCCGTCCGGGAATGTTCGTAAGAGCTACAGTGAACTTCGGAGTGAACAACAGCGTGGTGATTCCCGACGTGGCTGTAGTGAAGCAGCAGGGCTCGGGAGAGAGATTTGTATATGTCCTCAATTCAGATAACACCGTAACCTACACAAAGGTGGTTCTCGGACGTCGTATGGGTACAGAATATGAGGTTCTTGAAGGAATCGAGGACGGCGCA
This sequence comes from Bacteroidales bacterium, assembly GCA_017505605.1. Taxonomy (GTDB): domain Bacteria; phylum Bacteroidota; class Bacteroidia; order Bacteroidales; family UBA932; genus Cryptobacteroides. Next base: position 68,711 of record JAFVOX010000004.1, read on the forward strand.
ACCATCGTCACAGGAGGTCAGATCCGCCTCAAGGATGGAATCAAGGTCAATGTAAACGAGTAATCATATGAGCATATATAGAAAAGCGGTCAATAACCCGGTGACAACAGCACTGATCTTCATCGCCCTGGCGATCTTCGGTGTGTTTTCACTGATAAACCTGTCCCTTGACAGATTCCCTAAGTTCGATGCCAACGTCGTGATGGTGATGTCATCGTATTCGGGAGCAAGTGCGCAGGACATCGAGACAAACCTTACAAAGGTGCTCGAGAACTCCCTCAACGGAGTGAGTGACCTCAAGAACATTACCTCTACTTCGAAGGAGAATGTGTCTTTGATTACCCTCGAATTCGTGGAGGGTGTGGATATCGACGTCGCAACCAATGACGTGCGAGACAAACTGGATATGGTGAACTCTGTCCTTCCTGACGGAGCGTCACTTCCGATCATCTTCAAGTTCAGCGCTGACGATATGCCTATTATGATTATGTCGGCGACAGCAAACCAGAGCTACACTGCCCTTGAGAAGATTCTCGACGAGAAGGTGGCGACACCTCTGGCACGTGTCTCAGGTGTGGGAACTGTCTCTGTGTCAGGAGCTCCGCAGCGCGAGATTCAGGTCTATTGCGACCCGAACAAGCTCGAGGCCTATGGCCTTACAATCGCTGGAATATCCAATATCATCGCATCTGAGAACCGAAATATCCCTAGCGGATCCATCGATATCGGATCGAACGCATATTCACTCCGCGTCGAAAAGGAATTTACAGGTGCCGATGAACTCCTCGATGTAGTGGTTGCCCATTATAACGGCAGGTCCATATATCTTCGTGACGTCGCACGAGTGATCGACGGAGTCGAGGAAAGATATCAGGAGTCGTACATCAATGGAAATCAGGGTGCGCAGATCGTTATCCAGAAACAGGCGGATGCCAACACCGTGAATGTGATCAAAGGTGTACAGAAAGAGATGGAGAAGATCAAGAAGACTCTTCCTTCCGACATCAACATTACTACAGTCGTAGACGGATCAGAGAACATCATCAACACTCTCAACTCCTTGAAGGAGACAATTGTACTTACATTCCTCATCGTGATGCTCGTGGTTTACCTCTTCCTTGGAAGATGGAGGGCTACATTCATCATCGTTCTTGCGATTCCGATCTCACTCCTTGCTTCATTGATGTATCTCTGGGCCACAGGAAATACCTTGAACATCGTGTCGATGTCAGCCCTTTCCATTGCTATCGGTATGGTCGTCGACGATGCCATCGTGGTGCTGGAGAACATCTCTACCCACCTGGAGAGAGGTGCAAAGCCTAAGGAAGCCGCAGTCCACGCCACTCAGGAGGTGGGTATATCCGTAATTGCTTCAACTCTTACAATGCTTGCCGTGTTCCTTCCTTTGACAATGATCAAGGGTATGGCGGGTCTTATGTTCAAACAGCTCGGATGGATTGTCAGCATCATTATGATCGTGTCGACTGTGGGTGCGCTTACGCTCATCCCTATGCTTTGCTCGCAGTTCCTTCGCTTCAAGCCTAAGACAGGAAAGATTCACGATCTGATTTTCGGCAACTTCAATAAGCTTATCGATCTTATTTCAAGCGGATATGGAAAACTCATCAACTGGTGTGTTACTCACAGAACTGTAGTTGTGGTGACTTCGCTCGTTGTCTTCTTCGGTGTCGTGGGTGTGTTTGCCCCTGGCATCAAGACCGAGTTCTTCCCTAAGTCGGATGACGGCCGTATTACAATCCAGCTTGAGCTTCCTGCAGGTACAGGCCAGTCAGTTACACGTTCGCTTGCACACGAGATCTACGCAAAGATCGAGGCGGCTGTGCCGGAAATCGTGAACTGCTCGTACACTCTCGGACAGGCTGACTCAGACAATGCTTTTGCATCTATGCAGACCAACGGTACTCACGTGATGTCCTATAACATCAACGTAGGAAGTATGGAGGAGCGTGAGCGTTCTTCAGGCCAGATCGCCGGAGTTATCCGCGGAATCCTCGCCGACTATCCTGAATTCAAGAAGGTGCGTGTCACAGAAGGTGGCGGAATGGGAATGGGTGGTGCATCTACCGTTGATGTCGAGGTCTATGGCTACGATTTCGCGACTACAGACCGTGTTGCAAAGGAAATTCAGGCTAAGATGCTTGCTGACGGAGGATGCTCTCAGGTCATCATCAGCCGCGATGAGTACACACCTGAATATGAGGTTGACTTTGATCGTGAAAAGCTGGCTATCAATGGGTTGAATACCACTACGGCGGCTTCTTACCTTAGCGCTGCAATCAACGGTTCCACAATGTCATACTATCGTGAAGACGGAGACGAGTACGGAATCCGCGTACGTTATGCTCCTGAGTTCAGACAGGGCATTGAGGACATCGAGAACATTATGATCTATAACAATTCCGGCAGAGGAGTCAGAATCAAGGATGTGGGTACTGTTGTCGAGATCCTCACACCTCCTTCGATCCAGAGAAAGAACAGAGAGCGTCTTATCACTGTTTCAGGTATCGTGAGCGACGGTTATGCGTTGTCAGATGTAGTGGCGATGACTCAGAAGTCCATCTCGGAGGTTGACATTCCTTCAGAGGTGATGGTGGAGATAGGTGGTTCGTTCGAGGATCAGCAGGAGACCTTCGGTGACCTCATCCTCCTTCTTGCGATGATCATCATCCTTGTGTACATTGTGATGGCTTCGCAGTTCGAGTCGTTTATGAGTCCGTTCGTGATTATGTTCTCTATTCCGTTTGCATTCGTCGGAGTCATTCTCGGTCTTACAGTCAGCGGAACACCTCTGGGAGTTATGGGACTCATCGGTGTGCTCATCCTTATGGGTGTGGTTGTGAAGAACGGTATCGTGCTCATTGACTACACCATCCTTCAGCAGGAGAGGGGCAAGTCAGTGAATGAGGCTTGTGTGATTGCAGCCAATTCACGTCTGCGTCCTATCCTTATGACCACACTTACAACCGTCCTCGGTATGCTTCCGATGGCATTGGGCAAGGGCGAAGGTTCGGAAATGTGGCGTTCGCTCGGTATGGTCGTGGCCTGGGGTCTTTCGATCTCTACCCTCGTGACCCTCGTCATCATCCCTACCGTATATGCTTCAATGGCATCTTGGCAGGAGCGCCGCAGAGCAAAGAAAGCAATGAAGAATTAATATCGACGAGAATATATGAAAGGTATATTTATATCATATAACCAGGCCTATAATATGGAGGTCGTAGACATCCTCGAGAACCTCGGATGTCGTGGATATACAATGTGGAACGACATTGCGGGACGTGGCAGCGAATCCGGCGAGCCGCACCTGGGCAGCCACGCCTGGCCGACGATGAACAATGCGCTGCTTGCTTTTGTTCCGGCAGAAAAGGTGGATGAAATCCTTAACGAGATACGTCTCAAGGATGAGGAGACACCGGCTTTGGGAATCAGAGCTTTTGTGTGGAATGTAGAACGTTCGTATTAGAATATATTCCCATATATATTGTATTCGACCCACAAATTTTTTATATTTGCGGGTCGAATGCCTTTTTATATAGGTTATTAGTACTGATTTAATATAATGCTTATGAAAAAAATTATTGCAACAATTCTAGTCTTGATGATAGCTTCAGCTTCAGCTGCCACCATAGAAGCAAAGCGTTTTGGTATCAAGGGAGGAGTAAATGTAACCGACCTTAATTTTGAAAATGGAAGGACTCCGGGTGCGCTTGGCTATCAGCTTGGTCTTTCCTGGCAGTATGACCTTCCGCTCGGATTTTCAATTCAGCCGGACATCCTCTACCACGTAAAGGCTACAAAGTTTGAGCAGATAGAGTCGCAGCTTGGACTTGGATATGTTGAGGTCCCTGTAAATGTACAGTGGGGCTTGAGATTTGCAGACAAGAACATCCGCGTATTTGCACAGGCTTCGCCATTTGTAGGCTATGCGATTGCGCAGACAGGAAATGAAACTGGAAACTCAATTTTTGGAGAGTATAAGGACCTTGCTGACAAGATCGGCATTGAAACAGACAAGTGGGAAGGCATCAACAGGTTCTCGTATGGTGCAGGCGTCGGAGCCGGTGTTCAGTTCGGCATCCTTCAGCTTACTGCCCAGTACAACTGGAACTTCGGTAATCTCCTTGACCTCAAGGACACAGATTGGGAGACCATAAAGGGACAATTCAATGAGGCAAATCACTCAGGTTACACAATTTCGCTTGGAATCCTGTTCTAAAACAGAACGTAATTAACTTAAATTTTATAGATATGGCAAAAGTATTGACAGATGCGAATTTCGCGGAGACCCTTAATACAGACATCCCTGTAGTAGTGGATTTCTGGGCTACTTGGTGCGGCCCTTGCAAGGCGATCGCTCCTATCGTTGAGGAAGTTGCTGCTGAGTATGAAGGCAAGGCTGCCGTGTGCAAATGCAATGTAGATGATTGCGACGATGTTCCTATGACATACGGCATCAGAAGCATCCCTACTCTTCTTTTCTTCAAGAATGGTGAGCTTGTTGACAGACACGTAGGTGTGATCTCAAAGGCTGACCTTTCTGCAAAAATCGATTCACTTCTTTAATTTTTTTATAGTATGAAAAAGATTCTTATGGCCGCAGCAATGCTTGTGGCAGGACTTATGACGGCAGGTACAGCTTCAGCACGTGGTTTCGGTGTTACAGGAGGACTTAACTTCAATTCAGTAACTGTCGAGGATCTCCAGATGGACACAAAGGCAGGATTCAATTTAGGTGTTACTTATCTTCTGGATCTTCCGCTTGGACTTTCTGTGCAGCCTTCACTCCTATACTCGCAGAATTCACTCGATTATTCAACTCTTGAGAGTATCGAGGCTATGCAGAAGGTTGGTTCTGTAAAACTCCCCGTATCAGTGCAGTGGGGACCGGACCTTATCATTGCAAGACCTTTCATTGATGTTACTCCTTACGTGGGTTACACTCTTTCAAACAAGCTTGAGGGTGGCCTTAAGGGTGTTGTAAGCGGTGAGACTTCTCTTGAGAACACATTCGAGTATGGTGTAGGTCTTGGTGCCGGTGTCAACATCTGGAAGCTTCAGGCTATCGTGCGTTACAACTGGAACTTCGGTCTTCTTGGCAAACTTGATGATTTCAAGGACCTTGGCATCGGAGACTTCAAGACAGAAAACGACACTTACGGAGGCGTAACAGTTTCTGTAGCCTACTTCTTCTAAGATTTTAACAGAACGATTGGATGAAGGGGAAAATAGCAGTTTTCTGCTCAGCAAGTTATACAATAGATCCAAAGTACAACAAAGTCGCCCGTGAATTTGTCCGGGCGGCTTCGTTGCGTGGATACGGCATTGTTTCCGGAGGTACGGTAAAGGGTACAATGGGAGAGATTTCTGAAGAGCTCCGCGACTGTGGAGGCTGGCATCTTGGAGTCATTCCGCGTTTTATGAAGCAGTATGTGTATCCGGATCTTTCAGAGGTTATCTGGACAGACACGATGGCCGAAAGGAAGACACTTCTTCGTGAAGGTACAACAGCTGTCGTAGCTCTTCCGGGTGGCATCGGAACACTTGATGAAGTCATTGAGACTTATGCTCTCCTGCATCTGAAACAGTACGACGGAAGGATTTTCCTTTTGAACCACGAAGGTTTCTATGAGCCTCTCAGAGCGCTTCTGCAGCACTATGTGAACGTGAATATGCTCAGTCCGGAGACCTTTGCACGTATTGAGATTCTTGAGACTCCAGAGGCTATTCTGGAGGCATTGGAGAAATAGTAATGGACCTTAAGGCGATCAAGGAATATCTAGGGAATGACTGGGTGGCGGTGCAGAAGCATATTACTTCTGCGCTGCGCAGTGACATTGACCTTCTCAATGCGACAAATGATTCCATCCTGTCGCATTCGGGAAAGCAGTTACGTCCTCTTCTGACGGTGCTTTTTGCACGCGCCTGCAACCCGGCATTGGCTGCCCTTCCGGCATCCTCAGCCGGCTATGCCGCCGCTTCGGAGCTTCTGCACAACGCTACGCTTCTGCACGACGATGTGGCTGACGACAGCCACCAGCGCCGAGGTGTGCCGACCATTATGTCCTTGATGGGACCTTCGGTGTCTGTTCTTGTGGGTGACTACTGGCTCGTAAAGGCTATGGAACTCATCCTGGACGGTTCCGGAGATGACACTACGGTGATCCGACTGTTCTCCCGCACATTGAGCGATCTGGCTGAAGGAGAGATGCTTCAGCTCCAGAAGGCGCAGAAGGGAGACACCAATGAGCAGGACTATCTCAGGATAATCTACAACAAGACAGGCTCGCTTTTCGTGGCTGCCTGTATGTCTGGAGCCATTTCTGTAGGCGCGACTGAAGAATACAGAAATGTGGCGCGTGAATATGCAAGGACTTTGGGCCTGGCATTCCAGATCAAGGATGACATCCTTGATTATGCCGGCACCGAGTCTGTCGGAAAGCCTCTGGGTGTGGACATTCTTGAGCAGAAGATCACTATGCCTCTTCTTGGCGCTTTCGTAAATGCAGGTGCAGATGAGGAGAAGCGTGTCCGTGCTATGGTGCGTGACATCCTTGATCACCCTGAGTACCGTGACGACATAGTAGCGTTTGTAAAAGAGAACGGAGGCCTCGAATATGCGGTCGAGCGTCTCGATGATTATGTGAACCAGGCAGTCAAGGTGCTTGAAGTCCTTCCGGATTCGAAAGAGAAGGAACTCCTTGTCCAGCTTGCGTATTTCACAGCTAAAAGAGTAATGTAAATGAGGTTTGCTGATGTCATAGGAAATGCGGAGGTCGCCCGTACGCTGGTCAATATGGCCGACAGCGGAAGGGTGGCTCACGCTATGCTGATGTACGAGAACGAGGGCTGCGGCGCCCTTGCTCTTGCATTGGCTTATGTACAGTACCTGAACTGCAGCAATCCTTCAGGCGGTGACTCCTGCGGCGAATGTCCTTCCTGCCGTCAGATGTCCAAGCTGATCCATCCGGATGTGCATTTCGTCTTTCCTGTAAACAAGGGACCTAAGACTTCTGATGACAAGCCGACATCCGAATCATATATAAAGTACTGGAGGGAACTGGCTGTTGCAGATCCGTATTTTACGGAATCAGATCTGCAGAAAGCCATTGGAATTGAAAGCAAAAACGGCCTTATAGCTGTTGCTGAGGCCAAATCCATAATAAATAAGCTGTCTCTGACTGCTGTTGGTGACGGCTACAAGGCGGTAATCTTTTATCTGCCTGAGAAAATGAATCAGGAGACTGCCAACAGACTTCTGAAGATGGTGGAGGAACCACCTGTGCAGACGTTGTTCATATTCATAACTCACGCACCGGAGAAGGTCCTTCAGACCATATTTTCGCGATGCCAGAGTGTGCGTGTGATGCCTCTGACGAAGGAGGAGGCGGCCCGCGTCAACGCTCTGAAGCCGCAGTCGGAAGATTCGGATGCCGATGTGTTCCAGGAACTTTTCTATGACCTGATGAACAGTATCGTGTCACGTGACCTTATGGCTGCCCTTGAGTGCGGCGAGGCAATAGCTGCATTGGATTCCCGTGAGAAGCAGAAGGCTTTCTGTGCCTATGCGGGAGATTGTATGAGAAAGATATTTATGATTCAGCGGAATATGCCGCAGATCGCTGGTGTTGAGGATGGGGAACAGGAGTTCTACGCCTCCCTGGCACAGAAATGCGGACAGGAATTCTGCTCGAAATCAATGACTAATATAGAGAAGGTGGTGGCGATGATCGACAGGAACGTAAATTCCAAGATCCTCTTCTGCGACCTTGTCAACCGAATGTTTTTAAGCATTTGATACCTTTTAAAATTGCGAAACTTAAGTGTATGAGTGAAAGTAAGATATATGACTGCTCACGCGGCTGTGAGGTAGAGAGGAACGAAGCAGGGGAGGTGGAGTGTACCTACCGAAGAGGCTGCTGCAAGCTTGAGGTATATGATTGGCTTGAAGGAGTAAACCAGGAGCAGTACAACGACTATTTCGAGGTCCGTTTCAAGAACACCCGCAAGGGAATCTACAAGAACGGATCTGGACAGAGCATAAAGACCGGAGACCTCGTCATCGTAGAAGCGGCAAACGGACACGACTTGGGCATCGTTACCCTTGAAGGACCTATTGTCGGACGTCAGATGAAGAGCAAGAGGATAAATCCAGAGACCTTTGAGTTCAAGAGGATCTACCGCAAGGCCAAGCTTTTCGACATCGAAAGATGGCAGGAAGCGATTGCCCGCGAGCACGAGACTATGATCCGCTCGCGTCAGATCGCTGCTGAGCTCGGTCTTGATATGAAGATCGGTGATGTGGAGTTCCAGGGAGACGGATCAAAAGCTATATTTTACTATATCGCTGACGGTCGTGTGGACTTCCGACAGCTTATCAAGGTCTTTGCTGAGGAGTTCCGTATCAGGATCGAGATGAAGCAGATCGGAGCCCGCCAGGAAGCCGGCCTCATCGGAGGCCTGGGCGTCTGCGGCCGCGAGCTCTGCTGTTCCAACTACATTTCCAGTTTCCAGTCCATTACAACTTCTGCTGCACGCTGCCAGGATCTATCTCTGAATCCGACCAAGCTTGCAGGCCAGTGCGGCAAGCTCAAATGCTGTCTGAACTACGAGACAGCAGCATATATGGATGCTCAGACACGAATCCCTAAGGTACACAATCCTCTTGAGTTTGAAGATGGTCTTGCATATCTGATGAAGACAGACATTCTTCGTGAGATTATGTACTTCTCGTATGACCCGTCGTCACTTGCAAACCTCTATCCTCTTTATGCTGAGGATGTCTGGGATATCATAAGGATGAACCGTAACGGTGAGAAACCTGCATCTCTGAAGAATGAAGAGCCTGCAATGCCGGAGTTCGTGACAGCAGTGGGAGATGACAGCATCAGCCGTTTCGACGAGACACGCAAGCGCAAGAACAAGAGAAAGAAGAAGTCAGGCAACAAGAACAAGTCAAAAGGAGAACCGAAATCAAATGGGAAAGGACAAGCTTAGAAAATTCCGTGAGAATGAGACCTTCAAGTGTCTCATCCAGCCTTCGACTTCTGAGGTCCTGAACTGTGACCACCCTCTGAAAGGCAACTGGGGCCGCGAGGTGTTCGGCAATGACAACCCTATCGTAGTCGAGCTCGGCTGCGGCAAGGGTGACTACACTGTGGATCTTGCCGAGCGCAACCCTTCGTGCAACTACATCGGAGTGGACATCAAGGGCGCCCGTCTGTGGAAAGGAGCAAAATATGCCACTGAACACGCTCTGGGCAATGTTGCCTTCCTTCGTACACGTATAGAATTCATCGAATCATTGTTTGCAGAAAACGAGATTTCGGAAATATGGATCACTTTCGCCGATCCTCAGATCGGCCGTGAAAAGAAGCGCCTGACGGCTCCTCTCTTTATGAACCGCTACCGCAACTTCCTCTGCAAGGGTGGTATAATTCATCTCAAGACCGACAGCCGCTATCTCCACGAGTACTCGCTGGCTATGGCTCAGCAGAATGACCTGCACATCCTTGCAGCAGCTACAGACATATACGGTGCTGACCGTGAGAGACTCTATGACAGCGAGCTTTCGTCAATATGCGGACGTGCCGCTGTGGATGCCCTCTTCGAGGTGCAGACCTTCTACGAATCACAGTACCTTGCTCAGGGCTTTCCGATCACCTACCTGTCTTTCCTGGCAGACCACGATGGCGACTACCTCTCTCCTGAATGGGCTGAAGACCTCTGGAAGGATGAGGGCCATCATTTCGTCATCCCTTCAGGTCTCGCAGTAGCTTCAAAATTCTACCCCGAAGGATAATAGCCAAGTGTAGCGTAACAACTTGAATACTAACACCTTATAGAATATGCCTGCTGTCTTCTGTCAGCAGGCATATTTGATATATTGTTGATTTTCAGGTGATTGTTGGTTACACTGCGGTCCAGTGGATGGTTATGCCTTTGCGTTCCATACCGCGGAACCAGGTCATCTGGCGTTTTGCAAACTGGTGGATGGCTGTGGCAAGCTGTGTGCGCATCTGGTCGAAGGTAAGCTCTCCTGTTATGTACTGGGTCACGAACTTGTACTCCAGGCCGTAGTAGATAAGGTCTTCTGCAGGAATCGGTTTGTGGCCCGGTGCCAATGCGGGATGGGTTCCGTCAATCAATCCTTTGATTTCCTCTACCATACCTTCTTCGAGTCGGGCATCCAAGCGCTTGTCAATCTTTGCATTTCGGACTTCTCTGTTTACCAGGGTGCCTATGTAGTAAGTGTTTTTAGGAAGATAGCACGAGCGCTGGACAGGATGTCCGGCTTCGTAAGTCGCTATCTCCAAAGCGCGGATGAGGCGCTTGCGGGTGTCGTAGTCGGTGTTGTTGTGCAGTGGCTTCAGAGAGGCCAGTTGGGCGATAAGTTCTTCATCGGATTTTTTTTCAAGTTCCTCCCTCAGCTGCGGATCCGGCGGAACTTCCGGCAGGGAGTAGCCGCAGGTGGCCGCTTCTATATAAAGACCGCTTCCTCCGCAAAGGATAGGGATTCCACCTCTGTCGACTATGTCCTTATATGCCTTTTCGAAATCCCTTTGATATTCGAAGATATTGTACTTTGTGCCGGCATCCACTATATCCATAAGATGGTATGGAATCTCCTCATATTCAGACAGATCCTTTCCTGTACCGATGTCCATTCCCCTATATACCTGCCTTGAATCCGCTGAAATGATCTCCGCGCCTGACTGAGGCTTTCGGAGAGGGTGCGGCAAGAACCCCTGCGGCCAGGGGGGTAGCACGCTTCCCGCACCCTCTCCGAAAGCTTCGCAGGAGAGGAGTTTGTTGATCTGGCGGGCGAGTTGGACTGCATAGCGGGTCTTTCCGGATGCTGTCGGTCCGAGGACGCAGATCAGGTCAATCTCTCCGGAGAGGTATTTGTCGAGAAGTTCCCTGACATTTATTTCTTCTGCAGGAGGTAACTCTGCCATCGGGGGTATCGGAGTGAATGGTTTCTTTGCCATAGGTTCTTGATTAGCCTTCATATGCAAAGATAGTATTTTATGCAGCATTTTGGAAAAAAGCACTACATTTGCATTCTTGAGTAATAATTTTTGAATATACAGGATATGCCGAAAGCAAAGAGCAGTGTAGAGATAAAGAACAGGAGGGCTTCGTTTGACTATGAGTTCATCGAGACCTTCCAGGCGGGAATTGTGCTGACCGGCACAGAGATAAAGTCCATCAGGGCAGGCAAGGCCTCGCTTGTGGACACATTCTGCTATTTCAACAACAACGAGCTGTATGTCAAGAATATGCACATCGCCGAGTACTGGTGGGGAAGCTGGGGAAAGCACGATCCGCGCCGCGACCGCAAGCTGCTTCTGACCCGCAAGGAGCTGAACAAGCTTCAGCGTGCGGTGAAGGAAAAGGGTCTTACCATTGTCGGAGTGAAACTGTATATAGCGGATAACGGATATGCCAAGATCCTGATAGCCCTGGCGCGAGGAAAGAAGGAGTACGACAAGCGTGCTTCCATAAAGGAAAAGGACCTCCGCCGAGAAATGGAAAGGATATAAAAACATTAAAGGAAGCCGCTCGGCTTCCTTTAATGTTTACAGTCATTCCCGGCCTGACCGGGAATCTCATATATCCTTAAAGTCCGAAGGACTCTTTGATCATATCCACTGAGTCGAGGAGTTCCCATCCGAAGAACTGTACGAGTTCCTGAACCATCTTGCCGTCTTTGCGGATGGCTACGCTTGCCTTGTAAGGGTCGCGTCCCACGTGGCCGTATGAGGCTGTTGGCTCGTAGATAGGCTTCTTGAGGTTGAACTTCTCGATGATCTTTGCAGGACGGAGGTCGAAGAGGGAGTTGATCTTCTCTGCGATCTCTGCGTCGCTCAGACCGTTGACTGCTGTGCCGTAAGTGTTTACGTAGATACTTACAGGACGTGCGACGCCGATTGCATATGAGAGCTGTACAAGCATTTCGCGTGCTACGCCTGCAGCTACCATATTCTTTGCGATGTAACGTGCTGCGTATGCTGCAGAACGGTCAACCTTTGAAGGATCCTTTCCTGAGAATGCTCCACCACCGTGTGCTCCCTTTCCGCCGTAAGTGTCAACGATGATCTTACGTCCTGTAAGACCTGTGTCACCGTGAGGACCACCGATCACGAACTTGCCTGTAGGGTTTACGTGAAGGATGTGGTCACCCTTGAAAAGAGCTGCCTCCTCAGGGCTGAGTGACTCGATGAGCATAGGAAGAAGGATATTCTGGACATCCTCGCGGATCTTTGCCTGCATAGCCTCGTCCACACGCTTCTGACCGAACTGCGAGCAGCCGTCCTCATAGCTCATATTGCCGAGGGAAGCCGGAGTGAACTCATCGTGCTGTGTAGAGATCACTATTGTGTGTACTCTTACAGGCTGGTTAGTCTCGCCGTCGTACTCGATAGTGAACTGTGACTTAGAGTCCGGACGGAGGTAAGGCATAAGCTCCGGAGTCTGCTTGCGGATCTTGGCAAGGAGAAGGAGGGCCTGGTGTGAGAGTGCGAGCGGAAGCGGCATATACTCCTTTGTATCGCCGCAGGCATAACCGAACATCATACCCTGGTCGCCGGCACCCTGTGCGTCAGCGTCTTCGCCGACTACACCGCGGTTGATGTCCACGCTCTGCTCGTGAAGAGCCGAGAGGATACCGCAAGAGTTGCCGTCGAACATATACTCTGCCTTGTTGTAGCCGATCTTGTTGATTACCCGGCGGACTGTCTTAGGAATGTCCACATAGGCGTCCTCTGAGCGTACTTCGCCACCTACAACTACGAGTCCGGTGCTGCAGAATGTCTCGCAAGCCACCTTTGATTCAGGATCCTGGCGGAGGAATTCGTCGAGGATCGCGTCTGAAATCTGGTCGGACACCTTGTCTGGATGTCCTTCTGATACTGATTCTGATGTAAACAGATAATTCATATTCTTAAAATTTTAAACACTTATCTATCAATGTGTTGCTATAAATCACCTGCTCCAAATGCCGCAGGTGATTCAGCGTAAGCTGCTGGGAGACAGGGGATTGTGCTTCACAGCCTGGCAAAACAAAAGCCCCACAAGAATGCGGAGCCGTCACAAAACACAAAACATTGATATGAAAGCGGCCATCGTGGCGCGATGACCATTGTCAACATTTTAGCATTTTTTAACGTGGTTGCAAGCAGCCAAATTTCTCCACATATCTTTTCCCCGAGAGGCAACCTCTCGCTTTTCGGGCGGCAAAGGTATATATAAATTTGATATATTCAAAATTTTATGTATCGACTTAACTATCGCAAGTTTCACCAACCTTCAATAAATCAATAATTAACCACTTGCGAAACTTGAGTATATCGATATATCTACTTTTATATCAATAAGGTAATCATTCGTGTCAATAGGTCTTTTGACCGTTAAAAGTGCCCCCAAAATTTCATATCATCGTAAAAAAAGTGTATCTTCGCGCATTAAAAATTAAAACAACCTTATTATTTTATAACTAATCCATTATGAAACAAACAATTAAGTATCTTGTGGCTGCATTTGCAGCGATGCTTATGGTTGTCTCTGCTTTTGCGCAGGTGACAACTTCGGCTCTCGGTGGCCGTGTTGTTGACGCTAACGGTGCGCCGGTGATTGGAGCAGCAGTGGTTGCTACTCACGTTCCTTCCGGTACAGTTTACGGCGTTATCACAAACAACGACGGACGCTACGCCATCAACGGTATGCGTGCCGGTGGTCCTTACAAGGTGGAGTTCTCTTGCCTTGGCTACCAGACACTCGCTTACACTGATGTTACTCTTCAGCTCGCTGAGACTTTCGCTCTCAACGGAGAATTGAAGGAAGATTCTGAAATGCTCGGTGAGGCTATGGTAGTAGCTGCTCCAGCATCTAAGTTCTCTGCTCAGAAGATGGGTTCTGCAACCAACATCTCAAGCAAGGAGATCGCTTCAATCCCAACTGTAAGCAGAAGCATTACCGACGTTACACGTCTTTCACCTTACGGTGGTAACGGTATGAGCTTCGCAGGTGCTGACGGTCGTACAGCCAACTTCACAGTCGACGGAGCCAACTTCAACAACAACTTCGGTCTTTCATCAAACCTCCCAGGTGGTGGAAACCCTATCTCAATCGACGCAATCGAGGAGATGCAGGTGGTTATCTCTCCTTATGACGTACGTCAGACAAACTTCATCGGTGGTGGTGTGAACGCTGTTACCAAGTCTGGTACAAACACACTCAAGGGATCTGCATATATGTATCACCGCAACGAGAATATGCGTGGTAATATGGTTGCTGGTCAGGAAGTTTCAGGTGCACGTGACAAGGACCGCAACACTACTTACGGTTTCACTCTCGGTGGCCCGATCATCAAGAACAAGCTCTTCTTCTTCGTGAATGCAGAGTACTCTACAATTCCTACAGTTGTAAACAGATGGCGTGGTTCAGTTGACGGAGTCGCTAACCCGGATGCATACATTTCACGTACTACTCTTGAGGACCTCGAGAAGGTTTCTAACTTTGTAAAGGAGAAGTATGGTTATGACACTGGTTCTTGGACTAACTATCCTGCAACAGAGAGCAACACTAAGATCCTTGCTCGTCTGGACTGGAACATCAACGATGCACACAAGCTCGCAGTACGTTACAACTACACCCTCAACCAGGGATGGAACTCGACTAACGGTTCTTCAATGGACGGTGGTTCACGTTCTGGTTACAGCCGTTTCTCACAGTACGGTATGGCATATGCTAACTCACTGTACTCAATGGACAACCTCGTGAGCACAATCTCACTCGACCTCAACAGCCGTCTCAGCGAGAACCTCTCTAACCAGTTCCTCGCTACTTATTCGAAGCTCGATGATATGCGTGGCACAAACTCAGAGGACTTCCCATTCATCGACATCCGTAACGACGACGGAAGCGCAGTTCTTCCTTACATCGCTCTCGGATACGAGCTCTTCACTTGGAACAACGGTGTACACAACACCAACATCAACATCAAGGATGACCTCACTTACTACGCAGGTAACCACAAGTTCACTGCAGGTGTAAACTACGAGTACCAGATGGCCGACAACTCATATATGAGAAACGGTACAGGTTACTATCGTTACAGAAGCCTTGATGATTTCTTCAACGGTGCAGCTCCTGAGGTTGTATGTCTTACTTACGGTTACGACGGTGAGGCTAACCCTGCAGCACGTGTAAGATTCCACAAGGCTGGTGTTTACGGCCAGGATGAGTGGAACGTAAACGATAAGCTCAAAGTGACTGCAGGTCTTCGTGTTGATGGTCTCTTCTTTGACAATCAGGACCTTATGAGAAACCAGGCTATCTACGACCTCGAGTATGTAGTAGATGGTGAGAAGCGTCACATTGACACTGGCAAGTGGCCTACAGCTGCTATCACACTTTCTCCACGTGTAGGTTTCTCTTGGGACGTATTCGGTGACAACAGCCTCAAGGTTCGTGGTGGTACAGGTCTCTTCTCAGGCCGTCTCCCACTCGTGTTCTTCACAAATATGCCTACTAACTCAGGTATGGTACAGTACCAGGCTAAGCTCAACAGCGATGGCAAGAACGGTGGTGTGAAGACTGATATGAATCAGTTCGCAGGCGGTATCCTCAAGCGTGAGGAACTCCTCGACAAACTCCTTTCTATGGGTTATCCTAACCAGATCTCTCCAGCTGACGGTACAATTCCAGCTGAGATCTCAGCAGTGGATCCTAAGTTCAAGATGCCACAGGTTTGGAAGACTTCAATCGCATTCGACTACAACGTTCCTGTTTCATTCCCATTCACTATCAGCGCTGAGGGTATCTTCAACAAGACAGTAAACGGCGTTGTTCTCCGTGACTGGAGCGTGAAGAGCGCTGACGGATTCGCAAGACTTAACGGTGCTGACAACCGTCCTCTCTATCAGGACTACCAGCAGACTTATGTAGATGCAGACGGTGCAGTTGCTAACCTCCCTTCTGCATACGTTCTTGAGAACACTAACCGCGGTTACGGTTACTCGGGTACACTCTCTATGAATATGCGTCCTACTGAGGCACTCTCACTTATGGCAGCTTACACTCACACAGTGTCTAAGGAGATCACCGGTATGCCTGGTTCAAATGCTTCTTCAGTATTGAACTACATCGGTACAGTTTACGGACCTAACGATCCAGGTCTCCACAACTCTCAGTATGTGACTCCAAACCGTTTCGTTGCTTCTGCAACTGTCAACGACAAGAGCGGTAACCACTTCAGCTTCATCTATGAGTCTTGGAGAGGTGGTGCAAACTACTCTTATATGACTTCAAACGATATGAACGGTGACGGTTACAACTATGACCTCATCTACATCCCTACAGACGAGCAGGTTGCCAACGGTGACTTCCGCTTTGTTTCACAGGACGATGCAGACCGCTTTATGAACTACGTTCACGCTGATCCTTATCTGAGCAAGAACCAGGGTAAGTATGCTGAGTCTTACAGCGTTTACTCTCCTTGGACTCACAGACTCGACTTCAGCTACAAGCACGACTTCAAGGTTAAGACTGGTAACTCTACTAACACTCTCCAGCTCAACGTTGACTTCAAGAACATCCTTAACCTCTTCAACTCTAACTGGGGTGTAGCTAAGTATATGAACCCAGAGCTTGGCGAGGGCAGAATCCTCAAGTATGAGGGCGTTGACAAGGATGGTTACGCAACATTCTCAACAGCTCCAGCTGTAAATCCAAACACTCAGGTGTGGGTTGACAGCATCGGTATCGGCCAGTGCTGGTACGCATCTGTTGGTATCAAGTATATGTTTAACTAATAAATTATCAGGAAGAATATGAAACTCAGACATATTTTTACGGCTCTTGCAGCCGCAGTTCTCACACTCGTGGGATGTCAGGAGGAGCTTAAGGTCCTTGATGAGGTACAGGTGTCTCAGTCACTCGTAGCCATTCCTGTTGAGGGTGGTTCGGTCGAAGTGACTGTAAACGCAAACGACGATTGGGCAATCGCCGGAGCACCTGAATGGTTGACAGTTTCTCCTGCCTCAGGCGTGGCAGGCGAGACTGTGGTCACTTTCTCAGCTGAGGCAACAGATGCGACTCGTGATGGAGTATTTTATATCAATGTTGGCGAAGTTCAGCAGGTAATGAACGTTCTCCAGATGGCAGAGAAGGTAGAGACTCCTCTTTCTACTTGTGCTGAAGTGAACAATGGTGTTGACGGTAAGGTTTACCGTGTAAAGGGTACTTGTACTTCAATCGCCAATACTCAGTACGGCAACTGGTACCTCCAGGATGAGACTGGTACAGTTTACATTTACGGTACACTCTACAATGGTGCTACACAGCAGTTCACTAAGCTCGGTCTCGAGGTTGGTGACATCGTTACTGTAGAGGGTCCAAGAAAGAACTATAATGGTACTATCGAGCTCGTTGACGTGACTGTACTCGAGATCGAGAAGTCTCTCATCAAGCTTGAGAAGATCATTTCTACACCTCTTCCACTCGAAGGTGGCGTTGCTACAGCTCTCCTTACAGTGAAGGATGGTGACTTCTCAGTTGAGATTCCTGAGGATGCTGCTTGGCTGACTGCAGGCGAGCCTACAAAGATAGGTGACCTTACTTGCGTAGAGCTTACAGCTGCACCTAACGAGGGTGGCGCACGTACAGCAACAGTTACTTTCAAGACCACAGTAGACGGTAAGGACTATATCGCACCTGCAGAGATCGCTCAGGACGGCGCTATCAAGGCTGTGACTGTAGCTGACTTCCTCGCTGCTGAGGAGGGAACAGCTCTCTATGAACTCACAGGTATCGTGAAGAACCTTGCAAACACTACTTACGGTAACTTCGACCTCGTAGACGCTACTGGTTCTGTATATGTTTACGGCCTTACTGGCAACGGCGCTGTAGGAAGCAACGACAAGTCATTCGCTTCTCTCGGAATCAACGAGGGTGACGTGATCACTATCATCGGTACAAGAACTTCTTACAAGGAGACTCCACAGGTTGGTGGTACAGCTTACCTCAAGGAGCACGTGGTTGCTGCTTCTGTAGCTACTATTGCAGAGTTCCTTGCACAGCCTAAGGGTACTTGGTGCAAGCTTACCGGTACTCTCGCAAACCTTAAGAGCGATGTTTACGGTAACTTCGACCTCGTAGATGAGACAGCTTCTGTATACGTTTACGGTCTTACAACTTCATTCGTTGCCAAGAATGACAAGTCATTCGCAAACCTCGGCCTTAAGGAGGGTGACGTTGTTACTCTCGTAGGTAAGAGAGACTCTTACAACGATCAGGATCAGGTTGGTGGCCCAGCTTACTACCTCTCACACGTAGAGGGTACAACTGGTGACGACAACACTGGTGACGATAACACAGGTGATGACAACACTGGCAGCGAGGTAACAGGTGACTATGCAAGCAACGTTGCTCTTGGTACTGTAGCTTCAGCTTATACTGACGGCGTTGCAACTGTAAACGGCGTTGAGAACGTGGCTACATTGAAGCTTGGTACAAGCAAACTTTATGGCGAGGGTACAATCACTCTTCCTGCTGGTACAACAGAGGTTTCTTACTACGCTGTTGCTTGGAAGGGCAACCCAACCAAGCTCGAGTTCTCTGTAGCTGGTAATGTTGTTGCAACTCAGGAAGTTGCTGCTAACGACGGCGCAAGCGGACAGTCTCCATACACTATTACTGTTGCAGATACAGACAAGTACACTGTAACTCTTGCAGCTGCTCTCGAGGCAGAGACAGTAGTGACAGTAAAGACTGTCGAGACAGGTTTCCGCGCAATCCTCTTCGGAGTTCAGGCGAAGTAATCTGGACAGACAATAACTTATTTACCGGCGACCTGGTTCCTACCAGGCCGCCGGTTTTTATATATCTATTCCCCAATTGGATTTTTACATTCTTTTTGGTTATATTTGTTCCTGTAAAACGAATCTTACTATGAAAAGAACTTTCCATCTGCTGCTGGCAGTTGTCGCCTTTCTTGCGGCTTCCTGTCAGGACTCATTGCCTCCTGACGTTTACGATCCCCAGCCTGAGCCGGATCCCGGCTTTGTCGAGGCAGTTCCTGATACAGTTACCTTCACCAATGCGGATTTCATATATTATGGCGATATTGCCGGGGAGTCATCTTATGACGACTGGGTGGTGAAGTTGTACACTGATATGGAGATCAACGAACTTGGAAATCCTGTAGGACCGGGTGCTGTCACCCAGCTTCAGCTCAATGCCAGATGGGCCGAAAGTCAGACAGCCGATCCGAAGAATCTCAAGGGAGTCTATAGGGAGATGATGAATTCCGGCAACTTCGCACCCGGCACTTTTTTAAGCGGTTATATGGTGACATTGGACCTTCCGGGCCAGACAATCCAGATGGCAGACGGTACCTTCTTTGCATCTTTGGAAGAGGGATCAAAAGAAATGGACTACGACCTCATAGATGAAGGTGCGGTGAGCATCCAGCCAAACGCCGACGGTACCTATAATATAGAAGGTGTACTTGTGGGCAAGAAATATACAAAAAGGTATTTCAAGTGGACTGGTGACATCCAGCCGCGTGATGCGGTGCCTGAAGAAACGCCTAACAGCACCCTGGAAAAAGATTTGACAGGGCTCTCATTCGTTCAGGGACAGCTGCAGGACAAAGGAGACTACTTCTACCGTATGGATGAAACCTACCGCTGTCTGCTCATCTATCTGGCCGATGAAACGGTAGAGATGACCTCAAGCAGACCTGCAGGAGATGGAGCTGTCCTCAGACTTGAAGTCTTGGTGCCTTGGGAAACTGACATAACAAAAGACGGAATCCCGTCTGGAACCTATCCTATGACGGTAAGAAATCCAGACACCTCGATAGACAAGGATAATATTGTACCGGGTGTGGCTGTTCCTGGTCTTCCGAATGTTTTTACTGCCTGGAAGGTCTCCGGAGCCTGGTATTATGAACTTGAGGCAGGGGAATGGACTCAGACATATGCCCGTATCGATGACGGCGAAATTACTGTCGAGAACCACGGTGACGGAAGCTACACAATCTCATATGACCTTTGGGACTGCCAGAATGTGCCGAGGAAAATACAGGGATCGACAACTTTGCCGGAATTGTCAATACCGGCAAAGCCAAATCAGGACAAGACTGAACCGGACGTCAATTCGTACATCCTTGACAAGAGCGAAACACTGTTTGCAAGCGTACATATCAGTAATTTAGGAGAATATATTTGTATAGCGGCGACCCCTGTCGAGGGCGTGGCTTCCTTTGATGCCATATTCGATCAGGACGAATATTTCTATGTCGCTATCTCTCCGCTGCTCAACGGCAAGGAATTCGACCTTATGACTGAGCAGGACCTCTACACCGTAATGAGCACCCTGAATGGCGCCTACCTTGAAAGCGTGGCTCCGACTATGAAGGAAGAGATCACAGCAGGAAAGTGTCTTTTTGAATATAAGGATGGCAAGGCTCAGGTCCGTATAGACCTTACCTTGGCAGACGGAAGTCAGCTGGCTGCGAGGATGGAAGCGCAGGAGCAGGGCATAGTCGTGAACGAGAATATATTTGCCCTTGGCGGCAATGAGAAGCCGCTTCGTACAGCCTTCTATCTCAAGGAGGACGGTTTGACAACTCTGTACCTGACTCCGGCGGGCATTGAGTATTTTGAGGATATATCCATAACCACCTGTTATGCCTATATCATATTGGATGACACCCAGTGCAACGGCAGGGTCTTGGATGTTTCAGACATCGTCGCAGTCGGATATGGCGACAATTTCAATGAAATATACGTGGATTCGCGCGAAGTGGACGCCGAGGGAACATTGAAGGTTGCAGCTGATCCGGCAGACATCGCTCATTATCAGCTTTCCGCAGATATAACCATAGGAGGAACAACCCTTAAGCTTCGCTACGACGGTAAGGCGATTGATGCCGGCGAGAAAGAGGTCGTCAAGAATGAAGTGATATATTCAGGAAAGACATATGGAATTACTTCAGTGGCACTGAACCAGGCATCGGAAAACACCTATACTATGTTGATATATACGGAAAGAGAGGATGTGCTCAAGATTCATCTTCCGTCGGATTTCCTTGATGGCAATGCACACGGCTTCTCTCAGAGCTCAGACCTGTATATTGAATATGACGGAAAGGTCTACAGCAAGGCGAAGGGCTACAGCGGCACGGTCACTGTGGGCCGTGACGGCGACACCCTCAGAATCGATGCGACTAATTATGACAACCTGAAAATAACTTATGAAGGACCTTATGAAACAGATATTTAAATATTTGATAACTGCGCTTTCTGCCTTGACTGTGCTTCTGGCTTGTGAAAAGCCGGAGGATTCCCATACGCAGGACACGACTGAGCAGGAGCAGGAGGAACAGAGGATAGGTACATATAAATATGATGGGAAGGAGTATCCTGTGTACTCGCTGTCTGTGTCAGCTGATGAAAGTCAGATCTTTGTCAGGATCTCGCCGTTTAAGGAAGGAGAAAAGCAGACTACCTATGCTATCCTCGGTATAAATGCGTCTCTCAAGGGAACTTTGATTGATGTTGAAAATGCCTGGCACAACGATGACTACTATTTTGTTTATGAAGATCCTGTCGTGTACTATTCTCAGTACAGACAGCTTCAGTCGGGTACGATGATGATAAGGAAAGTAGGAGAAAGTGTGGAAGTCAAGGCTGATCTCATCCTTCCAGACGGGAAAAAATTTACCTTTGAGTACAAAGAATAATTGTTTCGGCAATTAAAATAATGTATATTTGTTACTCATCTTTTCCAGAAAATTCAATTTTTAATCTATACGGATATGAAAATCAAGCATTTTTTGTGCGGTATGCTTGCAATGGCAGCAATCGCAGCGTGTGAGCAGCCTCAGCCAGAGGTGACTCCAGAATTGGATTTGAACAAGACAGCGGCGGCAGTCGCAGCTGACGGCGGTGCAGTCGAGTTCGAAGTGACAGCAAATGTAGACTGGACAGCGGACGCTGACCAGGACTGGGTGTCAGTAGATCCTCAGACCGGCAACGGCAATGC
>JAFVOX010000044.1:0-12628 GCA_017505605.1 Bacteroidales bacterium
AGATCGCCGAGATGAAGAAGATGGGTATGGAATACCTTGTCTTTATGTCTGTAGCTAACGAGCAGAAGGCGTATTATCCGTCCAAGCTGATGGAGTGGCATTATCCTCAGTGGCGCCAGAGCCCTGTTGATGCCATTATGGAAGCGGCTGCAGAACACGGTATGAAGGTGTTTATGAGCACAGGATGGGCGAATGATCAGGACGACAATCTGCGTGACCCGAAGATCAAGGGCCGTCAGATTGAGATGATGGAGGAGCTGGCCGGAATATATGGAGAGCACCCTGCATTCTATGGCTGGTATCTGCCTGTGGAGGACTGTCTGGGACCTGTTCTGACTGATTATGCAGTCGAGGCGGTCAATGCCCTTACCGCACGCGCAAGAGAACTTACCCCGTCAGCAAAGATTCTTATCTCACCATACGGAATATTCAACTCTGACTTCGACGACCCACGTTACGAACAGCAGCTTTCACGTCTGAAAGTGGATATAATAGCATACCAGGATGAGGTAGGATGCGTCCGAGAGAGATATCCTCTGACACGTCTTCGCGAGAACTGGAAGAAACTCCGCGCAATCCACGACAAGACCGGTATCCAGATGTGGGCTAACTGCGAATCATTTGCCTGGGAGAAAGGCACCAACGACCGTTCTTCCGCTCTGGTTCCGGCTCCGTTCAGCCGTTTCCTATCGCAGCAGGCTGCAGCCACAGCCGGTGGAGCGGAAAAGATCATCTCATTTGTGTTCTGCGGACTCGTCGAAGACCCGTCATCCCCATACCAGCTTGGACAGCCTCATTGGTCTGCCGATTTCTATGAAGACTATATGAGCTGGCTCGGAGGCGGCAGGGAATGGAAGCTGGCAGAAGAATTCTTCCTTGGCAAACGCGGCCCGGCAGCGACCGAGGATATTTCGGATCCACGATGGACACGATATATCCCCGGTACTCACGAGGTGATACTTGAGCACAAAGGTCCTGAACTTGTCGTACGTATGCTCAACTCGCGGAAGGACGGCATAGTTCCTCCATCGAAGCTATTCCTGTTCACTTCAGAAGATGGAGAAAAATGGACGCTGGACTGCATCAAGGACACTCCTGCGTGGGCCAATACAAACCACGATGCCTTTGTGGACCTGATGATCTTCGACATCGATGCAAAGTATATAAAGCTGGCATTTACAGCCGAATATGATGCATATATAGAAATTCGGTAAGATACTGTTCCTATATGATCAGATTGAACTGATATTCTTTACTGAATCTCTTGATATCAGTTCGGGCGAAAGTTCGAGTTGCGTACATAAGTTTCTCTTTGACTCAATGCACTCCATTAGCAGTCTGACGGCAAGTTTCGCCATTTCTTCCACCGGCTGTCCCATCCTGCTGATAGGAGGAGTCAGATAGTCCATATAGATATTGTTGTCAAATGAGATAATGGAAATGTCATCAGGAATATTGAGACCGGCCTCTCTAATGGCCTTCAATGCGCCAAGTCCGATGGTGTTGCTGAGGGAGAATATCGCCGTAGGCCTTGGCTTGCGCCCCAGAAGCAACTTCGTTTCCATATATCCGTTCTGGATGGAAAATTCATCACCGACAATAATGGCGTTATCCTGAAGTCCTGCAACTCTGAGAGCCTCCATATAGCCTGCAACGCGCTTTTTGTTTGGCATAGAGTTCTTCGCTCCCTGAATACACGCAATATTCTTATGCCCATTTCTTATCAGCATATTCGTACCTTCAACTCCACCGAGATAATTATTTGTGGTCACATACGAGATATGGCTGCCGGCAAAGAATCTGTCGATAAGTACCAGAGGGATCTGCATCTTCTGTATCTCCTCGAAAAGGGTCGGGTCAGAACCGCACGGGGCAGCGATTATCCCATCTACCTTTCTTGCTATGAGAGTGGCAAGATTCTTCTTCTGATTCTCCTCATCCTCCATCGAGTCTATCACGATTGATGTATATTTTCTACAGTTCGCTTCTGCGATGATAACACTTGCCATTTCTGCGAAATACGGATTGGCAACTGACGGCATCAGGACACCTATAGTGTCAGTCTTGTTTGTGCGCAAGTTCTGCGCAATTATATTTGGATAATAATTGCACTTTTTCGCTTCCTTGAGAATAAACTCGCTGGTTTTTTCGCTGATGCGGTATTTCTTTGATTTTCCGCTCAAAACACGGGATATAGTAGTGATGGAAAAACCTGTCCTTTCGGAAATGGTAGTCAATGTCTCTTTCATAATGCAGTCATTATTGCGCAAAAGTAGTCAATATTGCTCAAAAACAAGCGGCTTTGCGCAGAAAAATATGGCTTTTTCTTAACAAAACTGCATAACATTTATAGTTCTTAAATAGAAAATCTTCTATTTTTGCTCAAACGATTGTGCGGATTAGCCAAAGAGATAACCACCATTAACACTAAAAATATATGAGCAAAATTACTGTAATAGGTAGTTCCAATATGGATCTGACCGTCAGAACTTCACATATACCCGTCAAGGGTGAGACTATTTTCGGTGGAGATGTAATGATGTCATTTGGAGGAAAGGGTGCTAACCAGGCAGTAGCGGTCGCCCGTCTGGGGGGTGATTTGAACTTTATTACAAAACTGGGAGCCGATGCGAATGGAAAACTTATGGCAGAGCATTTCGCAGAAGAGGGTCTTGGTACTGACGGTATCATCATAGACTCCTCGGTGCAGTCTGGATCCGCGTGGATCTGCGTGGATGACAATGGGGACAATATGATCATTGTTATGCCGGGAGCCAACGGAGCAATGACTGTTGCCGACCTAAAGCCTTTCGAAGATATGATAAAATCTTCGGAGTATCTTCTTATGCAACTTGAGGTTCCTATGGAGGTTGTGGGATATGCCACCGATATAGCCCATACCGCCGGAGTAAAGGTCATCCTGAATCCTGCTCCTGCCTGTCCTCTTGAGGATTCTCTCCTTTCTAAACTTTATGCACTTACACCAAATGAAACAGAGTGCCGTTTTCTTTGTGGAGATGCTGCGACAGACGATGATGTCACCAACGCTGCCGTTCTTTATAATAAGGGCGTGAAGAATGTCATCATTACATTGGGCGACAAGGGTTCGATGCTCTATAACGAGGAAGGAACAGTGATCGTGCCTGCCCAGAAAGTGGAGACAGTCGATACCGTGGCAGCCGGTGATACTTATAACGGAGCCCTTTGCGTTGCTCTTTCAAAAGGTAAGGGTTTCGTTGAAGCGATGAAGTATGCTACAGATGCATCAGCCATTGCTGTGACACGACCAGGTGCCCAGGCTTCAATACCTTTTGCATCAGAACTTGAATAACCACTAATTAACAATCAATATGTTTATCGTAAGCAATTATCTATTAGCAGTAGTATTCTGCTTCATTACTATGCTCTGTTGGGGTTCTTGGGGCAACACACAGAAAATGGCAGCGAAAAGTTGGAGATATGAACTTTTCTACTGGGATTATGTGATCGGTATGGTACTTTTCGCTCTTCTTATAGCGTTTACTATGGGAAGTTTCGGAACAGAGGGTCGGCCTTTCCTTGAGGATATCGTTCAGGTATCTGCGAAGAACATTGGCAGCATCATCCTCGGAGGTATCATTTTCAATGCATCCAACATTCTCCTTTCGGCATCTACATCGATTGCCGGAATGGCTGTTGCTTTTCCTCTCGGAGTTGGTATCTCGTTAGTGCTCGGCACTATTGTAAATTATATAGGAGCACCTAAGGGTGATCCTATGACACTCTTTATCGGAGTGGCTCTTATCGTTGTCGCTATCGTCTGCAACGGTATAGCCTCCGGTAAACTTCAGAAGGAGAAGAAGGCAGACGCAAACAAGGGTATCATCCTCGCAGTTGTTGCAGGAACCCTTATGGCATTCTTCTATAGATTCGTGGCTGCCGCTATGGACCTTGACAATTTCGCCGCTCCGGCAGCAGGCAAAGCAACTCCATATACAGCCATCGTGATCTTCTCATTGGGAGTCCTTCTCAGCAACTTCATCTTCAACACTTTCGTGATGAAAAAGCCTTTCGTCGGCGAGCCTGTTTCGTACAGCGAGTATTTCAAGGGCAACACCAAGACTCACCTTGTAGGTATGCTCGGTGGCGCTATCTGGTGTCTCGGTACAGCATTCAGCTACATCGCTTCAGGTAAGGCCGGTGCGGCTGTATCGTACGCCCTCGGTCAGGGTGCTCCGATGATTGCCGCTCTCTGGGGTGTCTTCATCTGGAAGGAGTTCAAGGGAGCGAACAAGAGTGTTTACTCTCTCCTTGGTGTGATGTTCCTGTTCTTTGTTTCAGGACTTGCATTCATAATTGTTTCTGGAAACTAATCACTACCTATTTTTAATATGAAAACTAATACTGCTAACAATCAGACACGCAGTCTGTTCAGAAAGATTCAGTATCTTTCTGTTATGCTGGTGTTCCTGTGCATTGGCTCAGTAGTGGCTTCTGCACAAACGACAGTAAGGGGTTCCGTGACGGATGAAAACGGAAGTCCTCTGGTCGGAGTATCTGTCAGTACAGATGTCAACGGCAAGAAGACAGGTACTGCAACAGATCTCGACGGTAATTATTCCATCTCTGTTCAAGGAGGGGCAACCCTTACATTCAGTTTCATCGGTTATCTTGATGAAACCGTAAACCCTGAAGGACGTACTGATGTCAATGTATCGATGAAGCCAGACACCAAACTTCTCGATGAGTCAGTGGTAATCGGTTATGGTACAGTAAAGAAGAAGGACATCCTAGGTTCTGTCTCAACAGTGAGAGAACAGGCTCTTGACGACCGCACAACCGGTAATGTGATAGAATCTATGCGCGGACTTACTTCTGGTATGAAGATTACCTCAAGCGGCCAGCCAGGTTCAAATGCATCAATTGTTATCCGTGGTCTCGGATCCCTCACTAACAACTCTCCCCTCTTCATCGTCGATGGTAACTACGGTGGTAGCGAGGTTGGTCTCAACGTGGAGGATATCGAGTCTATCCAAGTACTCAAGGACGCATCTTCTGCAGCGATTTATGGTTCACGTGCTGCCAACGGTGTCGTCATCATCACTACCAAGAAAGGTACGAAGGGTGGCCTCAAGGTTAAGTTCGATTCTAATGTAGAACTCAACTGGCTTCCTCGTTACGACCTTATGGATGCCGAAACTTACAAACTCTACGACGACAGGGCTTATGCTGAGGCTATGCTTCAGGGTGTCGAGGGCGTTACAGGTTATCAGAACCACTTCGAGGCAAATACCGACTGGCAGGATGAGATGCTATCGATGGGTGTCCTGCAGAATTACAACGTTTCGCTCTCAGGCGGTTCAGATGACATCAGATACTATACTTCACTCAACAGAATGGTTGATGACGGTGCTCTCTACGGAACTGGTTATGATAAGTATGGTTTCCGCGTGAACACTTCAGGTCGCAAGGGTATCTTCGAGTTCGGCGAGAACTTCTTCTATACAAGATCAAGCCGCGACAATATGGGCAGTTCCTCTTGGTCGAACTTTATCACGATGCCTCCTACAATCCCTGTTTATGATGCTAACAATCCGGGAGGTTACGGTTATGGTAGTTCAGACAGAGCCAACACATACGCCCTCAATCCGGTGGCTCAGGAGAACATCAATGAGTCTGTAAATGATGAAGAGTATATGTATGGTAACATCTTCGGACAGATCAACCTTTTCAAGGACGTGTTCAAGGCTAAGTTGAACCTCGCTTACAAGAGTTATTACGGAATTACCAACAAACTCCGTAAGAAGGGTAACTGGACTATGGGTCAGGGTGATGACGCTGCTTCAGTAAGTTCATCTATGGCCAAGCACCACGATATCCTCATCGAGCACACCTACACTTTCGATAAGACTTTCGGAAAGCACGATGTTGATGCAATGGTAGGTATGTCATACAACCGTTTCCACGAAGAGACAAGGTCGGCCACCAAACTCGATCCTCTTACAGTAGATGACAAGTACATCACTTCAATCAACGCCGCAACCGGTACTACCTCTGCGACAGGTGGTTATACAGAGTCTGCGCTCATCTCTTACCTCGGACGTATCAACTATGCATACGCAGACAAGTATCTCGTACAGATAACAGCACGTCGCGACGGTACCTCAAAACTTCCTCAGGGCAACAAGTGGGGTAACTTCTACTCAGGTTCAGTTGGTTGGCGTATCAGTTCTGAAGACTTTTTCGATGTACCTGCCATCAACGACCTCAAGATCAGAGCCAACTATGGCGTGCTCGGTAACACAAACATCGGAGTATGGGATTATCAGTCAACAATCAATACGGCTCCTCGTGCCGTTCTCGGAGCAAGCGACAAAGTATATGTAGGTATGACTCAGTCCAACCTTACTAATAACGATCTGGTATGGGAGTCAAAGACTACTGCTAACGTCGGTATCGATATGACTGCTTTCAGAAGCCGTTTCACAGTTGCAGCCGAGTGGTTCCTTTCAAAGAGTGAGGATCTCCTCGTTTATCTTCCTATCCTCTGGACAACCGGTAATGAAGGTGGTGCTCCTGCAACCAACGCCGGCAGCCTCCAGAATACAGGTGTCGAACTCGAGCTCGGATGGAACGACCGCAAGGGCGACTTCTCCTATGCTGTAAACCTCAACTTATCTCACGTGAGAAACAAAGTTCTCAGCCTCGGTTACGGTCAGACAGTATATTACACCGGAACTTCAATTTCAGAAATAGGCAAGCCTCTCGGAATGTGGTACCTCTATGAGATGGACGGTATATTCCAGTCGAAGGAAGAGGTTGTTGCTCATCAGAACTCTGAAGGAAAAATAATTCAGCCTAATGCGCTTCCTGGCGACATCAGATATGTTGACTATGACGATGACGGACAGATTGCATCTACAGACCGCCATATAGTAGGCAGCCCTTGGCCTTGGCTTGAGATGGGTCTTGGAGTAAACCTCGCATACAAGGGTTTCGCTCTCAACCTTAGCGGTTATGGTCGTTTCGGTCAGACAGTTTTCAATGGTGCACGTGCTACTGCAGGTGACTTCAACACCAACCAGAACAACTTCAACGGCCTGAAGCCTTGGACTCAGGAGAACCCATCAACAACACATCCGAGAATCATTTACGGTGACACTCGTAACAGCCGTAATGATCAGGACAGATGGCTTGAGGACGGCTCATTCTTCCGTTTCAGCGACATCTCGCTCAGTTACTCACTTCCGTCAAGCCTTATCAGCAAGATCGGTTTCGAGCAGATTAAGGTTTCAGTTATAGGAAAGAATCTTGTTACATTCACCAAGTACTCAGGACTTGATCCAGAGTTTGCTGATGGTGGCATCTACACTCTCGGATATGACGGATGTTCATTCCCTAACCCGAGATCAGTATCATTCGGACTTACATTTACTTTCTAACAGACAATTCAGATGAAAAAAATTATCATAGGAGTCTTATGCGTGGCATTGGCCATCTTCAGTGCCTGCAGCGAAGATCATCTTGATATCCAGAACGAGAACACCCTTTCTACCGGTGTGTTCTGGCAGACAGAAGATGACATAGAGGCCGGCCTGATCGCTGTCTATAGTATGTTCTACAGACAGGGAACGTGGACCCGTAACATTTATTCACAGATGCAGGGTATGGCAGACGACGGCGTATCATACGCAGGTTGGACAGAACTTAACGAGTGGACTAAATTCAAGTACACGAATTACAACTTTGACGAGGTGAACGGCAAAATGTGGAGAGAGCACTTCACCACTATCTATCGCGCAAATCAGGTTCTCGCTCATATTGACAAGGTTGAGTTCGCAGATGCAACTCATAAAGAAGACCTCAGGGCTCAGACTCTATGGCTCAGATCTTTCTACTATTTCTATATGACCGCACTCTGGGACAATATGCCTCTTATTCTTGATGTTTCATCTGCAGCAGACCAGCCTGCAAATTCAAGCCCTGAAGCAGTATTCGCTCAACTCGAAACGGATCTCCGCACTGCTATTGAAGCCCTCCCCGAGACTCGCGATGCTGAGAACACCGCACGTCCGACCAAAGGCGCGGCTTATGCCCTCCTTGCAAAGGTTTATATGCAGTGGCATAAATATGCTGAGGCAAAGACCTGCCTTGAGTGGCTCATAGAAGGTAACGGAGCATCAATATATGACCTTATGCCTGATTATGGCGCAAACTTCAGCAATAAGAACGAAAATAATAAGGAGTCGATTTATGAGATCCACTTCTCGCTTACTCACTATGTCGGTTTCGATCAGACTGACAATTATCTGGATCCTAATGCACAACTCGGTACTCAGATTGAGGAAGTTCAGTCTCCAAAGGACATCGGCTGGAATAACGTTGAGGCAAGACGTTGGCTCGTTGACTACTATAAGAGAGAGACTACCGTTACAGGTGAGTACGACCCACGTCTTTACTATACCCTCTGGTATGATTCAGTAGAGAGCGATTTCCCTAACAGGACACACGATATCTACGGAAGCGGATGGAAGAGCGAATGGGGCAGCCGCGTATGGATCAAGAAGTACAGCACAGATGTAAGGCCTCTTTATTACTGGAATGACAACAACTTCCGCGTGCTCCGTCTTGCTGATATGCTTCTTCTCTATGCTGAGGCTGAGAATGAACTTAACGGTCCTACAGACAAGGCTATCTCAGCTCTTAATAAAGTTCGCAACCGTGCCGGTCTCGCTGACATCCAGAACAGTACATATTACAAAGGCGCAACTGCAAGCAAGGATGCTTTCCGCGAGCAGATCAAGATTGAGCGCGGCCTCGAACTTTCACTCGAGTGCGTAAGATGGATCGATCTCAAGCGTTGGGGCTTTACAACTGATGAACTTGCAAAGATCACTGCCAGAGATCCGGACTTTGATAACTTCGTTATCGGAAAGCACGAGCGTATGCCACTCCCTCAGAGAGAGTGTGACAACAACCCTAATCTCAAACAAAATGAAAATTATTAATATGCATAAAGGAATCAAAATGCTGATGGCAGCAGGCCTTGCCCTGCTGGCATTGGGGTCTTGCCAGAAGGAAGACTATAAGATACAGAGCAATCCTGATGAGTTTGCGGTATTCCCACTTGCTGTTCCGGTTGCTGCAGAAGGTGGTGAGTACACCTTGAACATTACCGGCCACGAGGACTGGACAATCAAACTTGCAGATTCAAACACATCTGCAGAGGGATGGTGTACATTGAGCCAGACATCAGGTTCCGGTGCTGCTGACATCACACTCACAGTCACCCAATCAACATCTTTCGTAAAGAACCGCCAGATCGTCATCGAAGTTTCCAATGGCATAAAGACTCTTCGCTCGAAGGTTATCCAGAAGACTCTTACCCTTGGTGAGAACGAAGTCCTTATCAACGGTATGGTATGGTCAACTGTAAACCTTAACAATCCCGGTGAGTTCTGTTCTTCTCCTGATGAAGTCGGTATGTACTACCAGTTCAACAGTGACAAGCCTTGGCCAAGCAAGGGAGAGCAACCTGTTCCTGGCTGGGCAACCGATGACACTGTGTTTGATGACATAAAGACTTGGGCTCCAGAGAATGATCCTTGCCCTGAGGGATGGCGTGTGCCTACATCTGATGAGTTTATCGCTGTGTGGGAGAAAGGCCAATATAAGGCTCAGCCAGCGCAGACCGGATTCCAAGTATGGGGTATGATTCTTGGCCTTTCTGAGGCAGATGCAAAGGCAGCAAACAAGGATAATCTCAAGGCTCTAGGCGGGCTCTTTATTCCTAACAGCGGATGGATCAACGAGGCTGGTAACTACGATAGAACCTGGCTTGCTTGTGTAAGGCACGGAAATTCATTGAGCGCTACTCACGGTGGCCTTTATCTTTCAGACGGTGGTTACACTGACCAGTGGGGTTGGGGCGACGGCCAAAAGGGAAGAGCATCTTCTGTTCGTTGCGTAATGGATCTTAAGATTGAGGATTAGTTGTTAATATCAGGTATGAGAAATCTGTCACTTTTCGGACTTTTCGCTCTCGTTCTGCTTGTATCGTGTACGAGCGGGGGCGAAAAGCCCCATCAAATTACTCCGAAGGAGGTCAGATATGAACTCAGCGGAGGTGCCGGACATTACAATTATGCTCCGAGTTTCATTCAGGATGAGTATGGTATCAGATATGGATATATCTGTGAAAACAGAGATCCGTTTGAAATCGTTGACTATGTATATCTATATAAAGGAATACCTACCAGGAACGGTTATGTATGGCAGCCAGGTACAAAGGTAATTGCGCCTTCTGCAGACGGTTGGGACGACTGTCACATCTGTGATCCTGATGTGCGGGAATTCAAGACCAAGTGGAAGGGTAAGACCTATACTTGGATTATGACTTATCTCGGTGTCGATCAGTGGGACTGCAATCACAACCAGATCGGCCTTGCTGTTGCCGAAAACATCGAAGGGCCTTGGATCAAGTTCGACGGAAATCCAATCGTGCCTTATGAAGGCCGTGACAAATGGGGTACAGGTCAGAGTACTACCATCGTAAAGAATGACAGTACCATTCTGCTATTCTACCACTCTACAACCGAGAATGGTCCTTATTGTATGAGAGAGATTGTCCTCAATGACCTTGACAACATCCGTCTCGGTGAGGAGAGAGCCGTCCCATACCTTACTGCAAACTCATATCCGGCAATGTCAAAGGACAAACTGTTTATGGTATCCGAGATGCGTAGCGAGGGTTATGACAGGTCGAAGATCCCTACTTGGGTAGGAGATCTTTGTCGTGTGGCATACGTTTCTCTTGATGAAGACTGGATTACTCCTAAAGAAGATCCTTGGAAGGAAATCCACACCATCACTCCTGAGCATTCCGGCTTCCCGCGCAACCATAATCCTGGGTTCCTTACCGATACGAAGGGATATCTTGTGGATGAGAACGAACTTGTCGTATATTTCACTCCAGCAGTGACAGGAAGTGACTGGCTTTGGTCATACGACCTCTGGTCAGCAACTTATGACATTTCATCTTTGAATAAATAATTAGAGAATTATGAAAAAGATAATGATTGCTCTCGCATTTGCCGGTGTATTGGCACTGGCCGGTTGCGAGAATAAGAAAACAGCGCAGTCCGACAAACTCAACATCATTTTCGAAACAGATATCGGGAATGACGTTGATGATGCTATGGCTCTGGATATGCTGTATAAATATATTGATCAGGATAAGATCAACGTCCTGGCAATTACAATCAACAAGGACGGGCTTGCTCCTGCAGAGTTTATGGACATAATGAATACTTGGTATGGTTATCCTGACATTCCTATAGGAATCATCAGAAACGGAGCGGATTGCGAGACTGATGCCGTGAACTATGCAAAGGCTGTCGTGGATCTCAAGAACGAGGATGGCACTCCGAAGTTCGCACGTTCACACGAAGACTATGACAAGTTTCCGGACGCCCATATACTTTACAGAAAGATCCTGTCAGAGATGCCGGATAATTCTGTAACTATCGTGTCTGTAGGCTTCTCAACCAACCTTGCACGTCTGATGGATTCGCCCGCTGACGAGTACTCGCCTCTCACAGGTAAAGAACTCGTAGCCAAGAAGGTAAAGGAACTTATTACTATGGCAGGTCATACTACGGATGTCAATTTCCACGAATATAATGTATTCAAGGATCCTCCTGCTGCAAAGAAAGTATTCGAGGAGTGGCCTACAAAGATTGTGACTTCACCTTTTGAGGTAGGTATTTCAATCTGCTATCCCGGAGCAAGTATCGAAAACGATTTCGGATGGGCAGAAAACGGACATCCTATGGTTGAGGCTTACAAAGCATATCTTCCTATGCCTTACGACCGTCCTACCTGGGATCTTACATCTCTTCTCTATGCTGTAGAGGGTGATTCTTTCTTCACTATTAATGGTCCTTTCAAGATGGAAGTGACTGAACTCGGTGGGACAATCTTTACACCCGATGAGAACGGCAACCGTTACTATATGATGGTTGACAAAGTTCAAGCTGATGTAATCAACAAGCATTTCCAGGGTATTCTTCCGACCAAACCGGCAAAGTATAATAAATAATTTGATTTTCATAAACTGGCTTTCGATGTCATTTTTATCATCTGACATCGCAGGCCGGTTTTGATATTGATATGAAAAGATTCTATTTACTTGCAACTCTGTTCACTGCTGCGCTGCTTTCCTGCTCAAAAGACCCGATAGACGATGGAAACGAGCAGAAGCCAGAACGTGATTCAGTTCTTGTCTATAGTATAAGTATGCCGAAGTATGTATTCGGCTTCACTGGTCAGAACCGATATTCATATTGTCCTTCGATAGTGGATAACGGAGACGGAACGACACACGTTTATTTCTGCGGAACAAAGAGCAATATCTTCGTTGACAATATTTACCATATCCAAGAGTTTGCAGACGGAACTCGTTCTAATGAAAAAAGCGTCCTTCAGCCGAGCCTTGAGTGGGACAGCAGACACAATTGCGACCCGAGCGTGATTGAAGGCGACTTCAAGATGGACGGCGTGTCATACAAGTATGCAATGTTCTTCCTCAGCAATCCGATGGAGTACTACTACAACGAGATCGGTGTCGCGTTCAGCAATGACCTTGCTG
>JAFVOX010000045.1:0-44013 GCA_017505605.1 Bacteroidales bacterium
GAAATAATTTTAGAAATCCGACCATAACTTAGACCGGAAGATCGAAGTTCAAGAGCTTTCTCTAAATTAAGCTCTCTTTGTAAAACATAACTACTCATTACTTCGGTTGTAATGAGTCAACTTTTTTCAGGGAAAGACATGATGAAATAATATTTAAGCGTCGGAGCTTAAATCAATTATTTTATGACCCGACGCTATGCAAAACTGCATCAGACTGACATAAAAAGAGACCGTCGGTGCCAGATAGTGCGGATTCTAGTACCGACGGTAGTTTACATATAATCAATCCGTAAATACGTCAGCAGCTCTGCCCAAAGCAAGCTACGCAGCTACTCCTAAGGGCAGCTCCACCTGCTGAGAGCCACGACTGCAAAAGCAAATCGGAAGTTAAACCGTCCACAAAAACAGCCCTTTTCATGGACGGGAACTGTTTTTGGCGTCTGCCGTCCACGTTTTGGGCGGTTTTCATGGACGGGAACGCAAAACAACGATTTTTACATGTCTGAAAAGTGGGGCAGATTTGGGGCAGATTTTTAAATGAAGAATGCCTCCTAGGTATCTAGAAGGCATTTTTGAGAGGTGCCTAGCGGAATCGAACCGCTGTAGCAGGTTTTGCAGACCTGTGCCTAACCGCTCGGCCAAAGCACCATTTCCCGAATGGGATTGCAAATATAGGCACAAATTTCGACTTTACAAATTTTAATTGACTTTTTGAGCTACATCTGCTTAAATTGTTCCTTTCCTGCATAGCATTTCGGGCAGAGCCATTCCTCGGGGAGTTCTTCGAACGGGGTTCCGGGAGGGATGTCGCTGATCGGATCGCCCATCTTAGGGTCGTAGATCCATCCGCATTTCTGGCATTTGTACTTTTTCGCTTTCATAATTTCAGTGTACTTAAGATTACGCCCGAAACCGAAAACAAGCATCATACCAGCGTCCGAACTGTGCTTATGTTATTCTACGTAAAGAAGAAGTCCCTTCAGGTACTCTCCTTCCGGATGGTAGATGTTTACAGAGTGGTCGCACGGCTGGTTCAGACGGTCCAGGATGCGGACTCTTCGTCCTGTCTGGGCTGCTGCCGAGAAGACTGCAAGAGCAAAGGCCTCCTTGTCCACAACCTGCGAGCAGCTGTAGGTGAAGACGAATCCGCCTGGAGCCACCTTTGAGATTGCTGCAGCGTTGAGTCTCTGATAGGCGCGAAGGGCATTCTTAAGTGCTCCCCTGTGCTTTGCAAATGCAGGCGGGTCGACGATCATAAGATCGTACTTTCCTTCCTGGACATCGCGCAGATAGTCGATTGCGTCGCAGCAGAGGCTGGTGTGACGTGTAGAGTCAAAACCGTTGAGCTCGACATTTCTGTCTACCATCATCATAGCCTTCTTGGAGCTGTCTACAGAGTCCACGTGTGCCGCTCCGTTATTTAAAGCATAGATTGAGAATCCACCGGTGTAACAGAAGAGATTCAACACGTTACGTCCCTTGGAAAGTTTACCCACAAGGTCTCTGTTGTCTCTCTGGTCAAGGAAGAATCCTGTCTTCTGACCCTCGGTCCAATTGACCATAAACTTCTGTCCGTTCTCCCTTACCACAAGCTCATTCGCGGTAAAATCCTCGCGACGGTACATATATCCGTCGATCAGTTCAAGGCCTGCCTTGAAAGGCGCAGTGCCGGAGCTCTTGTCATAAACAGCCTTGAGCGTGTTGCCATATACCTTCTGAAGGGCATCAGATATGTGTTTCTTGGCTCTGAACATTCCTACAGAGTGAGCCTGCATAACGCAGACTCCGTCGTAGTAGTCGATAATGAGTCCGGGAAGGTTGTCGCCCTCTCCGTGCACAAGACGGTAGCAGTTGGTCTGCGCGTCCCCACTGTCAGAATGAAGTCCTGCAGCCACACGCACCTGGAATGCACGCGAAAGCATATCCTCCCAGAAATCCGGACGCAGAGCGCTCTCATCAAAGCTCAGCACACGAACCGCGATCGAACCGATCTGGTAGTGACCAAGTGCCAGAAAACTGCCGTCTGCAGCGTGCACAGACACTATGTCACCCTCTGCAGGATCGCCCTGAACCTGAGCTATGGCTCCGGAGAACACCCACGGATGAAACCTGCGCAGAGAGTCTTCCCTGCCCTTTTTCAATATAATCTTTATCATAATGTATTTTCTTCAATCAAAGGATTCTTTTCTGATTTCATAAGTCTGAGGTACATCTCACGGCACACCCAGGCATCGGTAGCAGCGTACTTGCACTGAGATTCAGAAAGCGTCTCAGCCTCCCAGTTGGAAAGTTGCTGGGTCTTGGAGATACGGAAACCGAGTATGATTCCGGCCATCTTCTTGACGCTCTTGTCTTTAATGCCGTACTCCCACACTATCTTCTGCAGATCCACAAAACCTCCCGGAACGAAATCACGGAGCTTCTGCAGTCCCTTTATGTCATCGTGCACAGCTGCACCAGCCTTGATTATCCTCTTGTCAGCCAAGAGATTGCAAAGCCTCCTGTGCATTCCGAAATTCTTGATACGGAAAAGGAAGGCCTTCTCAGCACCTGAAAGCTGAAGCAGCGACACTCCGTAACGCGGCTGGTTCGGAGAGAAGCACGGACGTGTCTCTGTGTCGAAGCCGATCACCTTCTGAGAGCGCAGATATGCAATGGCGCGATTGAACTCAGCACCCACGCTGTCAATCACGTAAATCTTCCCGGGGAAGGCTGCATATTCCAGCTTATTCAGCTCTTCGTTACTTATACTTTCAATAAACATAACCCCTCCTAAATACCTGCATATCAGATATTAGAAAAACAACAATTCTCTATATTTCGGCAATGGCCACATTTCGTCGTCGATCAGCATCTCAAGGTTGTCTGCGCTGAGGCGCACCTTATCCATCATATCCTTGACCTCCTGCGAATATGCCTTCGCTCTTTCGGCTATCGCCTCAATCCTGTTGGCCTTCTTCCTTGCCTCGACCAAAGCCTGGACATCCGATGATATACGGTTGACATATGTAGAAATCTGCTTGAGCGTGTCGATCTCAGAAGAGCAGTAGTTCATATATGCCTCATCTCCGAATATATCCTTGAGTCCCTTTATATTTTCAATAAGTACGTTCTGGTACTTCACTGCCGCCGGGATGACGTGGTTCAGGCACATATCGCCGATCACGCGCGCCTCGATCTGCAGCTTCTTCACATATGTCTCATTCAGGATCTCGAACCTTGCCTCGACCTCGTTCGGAGCGAGCACGCCCATCTTGTCGAAGAGCTCGACAGTCTGCGGTTCGTGATATACCTCGTAGGCCTGAGCGACGTTTCTGATCGGCCTCAATCCCCTTCTCTGTGACTCCAGCTCCCATTCCTTGCTGTAGCCGTTGCCCTCGAACATAATGTCACGTGCCTGAGTGATGAACTTCCTTACGACGTTCATCACAGCCGCCGCACGCTCCTCACCGGCCGCCTCAAGGGTATCGACCTCGGCACGGAACTCGCGCAGGCTTTCGGCTACCGCCGTATTAAGGGTATACACCGACGTCGACACATTCTGTGAAGCACCGACTGCACGGAATTCGAAACGGTTACCTGTGAAGGCAAATGTAGATGTTCTGTTTCGGTCTGTATTGTCAGGGAAGATCTCCGGAATCGAGTTCACAATCTTGATGGACTCAAGGCTTGAACTCTCCGACTCGGTCACCTTGTCCATCTCCATAATAGACTTGAAGACCTCGTAAAGTGTTGAACCTGAGAACACTGACATAACTGCAGGCGGAGCCTCATCGCCACCGAGACGATAAGAGTTACCCAAAGTTGCCACTGTAGACATCAGCAGGTAGTTATGCTTGTGCACCGCTCTGAGCACAGACGCGTAGAACGAAAGGAACTGAAGGTTCTTTGTAGGAGTCTTTCCCGGAGAAAGCAGGTTCACACCTGTGTCTGTCACGATGGACCAGTTGCAGTGCTTTCCTGAACCGTTCACTCCGTCGAAAGGCTTTTCGTGGAGGATG
Source organism: Bacteroidales bacterium (assembly GCA_017505605.1). GTDB lineage: Bacteria > Bacteroidota > Bacteroidia > Bacteroidales > UBA932 > Cryptobacteroides. The sequence goes on from JAFVOX010000045.1 coordinate 4,002, forward strand.
ACCTTGAGATGGTGTCTCTCTGCGACCTTCTGCATTACGATCATAAGCATCATATTCTGGTCGATGGCCTTGATCGAATCACAGAAGACAGGCGCACACTCGAACTGGTTCGGAGCCACCTCGTTATGACGTGTCTTCAGAAGGATACCGAGCTTGTAGGCTTCGGTCTCGAAGTCCTTCATAAAACTGTTGACACGAGACGGAATCGCACCGAAATAGTGGTCTTCAAGCTGCTGGTCCTTTGCCGATGTGTGGCCGATGACAGTTCTTCCTGTCATCCTGAGGTCCATTCGTGCATTGTAGAGTGACTCGTCTACTACGAAGTACTCCTGCTCGATACCGAGGTTGACCTTTACTGCCTTTACGCTTTCATCAAAGAGATTCACAACCGACGCAGCTGCCTCACTGAGTGCGTGGAGCGACTTCAGATTAGGCACCTTTGTGTCGAGAGCCTCACCTGTGTATGCCACGAAAACCGATGGAATACAAAGGGTTCCATCCATTATGAACACCGGAGACGAAGGATCCCAGGCAGAATAGCCTCTGGCTTCGAATGTGTTTCTCAATCCTCCGTTAGGGAAACTTGACGCATCAGGTTCCTGCTGCACGAGGGCACTTCCGCTGAACTTCTCGAACGCCTTTCCGTTCTTGAACGATATGAATGCTTCGTGCTTTTCCGCAGTAGAGTCGGTAAGCGGCTGGAAGAGGTGGGTATAATGTGTCGCCCCCATCTCCATAGCCCAGGTCATCATACCTGCAGCGATCTCATCCGCAAGTCCTCTGTCGAGCTTGGCACCGTGCTCAACCGATGCAAGCACAGCCTCATAAGCCGCCTGTGACATATACTTACGCATCTTGTCCAGGTCGAGGACGTTGAGTCCGAAATACTCAGAAACCGGACCGTCTTCACGATAGAATCGGCCGGTTCCGTGGGATGATGCCTCATTCAAGGCTCTTTGTCTGAAAATTGCCATAATTTTCTATATTAGATTTGTCAAGTCGGGCGCAAAGATAATAAATTATCGCTATCTTTGCCGCGCAAAAAATAAAACGGATTAATATAAATGGGAAAAATTTCTAACAGAGCCCAGCAGATGCCGGCATCTGCAATCAGAAAGCTCGTTCCTTACGCTGACGCAGCGAAGAAGGAGGGAGTAAAAGTGTATCACCTGAACATCGGCCAGCCTGACATCAAGTCACCTCAGTGCGCGATAGACGCTATCAGGAACTTCGACCTTGACAATGTTTCCTATTCACACTCTGCGGGAATTATGGAGCTCCGCAAAGGACTTGTAGAAAAGTACTACAAGAAGATAGGCATCGACATCAACGTATCAGACCTCATCGTGACTGTAGCCGGAAGCGAGAGCGTGAACCTCGCCATTTCGATCACCTGCGACGAAGGTGACGAAGTAATTGTCCTCGAGCCTTTCTACACCAACTACAACACTTTCGCATATATGAACGGCGTGACCTTGAAGGCCATCAGCACTGACATCAGAGAAGGCTTCCAGGTACCGGCAATAGAGGAATTCGAGAAGGCTATCACAGACAAGACCAAAGCCATCCTCATCTGCAACCCTGGCAACCCTACCGGAACACTCTACTCAAAGGAGGAGATGCTGGCATTGGGAGAAATCGCACGCAAGCACGACCTTTTCCTCATCTCAGACGAGGTGTACAGAGAGTTCTGCTACACAGACGAGCCTCATTTCTCTGCAATGAACATCAAGGGCCTTGAAGACAAGGTGATACTCATCGACTCTGTTTCCAAGAGATACAACCTCTGCGGCGCACGCGTAGGCTGCATCATCTCACGCAACAAGGAAGTGATGGCAGCGGCTATGAAATATGCACAATCCCGCCTCTGCCCTCCTGTGCTCGGCCAGATCGCTTCGATCGGCGCACTCGACACACCGGACGAGTATTTCGCAGCTGTAAAGGAAGAATACATCAGGAGACGCAACTATATGATTGAAGGTCTGAACAAGATCGAAGGTGTGTACTCACCGGTACCTATGGGTGCATTCTACACAGTTGCCGAACTTCCTGTAGACGATGTTGAAGAGTTTGCAAAGTGGATGCTCGAGAACTTCCGCATCGACAACGAGACCACAATGGTCACTCCGGCAGCTTCATTCTACAGCACACCTGACAAGGGATGCAACCAAGCCCGCATCGCATACGTCCTTGAGATCGATGAGATGAAGAAGGCGCTCAGAATCCTCGAAGAGGGACTGAAAGCTTATCCTGGCAGAACGATCTAAGTCTGAAAAGACTCCAAATACAGTAAAACACAAATGTTATCACCATTAACATTTGTGTTTTATTCATTTATATTCAGCGCAGTTCTTAAACAAGGCAACACACGGGAATATATATACTCCTCTTCCGTAAAATGAGTGCCGTCATACCACTCGAAACTCTGTCCGAAGTGCTTTTTCCAGGTCCTCACACTCACAATCCCGCTCTTTCGATAGTGGTCCTTACGTCCAAAAAAGGCATAGAAAGAGTCATCGCTTCCTGCAGCAGGAGAGTTCGACAAAGCCTCTTTCCTGTGCGAAGCATAATTCCTCATCACGCGATAAGTGAAATGAAGCGGCTGTCTGTCCCCTTCCCGCGGACGGTAGATCCGGTCAAGAAGCGCAGTGACTCCAGGAACGAGGGTAAGCCACGCAAGGCCGCTGAAATAAAGCGGAGCATTAAGAGACGGAGATATAAGAATATGAGGGAGTCCCTTAATACGGATGGCGTGCAGCGAACCGAGGGATTCGCCGATGATCAGCTGTGGTTTGAGTTCATCCACCCACGAGGCGATCTGCCTCGACGCGACCTTCGGATCGAAGTCATATGTGCGCACAACGACCCTCACCCCCTCCGGCCTGAGCGCCTGATCGAGAATCGAGGGAATACGGCTGTCACCGCCACCGCCCATTCCGTGTATATATAGTATATTCGTCATATTTGCAAAGTTATATAATTTTAGTATCTTTGTGGAATTAGGCGATAATTTTTAACAACACTGATATGAAACTTAAATTGACCCTTACAGCTGCGGCTATCGCGCTTTCTTGCGCTGCCGCTTTCGCACAGAACGAGACTCCCGAGCTCGAGTTCACAGTAGTGAAGGAGAACCCTATCACATCCATCAAGGATCAGCACCGTTCAGGTACCTGCTGGTGCTTCTCAGCTCTTTCATTCATCGAGTCTGAGATCCTCAGGACAAAAGGCCTCGAAGTTGACCTTTCAGAGATGTTCGTTGTAGGTAAGTCTTACCACGACAGAGCGATCAAGTACGTAAGACTCGACGGTCACCTCAACCTCGCAGCAGGTTCTTCATTCGGAGACGTACTCCACGTGATCAAGGACTACGGTATCGTTCCAAACGCAGAGATGCCAGGTCTCAACTACGGTACAGAGAAGCCTGAGCACTTCGAAATGGATGCAGCCATCAAGGGCTATACAGACGCCATCAACTCAAGACCTAACAAGACCCTCACAACAGCTTGGACAAGAGGACTTGACGGTATCATCGCAGCATATCTCGGAGAGTACCCTACTGAGTTCACTGTAGATGGCAAGACTTACACTCCTGAGTCATACAGAGACTACCTCGGAATCAACTACGATGACTATGTAAACCTTTCATCTTTCGCACACCAGCCTTGGTACGAGCAGTTCGTGATCGAGGTTTGCGACAACTGGAGATGGGACACAGCCTACAACCTTCCTGTAAACGAGCTAATGGAGGTTATGGAGAACGCCATTATGAAGGGTTACACCATCGCTTGGGGCTCAGACGTGAGTGAGAAGGGCTTCACAAGAAACGGTACAGCAGTAATCGTTGAGGAGCAGAAAGCAAAGGGCTCAGATATGGAGCACTGGACAGGCAAGTCAGAGGCTAAGCAGGACGAAGCAAAGAAGGTTGACGACTTCGTAGTTACAGACGAGATGCGTCTTGAGGGCTACAACAACAAGACCACTACAGACGACCACGGAATGCACATCTACGGTATCGCAAAGGATCAGAACGGCGAGCTCTACTATATGGTAAAGAACTCTTGGGGTGAGTCAGGCAAGTACAAAGGTATCTGGTACGCTTCTGAGGACTTCGTAAGCTACAAGACCCTCAACATCGTAGTTCACAAGGACGCCCTTCCTAAGCACATCGCAAAGAAGCTCGGAATCAAATAATTCCGGAACTAAAGTAGATTTGACGTGAGAATTGTCAAACACATACCTAACACAATCACATCCACAAACCTGCTCTGCGGCGTTTTGGGTGTGATTTGTACGTTGAAAGGCAGCCTGGACACAGCCTTCATCCTTATGCTGGCTGCAGCTGTCTGTGATTTCTGTGACGGACTTGCTGCAAGACTGCTCAAGGCCTATTCAGAACTGGGAAAGCAGCTGGACTCCCTCGCCGATATGGTAAGTTTCGGAGTTCTTCCGTCTCTGATGATGTACAGTCTTATGGTACAGACTCAGGGCGATTCGTGGATATGCTATGTTCCACTCCTTATCGCTGTCTTCTCTGCCCTCAGACTGGCCAAGTTCAATATTGACGAACGTCAGAGCGACAGCTTCATAGGCCTTGCCACACCTGCGTGTGCCATCATCTGTGGAGCATTTGCCTACTATGTGTGCAATGACCCGGCCAGCACCCTGGCTTCCTGGGCTGCAACAAGGTACTTCATTCCTTTCGCTTCTGTGACACTCTGCATCCTGCTTGTGAGCGAGATCCCGATGTTCTCGATGAAGTTCAAGAAAGGAAGTTCAGGCAGCCAGAACAAGATCAGAATAGTCTTCCTTGCAGCCTCGGCGGCAGTAGTTATCCTGACTGTGATCCTGAAGATGAACTGGTCCATCATTCCTCTGATAGTATTCCTTGTCTACATCCTCCTGAATTTCATCAAAGCACTTTTCAAGCTGAAATTCTAAGGACATACCATAAAAAAAGAAACGCATCCCGAAGGTTGCGTTTCTTTTTTATGTCATTCCCGACTCAATCGGGGACCTCTATTAATAGTTAGTAGGGTGAATCATAAAGTAGCTCTTCGGGTGCTTGCACACTGGGCAGATCTCCGGAGCCTTCTTGCCGATAACCACGTGTCCGCAATTAGAGCACTCCCACATCATATCCTCGTCACGTGAGAAAACGAGTCCTCCCTGAACGTTTGCAAGAAGCTTACGATAACGCTCTTCGTGCATCTTCTCGATAGCTGCAACCTTCTCAAAAAGTACAGCGATCTCCTCGAATCCTTCCTCGCGAGCCTCTACAGCGAAACCTGCATACATATCAGTCCACTCATAGTTCTCACCCTCAGCTGCATCAAGAAGGTTAACCTCTGTTGTAGGAATTTCGCCTCCGTGAAGAAGCTTGAACCAGATCTTAGCGTGCTCCTTCTCATTGTTTGCAGTCTCTTCAAAGAGCTTGGCAATCTGAACATATCCGTCCTTCTTTGCCTTTGAAGCATAGTAAGTGTACTTGTTACGTGCCTGTGACTCACCAGCAAATGCAGTCTGAAGGTTAGCCTCGGTCTTTGTGCCTTTCAAATCTTTCATAATCCGTTATGTATTAAATATAAATATGAATTCTAAAATTGTGCCCTGCACAGTCCTACAAAGTTATAAAAGATTTTTGAATATACGCACCCAAGATGCGCACTTTCACTAAGCTTTCTCCACCTTTTCAGTACGCTTGATCTTATAGCCGATCATAGCGACAAAGATCGACATAAGAGGCGAAAGGAGGTTGAAGAAGCAGTAAGGAAGATAATGCAAAGTGGACACTTTCAACACTGTCGACTGCGTCATACCGCAGGAGTTCCAAGGGATAAGCACTGAAACCACAGTAGCCGAGTCCTCCACCGAACGGCTGAGAAGCTTGCTCTCGTACCTTCTCTCCTTATACAGTTTCTTATAGAGGTTGCTGGTAAGAATGATTGAAAGGTACTGGTCACCAGTAATCATATTGGCAAAAATTCCCGTTCCTACAGTAGCCGCGACCATAGATACACGTCTGCGTACAAATCCCACAAGGGCATCTGTAAGGCTCTGGAGCATTCCGCTACCCACAAGCGACCCTCCGAATGTGCTGGCTGCAATGATGAGGAACACAGTATTGAGCATTCCCGTCATTCCCCTGGTTGCAATCAGGCTGTCGACATCAGGATTGCCTGTCACAATCGAAGTCGCGCCATAATAGCTCTGCATCAATCCTTTAAAGCCGTCAATGAAGCTGAAATCCGCATTCGCAAGCTCAGCGCCGACAGCAACCTCCGAAATGATATGAGGCTGGAATATGAAGGCAAACACACCCGCAATCACCGACGCCGCAAAAAGGGTGATGATCGCCGGCACCTTCTTCGCTATAAGAAGGCCGGTGAGCACCGGTACAAGCAAAAGCCAAGGGGATATATTGAACTTTGAGGCAAGATCCGTCGAAAAGTCCACCATCTCTGCACTGCTCGGAGCCTGATGAAAAATACTGGCCACGAGGAATATTATCAGGGATATAAGAAAGGACGGAACAGTAGTGATCATCATAAAGCGGATATGCGAAAAGAGCGACGTACCGGCGGATGACGACGCAAGCACAGTCGTGTCGGAAAGCGGCGACACCTTGTCACCGAAATAAGCACCGGAAATGATTGCACCAGCAGTCCAGCCCGGATCATATCCGTGCGCAGTACCGATTCCCACAAGCGCAACACCTATGGTAGCAATGGTTGTCCACGAACTTCCTGTCATCACAGCAATGACAGCACTGATGATGCAAGAGGCAAAAAGGAATATGCCGGGAAGTATGACCTTCATACCATAATATATAAGGGTTGGCACTACTCCACTTATCATCCACGAGCCAGCGACTGCACCGATAAGAAGGAGAATGATGACTGAACTACCTACAGACTTGAGGTTATCCACCATAGCATCCTCAAGAGTCCTCCACGGAATACCGTAAAAGACCATAGCGATGGCAACAGTCACACCAGCCGCAAACATAAGTGCAACCTGGCTGCCGCCTTCGAGAGCATCAGCTGCAAACGCTTTGATCACCAGGACAAGAACCGCCAACAGAACGATGAACGGAATCAACGAGACCCACCACGAAGGCCTCTTTCCACTTTCAATATTACTCATATCACTACATTACCACTAAAAAAGCGCGCGAAATTACAAAATATATATGTAATATCCTACCGGCACGAAAAAATGCCGCCCCTCAAAGAGGAACGGCATATATTGGTTTGATATGGTTATCAAATTACTTCGCGATAACGCGAGCCATCTCGAGAACCTTGTTTGAGTAACCCCACTCGTTGTCATACCAAGAAACAACCTTAGCGAAGTTAGCGTCGAGGCTGATACCAGCCTTAGCGTCGAAGATTGAAGTGTTAGCGCAACCGCGGAAGTCAGTTGAAACAACTGCGTCCTCAGTGTAACCAAGGATACCCTTGAGCTCGCCGTTTGCAGCCTCCTTCATTGCAGCGCAGATCTCAGCCATAGTAGCCTCCTTCTCGAGAACTACAGTGAGGTCAACAACTGAAACGTCAGAAGTAGGAACGCGGAATGCCATACCAGTAAGCTTACCGTTGAGAACAGGAAGAACCTTACCTACTGCCTTAGCAGCACCTGTTGATGAAGGGATGATGTTCTCGAGGATACCACGGCCACCTCTCCAGTCCTTGCGTGAAGGACCGTCTACAGTCTTCTGAGTTGCAGTAGCTGCGTGAACTGTTGTCATAAGACCCTTAACGATACCGAACTTGTCGTTGAGAACCTTAGCGATAGGAGCAAGACAGTTAGTTGTGCAAGATGCGTTAGAGATGATGTCCTGACCAGCGTAAGTCTCGTGGTTTACACCGTAAACGAACATTGGAGTAGCGTCCTTTGAAGGAGCTGACATAATAACCTTCTTTGCACCAGCCTGGATGTGCTTGCGAGCCTTCTCATCCTCAAGGAAGAGACCAGTTGACTCAACAACTACGTCAGCCTCAACCTCGTTCCACTTAAGGTTAGCTGGATCCATCTCTGCAGTGAGGCGGATCTTGTTGCCGTTTACTACGAGTGCGCCTTCCTCTACAGAAACCTCACCCTTGAACTGACCGTGAACTGAGTCATACTTAAGCATATAAGCAAGATACTCTGGCTCGAGAAGGTCGTTAATACCTACGATCTGGATGTCGTTTGAGAAGTTCTCAACAGCTGCACGGAAAACCATACGGCCGATACGGCCGAAACCGTTAATACCTACTTTAATCATTTTCTTAAAAATTTTTATATAAAAAAGTTAAACGTGATTATTCACAATCGAGATTGCAGACTTATCCACAAAATCACGGCAAATTTAGAAATTTTTATGAATATATTATATATATTTGTAAGAAAATAACTGAGAAATGCGCATACTTATCACCAACGACGACGGATACGAAGCAAAAGGCATAAGAATCCTCGCGGATATATTGAAAAAATATGGCGAAGTCACCGTCATAGCTCCTAAAAAGCACCAGTCAGGAATGTCTATGGCCCTGTCTCTGGGCTTCAAGCCTATCGCCCACAAGGACCTTGGCAACGGCTGGCATTATGTCGATGCCACTCCTGCAAGTTGCGTAAAATTCGGCCTGAACACTATGTTCCTGGGCAACTTTCCGGACGTTGTCGTATCCGGCATAAACCACGGTTCAAATGCCTCCGTAGCATCCTGCTACTCAGGCACTTTAGGTGCAGCCGCAGAGGCAGCGCTGAACGGCATTCCAGCCATCGGTGTCTCCCTTGACACACTGCATCCGGATGGAGATTTCTCCGGAGTCGAGCAGTTCTTCGGAGAGATATTCACAAAGATAATGGAGTCACTGCCTCACAAGCACGGAGTGTATTACAACGTCAATTTCCCGGACATCCCATCCAGCGAGATCAAAGGCACCAAAGTAGGTTATCAGGGAATGGGTAGATGGATCAAGGAGTACAGAGAATGGGATCTTGACTACTACGCAAAGTACGGAATCACCCCTGAAACTCTCGGTCTGACTTCAAACCCTCAGATTGAAGAAGGTGAAGACCTCTATATGATGGTGGGAGAATTCGAGGATGACCCTCGCAACACACCAGATGCAGACCATCTGATAGTTAAAGACGGCTACATCAGCATAGTAGCCCACAACATCGACTGCACAGACACAGCAGAATGCGAACGCCTCCGCAAAATATTCTAGATAATGAGATATTATATCATAGCAGGCGAAGCCAGCGGAGACCTTCACGGCTCCAACCTGATGAAAGGTCTCTACGCAGAAGACCCCAATGCGGACATCCGCTTCTGGGGCGGTGACCTGATGGCATCGGTCTGGCATACTTTTCAAAACAACCCCTCCCACGACTTCGTCGCGGGTCGGCTCATTGAAACAGTCCACCGGACTGTTTCTTGTCCACTCGCCTATCCCTGCGGCCAGGGGGGTAGCACGGTTTTGAAAACTACGCCAGACCTCAAATCCGGATTGGTGCGTCACTATAAAGAGGGAGCCGTGATGGGCTTTGTCGAAGTGCTGGCAAAGGCTGGAAGACTTATGAAGAATGTCAGGTTCTGCAAAGAGGACATCCTATCCTGGAACCCTGATGTGGTGATCCTCATCGACTACCCGGGTTTCAACTTCAAGATCGCAGAATTCGCCCACAAGGCTGGCTTCAAAGTCTTCTACTACATCGCCCCTAAAGTCTGGGCATCGCGCGAAGGCCGTATAAAGAAACTCAAGAAGTACGTTGACAAGCTCTACATCGTATTCCCGTTCGAAAAGCCATATTTCGACTCCAAGGGAGTTGACTATATATATATAGGTAATCCTCTGGTCGATGCAATCGACAATTCAGGTGCGATGTCCGAATCCAGAGATGATTTCCTCAAGCGAAACAGTCTGGAAGACAGGCCGATCATTGCTATGCTGGCCGGATCAAGGAAGAACGAGATCAGCACTATGATGCCAGTTCTCACTGAGTTTGCGGCAAAGATGCACAGCTTGCCGGAGTATTCGGACTATCAGTTCCTGATTGCCGGTGCTCCCGCACGTACCATAGAAGACTACGACGACTGGTTGACCGAAGAGAACTCCGGCTACTTGAAGATACTGTTCGGAGAGACCCACTCCATCATCCGTCAGGCAAAGGCAGGTGTCATAAATTCCGGTACAGCGTCATTGGAGACTGTCCTGCTGGGCACTCCTCAGGTCGTCGGCTACATCACCAATCCCCTCACCTACCAGCTTGCAAGAAAGATAATCAAAGTGAAATATATCAGTTTGGGCAACCTGATCGCAGACCGTCCGGCATTCAAGGAGATGATTCAGGACGACTGCAATGCGGAATCGCTGGTCACCGAGGTCAGGGCACTTATAGAAGACAAAGATTATCGCGACAGGATGCTCGCAGACTACGCTGACATCAGAGCGGAATTAGGCGGCACCGGTGCATCCGCAGCTGTAGCCAGGTCAATGATTGAGGAATTGGCAGAAAAGGATGCCTCAAATTAATGTATAACAAGTTTTTTTCTTATATTTGCGTGAATGACCTTAATAGAACGATAACTCTATTCAACAATTAATAACCAAACCTGTTAAAACAATGAAACGTTTATTCCTTATTGCCACACTGTGCATAGCAAGTGTGACAGTTTTCGCTCAGAAAAGCGTTGTAGTCGTAGATTATTTCGACAGATCTGACAATGTTTCCAATGCACACGCAGACGCCGTCCGTTCATCAGTAATCCAGGGTATCAACCAGATGAACCGTCTCACTCTTATAGATGCAGCCAAAGAAAGTTCTCTCGCTCTTGAAGAGGAAAGAAGAGACTCTGAAAAAGCTGCCCTTGATATAACCGCAAGAACAGGTCAGATGAAGACTTTGGGCGCACAGTTCATAGTTACCGGATCTGTGACAAATGTAGCGTCTACCAAAAGAACTGACAGCGAAGGAAAGGTAAGCTACCGTGGAAACATCGTTTACTCTGTCACTGTGCTTAAGGTAGAGGACGGAAGCGTAGTCGGTACAAAGAACTTCACACATTCAGACATCGCTACAGGTAGCGGTTCAACACCGGAACTTGCAATCAACGACACATACAGCTATTGTGTAAATGATATGGAAGAGCTCGTGCAGGAGTTCTTCCCGCTCAAGGGTACAATCGTCGAAATGGCGGAGGCAAAAGGCGATAAGGTAAAGAGCTGCTACATCAGCCTCGGAACAGCTGTCGGTGTTCTCAAAGGACAGACTCTCGATGCTTTCGCAGTAAAGACAGTTGCAGGTAGAGCTATCGAAACAAAGATAGGTTCACTCACAATCAGCGAGGTTGTAGCTGAAGACCTTTCTCTCTGCAAAGTCACAACTGGTGCAAAAGAGATTATGGCAGCTTCAAAAGACGGTATGGAGATCGTTGTAAAGACCAAGCCGGATCCACTCTGGAAGGTTTGGTAATCACTCATTTCCCAAAGAATCTTTAGTTATATGTCGGATAGAGATATCCGGCATATAGCCGTTTACAAACAATAATACCTACTGATATGAAAAAGATAATCACCACTCTAATTTCATCATTCGTCTTTCTGTGCGGCCTCTCTGCACAGAACTATCCACAGATCGTTACCTTTGAAACAGAAGACGGAAACTCTGCAACATTCACATCGGTAGGAATGGCGGAAAAAGCCAAAGATGTGCCTCAGAATGCGATAGAGTCCCTGTTCTACACCCTCTTCAATCTTGGTGTGGACGGCATCAACAACGGCAAGCCGGTCGTAACAGGCTCAAACAGCAGCTATATGCAGAACTTCTTCGCCAACAGAATATCGTTCTTTGTCAAGTCGACTGCAGAGCAGGTGAAACCCGTGAAGAATGCAAACAAGATGTTCCAGGGCACATACATCATCACTGTCGCATACGGTCCTCTGGTCAAGGATCTTGAAAGAAACGGGCTGAAACAGGCACCGGTCGAGAAGGTCGATTATGCGGAAGTGGAAAATATGGAAAACCGTGTCCTTCCGACCATTATGGTAGTTCCATACAAGAAGGACGGAGAGACTTACGCCTCAATCCTCAATGACGACTACGACAGAAGAGTGGCTGTAAGCAAGGTGCAGAGCGGATTCGAATCACGTGACATCACGACAGTAGACCTAGAAGGAAAGCTCAATGCATTGAGAAGGACCCAGGAGTTCGAGGCAAACAACGCGGATTCAAACGACAAGCAGCTCATAGCAAACAGCGGAGCGGATGTCTATGTAACAGTCGACCTGCATAAAAGCGAAACCGAGGAAGGTGCAAGAGTTTCACTCATTATGAAGGCACACGAGACAGCCTCAGGAAGCATCATAGCATCGCACGACGCTATGACAAGAAGGTTCAGGAACATCGGAACCGATATGCTTTGTTCGTATGCAGTCGAAGACAACATCGGTACTTTCCTCGATATGATCTGCAAGAATTTCACCAAGCAGGCATCAGCAGGAAAGCGCGTGACTCTCAACATATCCCTTGACGGAGCTTCTTCCGTACTTATGAGCGACAGAGTAGGGCCTAAGGATATGCCGTTATCGACAGTAATCCATCAGTGGGTACGTCAGAACGCATATATGGGTAAATTCCACCTTCAGGGAATGGTTGACGAGGGAATCATCTTCGACTACGTAATGATTCCGCCTGTAGATTCTGAAGGTATGACAATGGATGCGGCACAGTTCGGATTCAAGTTCGAGGAGTACCTCAACGATCAGATCGGAGTAAGCTGCGCAAGCAGAATTGATGGAAACACCATCCATATCACCATCTATTGATAACACGTTCTAAACCGTCTTCGATATGACATCCTTAAGAAAAACATTATTGTTAGCCGCATTGGTGCTCAGCACCTTCCAGGTATATGCACAAAAACCTGACTGGATCAAGAACAGGCCTGTGTCATCAAGCAAGTACATAGGTATCGGCTCGGCTCCACTTACTGATGCTGACTACCAGAATATCGCGATGACAAACGCGATGCGCGAAATCGCTACAGAAATAAGCGTCAACATCGAGTCCTCTTCCTTTATGCACAAGGTGGATGTCGACGGAAACCAGAGATACCTGTTCGAGGAGAAGGTCAGGGAGACTGTAGCCTCACACATCGTCGGACAACAAAGGAAGGGCACATATCAGGATCAGAGCAGATACTATGTGTACTACGAGCTGGACAAGAAGGACTACGAAAAGTTCACAAAGGAGAATCGCGAGAAAGGTATTGCGACAGGACTTGACTATTACAGCAAGGCAAAGCAGGCTGAAAAGACCAACAATTTCACCAGTGCCATCCAGCTTTATTCAAAAGGTCTTGAGGCAGTCGAGCCTTATCTATATCTTGACTTGACGACCACATATCAAGGCAGACGTTTCGATGTGCCGAGTGAGCTCTACAACGGACTTCTCAATGTCTTCGGAGGGCTTGTAATGGTCCAGAACGTTTCTGAGGTAGGTGTAGAGGCCTTCAAGGCTTCAGGCGAACCACTCGCAGTATGTCTCAGCAAAAACGGTGTGGTGGTTCCGAATGTGATGCTCAGTGCAAAATTCGTAAACGGAGACGGACAGGTGACTGAGCCGACCAAGACAGATGCAAACGGAACATCAGTCTTCTACATAACCAACGTGACATCAAAGCAGAGCATTCAGGAAGTGGAAGTGAAGATAGATGACTCGTTCATAGAAAGCCTTCCTGTCTCCTACCGTTCACTTGTAAACACAGAGAGCTGGCCGGTTTCCAAATTTACGGTAGTTCTTATGAACTCGAACTACACAGCTTATTTTATGGTGGAGAACAACGACCTGGAAGACTGCGAAAGACAGGTCAGAAGCATCCTTACCAACAACTACTTTGAGCTGACCGAAGACACAGGGGCAAATCTGTTCATCACGATGTCGACAACAATGAAGATCGGAGACGTGGTCCCAGGTGAACTGTACAATATGAATGAAATCTTCAGTACACTGACCCTGAAGATTTACGACAACTTCAAGCAGACTGAAATACTCAACTTCACCGTCCCTGAAATCAAGACTCTCGTTCCGGACAACAAATCTGAAGCACAGGCAAAACAGATGTGTGTCAGAGAGGTTATGAAAAGAGTGAAAGCCAACCTTCCTAAAGAACTCAAGAATCTGAACATCAACCTATAGCTCTATGAATAAGGCTATATACATACTGTCAGCGATGCTGCTGTCATTGAATCTGTATGGACAGAATGTAGATGACAGCAGGTTCTATGGTGCGACTGAGGCCACAGCGGAAGAACTCGAATCCCTTGTGTCATCTTTTGAGGCATACGCCGATTCCGTCAGGGCGGAATACGAAAGGCTTGAAAGGATATTCAATCAGGAGCACGGATTGTTTGCTGACGAGGTAACCAGGATGTGGGGAGATGAAACTCTTGTAGAAAGCGGCAAGAAGAGCTGGGTGGAGTACTCTGAAGACCGTTCGTCAAGGACCACTGTAGATTTCGAGACAGGAGAAGTAAATGTCGAGCTGCTTTCCGATCCCGGAGAAAGTGAAGAAGAGATAAGGATCCGTATGGAAGCTAGTATCGCGGCTCTTATGACCAGCCGAGGCAAAAACATAGAATTCACTTCTTCTGTGATTCCACGGACAGATCTGATGGATGAGCCTATACTTCAGGATCTTATAGACTTCTCAGGATATGAGGTTTCAGAAGGTTCTTCTGCCGGAGCTGCGGCACCGGCTCCCGTATTCGGCGGCAATGGTGCAGCACCGTCCCCTACTGTCGGACAGAACAGGAATCTGAATCTGAACAGAAAGCAGAACACCCCTCAGACTCCGGTTTCTCGGACTCCTGCAGGAGAAAGTATGGCTCAGAAACGGATAGCACTGTCAAAGGCTGTTGCAGCTGCCGCCCAGCCTGTGGTCATAGAGAAGAAGACAGAGACAGGCAGCAAGAATGTGGTAAAGATCACAATGAAGCTTGTTGAAGACCACATTCCCAAGAGGGCTGAAAGATTCAAGACTATGATAAGCAGGTATTCCGAGAAATTCTCAGTGGATCAGCCTCTCATATATGCAATAATTGAGCAGGAATCAAGCTTCAATCCGGCAGCCCAGTCCTGGGTACCGGCATACGGACTGATGCAGCTTGTCCCTAAGTCAGGAGGTAGAGACGCCTACAGATACGTACATAAAAAGGACGTTATCCCTACTGCGGAATTCCTGTTTGATCCTGAGAGAAACATAGAGCTGGGTACAGGTTATCTGAAACTGCTTATGTCCACTACATTCTCCAAGGTGGCTGACAACGACTGCCGTATGCTCTGTGCAATAGCGGCATACAATACAGGAGCAGGAAACGTGAGCAGGGCGATAATCGGCAACACAAACATATCCAAGGCTATTCCTGAGATCAACAAGATGAGTTACCAGCAGCTGTTCAATCACTTGAAACGCCATCTCCCGCACGCCGAGACTCAGGATTACATTCAGAAGGTTACAGACCGAATGCAGAAATACAAATAACAGTCACAGCCTATGAAATTCTGTTACCAATGCGGAAATCCGGTTTCCGAAGCACATAAGTTCTGTCCCAAATGCGGAGCAAAGCTGAATCACGCACCTTCTCCGGCAGCTGTGAACGAGTATGTCGTACAGGAATATCAGCCGGAAAAGAAACGCAGATGCAATCGCAACGGCGTCATATTCACAAATATGACAGCCCTTTCCATAGTCCTGAACACCCGAAGGGATGTTGTAAGGCAATTGCTGCAGAAGTACGTCGACACAATGACAGCCAGCGATATACAGTATCAGCTGGTCGATGCTTCCGACTACACTTTCATATCAAGGAAAGCAGGACTCAAAGGTAAAAGGGTTTCACTTATGCCAAGCAATCCCTGGTGGGAGCACCAGCAGATTCTGTTTGACATCCTTTCCTATGAAAAGGAAAACCGGCTTCCGGAATCGAACTATCTGTTCATAATCGGAGGTCACGACATAATACCGGTGGCAGCGATCAACCACTATGCTCCCGGAGATTCGGATGGCAGCGACACAGACATCGAGACAGATCTCCTGTATGCCTATCCTTATGGTCCTCACACCCAGTATTCTCTGGAAAGTCTGGAGCTTTACAAGAATGAGATGTATTTTCTGCCCGGCAGACTTCCGATTCCTGTCGGCTCTGGAGTGAGCTACCTCGAGAATTACCTGACAAACAGCGTGAAGGCTGCAATGGGTGGATTGAATATCAGAAAGATATATGCTCAGTCAGACCCCCACTGGCAGGAAGCCACTGCAGCAACACTCAAAATCTTTGAAGATGCAGGACTGCTTGCGGACAAGAGCGGAATAAGAAGCGAATACAGACGTGGCAACATAATGCTCGGTCCGGGAGTCACATCTCAGGTGATAGATCAGGCATTCGATACAGACTGCGACCTTGTGTTCCTCAACCAGCACGGCAGCAACGCAAAGGAACAGCCGGGATATTGGGGACAGGACTATGAAGACGACTGGTACGAGACATTTCCTGTCTATGCACCGGGAAGTATGACCAACCTGAATGTGTTCGTCGCGGAAGCCTGCTACGGAGGAAGATTCATTGGCCACGACATCGATCATTCAATCATCCAGACTGCCCTGTCCAATAAGACCGTCATTGCAATGGCCTCATCAAGAGTGGCTTACGGAAGTACAGACCAGTGCATACAGGCCGGCTGGCCTGAGAGCCTGTGGGCAGACAATATATGTATGTACTTCACCTACAGCCTTCTGAGCGGTCTTTCTGCCGGAGAATCTATGATTGCAGCGAGACAGTACCTGTTCAACAACGAAGTCAGCAGCAATCAGAAGATGGTCAGACTGAGTGGAGCAACCACAATGGCGGAGTTCAACCTCTACGGAGATCCGAGCCTGAGGCTTTCAAGAAATATACACGGAAAGACCGTCACAATACCTTCCAAGAAGATCATACCTGAAAAATATGAGTGTGGATTCAGTACGAAGGTCTTGAAAGGAGCCGCAAAGAAAGCCGGACTTCTTGATCAGATCAGGAGCGAGGTGGATGCAAACATAGCTTTCATTTCCGACAACATCAATAAAGAGCTATATGAAAAGATGGGCATCCCGCCACGCGAGCCTAAGACTATCTGCAAGGTCACTTATGGAAACAGGACAGAAGAGCTCCGATTTACCTACAAGACAGAAGGTAAGGTCGCTCAGTATCAGGTAGTGACCACCGACAAAGACGGTAGCATATCATCAATAGCAACATCTAAATAACTTATCACTTGCTAAACTTGAGTAAATAAAAGTAATATGAATTGTCCTAACTGCAACACACCCGTGATTGAAGGGTATCTGTTCTGTACCGAATGTGGTACAAGACTGGAGCAGGCGTCACAGCCTGTTGAAGATACAGTCGTAACAGAAGAGCCTGCAGAGCCGGAAGTAGAGATTCCTGAAAAGGCAGACTCAGAATTATCAACTGTCAACAACTACATAATGTGGAATGTCCAGCAGGGACAGATTGCAAAAGTTATTGACGAGACTGAAATCGATCAGTACGACGACGCCAACGGTGTTCTTATCAACGAAGGTACATCAGCTCTGATCCGTGCAAACGGTGAGATAGTGGCTTGCATAAACAACGGAACTTATGCCTTCGACAACAGGCATAGCAAGGATGATGAAGAAAAGAAAGGTAACTTCATTACCAATCTGCTTCGCCGCAGAAATGCAGGTAATCTGGATAAGAACAAGATCTATTCAGTAGTTCTGCTGCGCAGCGGAGAATTCCCTGTAGTCTTTGGTGAAGCAAGCGCAGAAGGTGAATTCGCTCCGCTCCAGCTCAGGACAAAATCACTTGACATTCAGGCAGGTATTTGTGCGTCAATGAAGATTGCAAGTGCAAGTGAATTTGTATCACACTGGCTTCTTGACCGTAAGGCGATGTACATACAGGACATCGCGGGCCTTCTCAGAAACACAGTCAAGAAGATAATGGAGGAAGTCCTCGGTAATGTTGAGATCACAGAGGCTGGTATTCCTTCAGATGCGAAGGAAGCGATAGAAAGCAAGCTGCTCGCGCACACTGCGACTACATATGGCCTGAAATTCTGCCATATCGATGAAATCAGGACCGGAAGCGAGGATCTGGAGCGTTTCAGAGCGCTGAATGAGGAGCTTTACCTTTCAAGACGCGAGATGGACTATCTTGAAAGGACCAATGAGTACAAGAACAGACTGTCAAGCATCAGGAATTCACAGAAGATCGAAGAGGCCAAGTCAGACCTCCAGCTCTTCAGAAGTCTCGAAGAGATCAACAAGGACAAGCTTCTTGCTCAGGATGAGCTTGACAAGTTCTATATGCTCCTTTCACGAGAACGCAAGATCAGAGAAGCACAGAATGAAGATGAGATAGCAGCAGCTATGGCTGAGATCGAGCAGACCGGCCTCATCAGGCAGGAGGACATCAACAAGCTCAGAGACCAGATCAAGGCTGACGAATAC
Organism: Bacteroidales bacterium; assembly: GCA_017505605.1. Lineage (GTDB taxonomy): Bacteria > Bacteroidota > Bacteroidia > Bacteroidales > UBA932 > Cryptobacteroides. The sequence continues at coordinate 22,531 of JAFVOX010000045.1, forward strand.
AAGAGGGGCCACGCCCTCAGACTGATGCAGGCGAAGGATGAAATCGAAATTGCTGAAGTCCAGAGGGAATATGAGAAACGCATCAGACTCGAAGACTACGAATTCGAGAAGATGAAGGAAGACGACAGATTCAGGAGAGCTCAGGAAATATACCGGATGCAGAAAGAGGCTGAAGCAGAAGAGCACAAGAGAAATCTTGAGGCTCTCGAGGCTATGAACAGAAGCACTATGGAGATGGAGCGTCTTAAGATTGAAGCCCTTACACGTAAATACGAACTTGCAAAGGACCTCTCGCCTGACCAGCTTATGGCAATCGCCGCCAATGAGAATCTCTCACCTGAGGCTGCCAAGGCATTCGCGGAATCTCTCGGAAGAGGAAAGGATCTGGAGCGAGAGAAGGAACATCAGGCAGAACTCGAAAGACTCAATCAGGCGAGAATCGATGATATGAAGGCGATGGCGATGGGCAACCAGGATCTGATGAAAGAGATTGTACGTTCACTTGCAGGCGGTGGCGCGGCACAGCAGCCGGTGCAGCCACAAAGACCTGCGGCGATATATTGCAGCAGATGCGGCACGCCTAACAACCCAGGTGCGAAATTCTGCAAGGGCTGCGGCAGTGAGTTATAATAATTAAAAGTTTACAGATATGAGATTTTGTCCAAAATGCGGTACCCAGGTACCAGACGATGCACGTTTCTGCACAAATCCTGACTGCGAGTGCGAATTGCCGAAGCGCGAAGCAAAGCCCGCTCCGGCACCGGCTCCTGCAAGCAAGCCGGCCGCCGCACCTGCAAGTACACCATCCCCTGCCGGAATGGCTGGAATGGCTGGATTTGGAGGCAATGAGAGCAACAGAACCAAGATAGGAGCTGTACAGTCATACTCTGACTCAAGTACGACTACAACCAACAATACGACAAACAACACCACAAACACGACAACGACCAACATATCCAACATCATCACCGATGACACAAAGAAGAGCGTCGTATGTGAGATTTCAGGTAAGAAGATCCTGGTGACATCAAGTGTTGTATGTCCTGTATGCAACAAGACTGTTGCGGAGCAGTACTATATAGAAGAAAAGCTCAGATGCACTAAATGTGAAGAGTCTGCATTGACAGCCTATCAGAAGTATTATGCCGAGATGACAGCCAATTCACGTGTAATAGACGTGGAACTGCGTTCCATCCTTGACAAGAAGGCCGAGTCATTGAAGCTCACGTCTGACCAGATCAAAGAGATAGAATTCAAGATCAGAAAGAATGCCGGATCGCAGGAGGCTCATCTTAGCGATCTTCAGCAGAAGGACTTCACAAGGACAGTAGGTCATCTTGTTGACGGAAGAATCGAAGTCAGAGCTTGTCTGAATAAGATTTCTGCCTATGCCAAGCTGACAAACGATGACGACGTGCAGTGCTGGTACAACCTCCTTTCTGCACTTAACGCTCCGAAAGAATACCTTCAGGACCTCAAGAATTCGACTATAGACAAATACTGGCAGATATACTGGGGATTTGCGGCAGCCTGCAAGCTCAGGAATTCAACTGAGGCCATCCTTCAGATCGAAAACGCACGCGGAAAATATCCTGGAAAAATCAATGACGTCATCCTTGCTCAATCTATAGTGGAAGTATATCAAGGTCTGCTCAACAATGACAGGAATTATATAGTTGATGCATTCGAGGACCTTCAGGGCATCGAGACCACCGATTCGGACTGTCTGAACAGTTTCCTCGCAGCATTCAAGAGCACTCTTGCCTCAAAAGCATTGGCAGAGATCTGCGAAAGTGGGCTTCCACGACTGATCATCCGTGAGATTATGGGATTCGAATTCAAGAAGCCGCAGGAGACAAACGCTCCAGCCCCTGCACCACAGAAAGCAACAGCTCAGACAAAGGCAGAAGACAGGAAACCTGCACCACAGAAACCTGCAGAACAATCAAAAGGCAACAATAAAGCCTTTGTGATCGATTCTACAGCTGGAGGTCCTATCAACCCTCAGGTCTCATTCAATTCGGTATTGGAGGATGAGAAAAAAACTTCAGGAAAGGGCAAATTTGTTGGCATTGCAGTAGCCGCAATAGCTATAGCAGCTGTGGCGGGATACCTGATTCTCGGTAAATCCGGTGATTCATCCTCAACAGAGGCGCAGGCAGTAAAAGAGACTGTCGCAGAGGAGGCGCAGATCGCAAGACCTTCAGAGCCGACAGTAAAAGAAGCTGCCGCCAAAGCAGAGGAAGTTACATATAACAATATGGCTGAAAAGAAGGCGGCTGAGAAAGCGGCAGCAGAGCAGAAAGCGGCCCAGCCAACCACTGCCGCATCGAAAGCTTCAATGGCCTCACAGGCTGCCGGTCAATCAAAGGCAGCTACCGCCGGTCAAAGCAGCGGTCCGGCTGCTGACGTACTTGCCAAAGGTAAGGCAGCATATGAAAGCGGAGATTACAAAGCAGCGCACGACTACTTCAAAGAAGCTGGAAACGCAGGAAATGCGGAAGCTTGCTACCTGCTTGGAACTATGCTGTCGACAGGCAAGGGAACAATAGCAAAGAACACCCTTCAGTCAAAGATGTGGCTTGACAAAGCGATTAAGCTCGGCTACCAGGCCAAATAATTATCTATCATTGACCCTACTCTGACTCTTTCCTATCCATTAGCTAAGAGTCTTCTGTCGACGCAGGAGCATCGGCTGGCGGTCAGTAATCTCTTTCTCCGAAAATCATAGATCCGATACGGACGATAGTCGATCCCATCGCTACGGCGATGGGATAGTCGTCTGACATACCCATAGACAGCTCATCACAGCCCGACGCAACATTCGGACTCTTTCCCATCCATTCGCGAAGAGTCTTCTGCCGGTCCAGAAGTCTCTGGAAATCAGCCCTTACAATATTTTCGTCATCTGTAAATGTGGCCATTCCCATAATTCCGCATATACGTACATTGGCATAATGAACCTGCGATGAAAGAAGTTCTATAAGTTCCTGCTCGGAAAACCCCTGCTTCGATTCCTCTGCAGCTACGTGGCATTCCAGGAGAACATTTATAATCTTTCCGTTTGCAGCTCCCCATCTGTCAACCGCTTCGAGCAGACGGACCGAATCAACAGACTGGACCAATGAGACATATGGCAGCACCATCTTGAGCTTGTTGGTCTGAAGATGCCCGATGAAATGCCACTCGATGTCCGACATATAGTCAGGCTCTCCCCTCTCCGCACGGAGCTCCTCAAGGCGCTTGACCTTGGCCATCAGCTCCTGCGGACGGCTTTCACCGAAAGCCCTCTGCCCAGCCTGATACGCCTCTTCAATAGCCTCAAACGGGTGAAACTTAGAAACTGCCACCAACTTTACAGTTGCCGGCAGTTCCCTATGTAATTTATTGATTGTCTCTTTTATCATATCATTTGGAGATTGCCACGTCGCTGACGCTCCTCGCAATGACGTATTATCTGCGATTCTGTTTCTGCATCTGCTCCTGCATTTTCTGAGCCTCCTCAAGCCTCTGCTGCCAAGCAGATTTCTTCTTAGGCTTCTTTGCATTGAGCATCATATCTGCACGCACCTTCTCCTCAGTCACAACAAACTTGCGGATGTACCAAGTCATAATCATTGTGATGATGTTAGAAAGGAGGTAGTAGTAGCTGAGGGCAGCCGAAAGATTGTTACAGATGAAGAACATCATTATCGGCATAAGCCACACGCTCATAAACTTCATTCCCGCCATATTCGGATCATCCGACATCTGACCTGAAGTCATCTTCGAGTATAAGAACATTGTCACAGCCATAAGGAGGGCGAACAATGAGAGGTGATCGCCGATAAGCGGAACATTCACTCCAAAATCCCAGATCGAATCATATGCACTAAGGTCATCTGCCCAAAGGAACTTCTGCTGACGAAGTTCGATAGATGCTGGGAAGAATCGGAACATCGCGAAGAGGATAGGCATCTGGAGAAGCATTGGAAGACATCCTCCCATAGGGCTGATTCCTGCCTTCTGGTAAAGGTCCATAGTAGCCTGCTGCTTCTTCATTGCATCCTTCTCATTCGGATACTTCGCGTTGATCTTATCCATCTCCGGCTTGATAACCTGCATCTTAGCTGAAGACTTATACGACTTTATAGTCAGAGGAGAGATCAGAAGCTTGATGAAGATGGTCATCAGAAGGATGATGAGACCGTAGTTGGTAAGGAATCTTCCGAGGAAGTCGAATGTCGGGATAATGATCAGTCTGCTGAACCAAGCTACAAGCCATCCTCCGAGCGGAATGATCTTCTCGTACTTCTGGTCGTACTTCTTAAGGGTCTTATAGTCATTCGGACCGAAGTAGAATTCGTAAGGAAGAACGACATTGTCAGAGCCTCCCTGGAAATCAGAGCGAAGCTTTGCTGAACAAGCCATAAGCTTTCCGTCAGTCTTGTACTCATCCTCAGAATAGAAGTCAATATCGAAATCCGCAGAAGCGAATTCATTCTTGGAAGTCATAAGTGCAGAGAAGAACTGCTGCTGGAATGCGAACCACTTTGTCTTTGTGTCGATCCTCTTGCTTGCGTCACGTCCTCTGCCGATGATCTCCGGCTTCTTGTCACCTGAGAAATAGTAATTCAGCTTCGAGTACTGCATCTCATTCTTGAATCCTTTCTCAAGTCTTGGAACTACCAGAGACCAGTCGATGTCAAGCATAGACACATTACGTGGAATTACGTCGCCAAGGCCTACGAAAGAGAGCTCATTCTGAAGCATATATCCATCATTTTCAAGCTTGTAGCTCTGCTGGATGTAGCCTCCGTTCACAAAAGGAAGGCGCATCACGATGGTTGAATCTGTGTGCTCTGCCATCTGGAATACGAGATCCTTTGTATTGATGTTCTCACCTGCGAAGACGCTGATTCCATATTCGCTGTAGCCTGGCTTTACAAGATAAAGGTCAGTGCTGTCGAAGGTCATATAATCGTTGATCTTCACTGAATATGGCTGCGCTCCCTTGGTTGTGAACTCGATCTCAACCTTGTCGTTGCTCAGTTTATATATAGACGCATCCGCGAGTCTTGCTTCTGTGAGAAGGCTGTCCTTATATGCGGGCATATTCATCACCTTCACACCTGTCGATGCATCCTGCTGCGTCTGGTTCAGAGCCTCCATAGCCATCGCGGCCATCTGCTCTGCTCTTGCGATGGAGTCAAGCTGGGCCTGAGCTGCCATCTGTTCGCTGTATTGTCTTGACTGATACCACGAGAATCCCATCATTATCGCGAATATCAGGACAAAACCGATAATCGTACTTTTGTTGTTATTCATTATATAATTTAATTGTTACTCCTGTTCTGTTTCCGCTTCGTTCAGCGCTCTGATCTGGTCAGCGAGCGAATTGAGCTCGCTCTTGGCCTCTGAGATTCTCTCCTGCATCTGCTTGATGAGAGGTTCTGCGTTCTTTGACATAGAGAAGAAGCCGATGTTGTTCTCATATGTAACGATGTCCTGCTCCAGCTGGTTGTACTTCTGGATGAGACGGTCCTTCTCAGAAAGCGCCGGTCTTCCGCCGCGGCCTCTGCGTGCGCCGCTTCTTCCCGGTGCCGGGAACTTTGTCTGGAGGGCTTCCTTATATGCCTTAGTGACATTGTCCTTCTCCTTGAACGGAACGAAGCCGATCTCCTGCCATCTCTTCTGGAACTCCTGCATTGCTGCTGTGTCAGACTCGTCGCCCTTGAGCTCGTAAGCCTTGATCTCCTCGATCAGACGCTGCTTTGCCTTGAGGTTGCCATAGAAATCATTCTCTGGCTTAGCCTGCTTGTCCCTTTCAGCAAAGAACTCGTCGCAAGCCGCGCGGAATCTCTTCCAGAGAAGCTCTGACTTCTTGCGAGGAACAGGGCCGATCTCCTTCCACTGCTTCTGAAGAGCGATGAACTGGTCTGTAGCCTTCTTCCACTCTGTGCTTGTCTTGAGTGCCTCAGCCTCTTCGCAGAGAGCGATCTTCTTCTCAAGGTTTTCGTTTATGCTGTCCTTGTAGTCAGTGTAGAACTCACGCTTGCGGCCGTAGAACTTGTCACAAGCTGCGCGGAATCTGTCATATACCTTCTGGTTCTCCTTCTTTGAGGCGAAGCCGATGGTCTTCCACTCCTTCTGGATCTCCTCGATCTCCTTAGAGCAGGCATTCCACTCATTTGAATTGCTGATCTCCTTTTCAGCGATCGCCTCGACCTTCTCGCAGAGGGCAGACTTCTTTGCAAAATTCTCTGCCTGCTGCTCCTTGATACCCTCGAAGTAACCCTGATACTTCTTGTTGATCACTGCTGTAGCTGCCTTGAAGCGCTCCCAGACAGTCTCTCTGTACTCTTTTGCCACCGGACCGTACTCCTTCCACTGCTCGTGGAGCTTCTGGAGTTCACGGAACGCCTCTACTACATTGTTGCTCTCAGCAAGCTGCTCAGCGCTCTGGCAAAGCAGTTCCTTAGCCTCGAGGTTCTTCTTGAAGTCAAGGTCGCGGAGTTCGCGGTTTATCTTCACCATATCGTAGAACTGCTCGACGTAGAGCTGGTATGTTTCATTGAGATTTCTGTAGCTCTGTGCAGGGACCGGACCTACTGCTCTCCAGCGGTTCTGGATCTCGCGGAACTCAGAGAATGTCTGGTTCACGTCCTCCTGCTTCTCGATGAGCGCCTTGAGGTCAGCGATGACAGCTTCCTTGAGAGCAAGATTCTGCTCGCGCTCCTTTTCAAGCTGCCTGTTGTACTCGGCACGCTCCTTCTTATATTTATTATAAAGATCCTTGAAGCCTCTCTCGATCTCTACAAAAGGATTCTCGCTTGCAGCCTCCTCAGCAGGAGCCTCTTCTGACTCTTTCTCCTCTGTCTCTGCAACAGGCTCAGAAACAAGTCCGGCATCTGCCTTCTCCTTCTGAAGTCTCTTGTAGAAAGCTGCCTTGAGGGCCTCGGCCTCCTTGGACATTTTCATCCTTTCTTCGTTCTGAACAAGTTCCTCAAAGAGTTTTACAAGTTCCGCGAGGGTAAGCTCAGAATAATTTACGGCCGGCTCTTCGATTGTTACAGGCTCAGCCACTGCTACATCTGATGTCAGTTCAACATCAGGAATAATCTGTTCACTCATAATAATGGAGTTTTGGTTTATATTATTTACAACCCGCAAATATACCATATTTTTAGTAAATATCCCACCAATTTGTTATTTTTGCACCCGATTGACACTATTAAAGAACATAATGATGAGAATTGACATAATCACAGTTGTACCCGAGCTTCTCGAGAGCCCGCTCAGCCACTCTATCGTAGGCCGCGCCATCAAGAAAGGTCTGGTGGAGATACACATCCACAACCTCCGCAAGTACGGCAAGGGCCCTCGCCAGCAGGTCGACGACTACAGCTACGGCGGTGACGCAGGAATGGTAATAATGCTGGAGCCGGTGTACAATATGATCAACGAGCTGAAGGCGGAAAGAGAATATGACGAAGTCATATATATGTCGCCTGACGGCGAAATATTGACCCAGGGTATTGCCAATGAGCTTTCGCTCAAAGGCAATATCATCCTGCTCTGCGGCCACTACAAGGGCATTGACCACCGTATCAGAGAGCACCTGATCACCCGTGAGATCTCAGTCGGAGACTATGTCCTCAGCGGAGGCGAACTTCCGGCAGCAATCCTTGCAGACTCCATCATCCGACTTATTCCAGGAGCCCTCAGCGATGAGACATCGGCCCTGAGCGACAGTTTCCAGGATGATCTCCTCTCACCTCCTGTCTACACACGACCTGCGGAGTTCAACGGATGGAAGGTCCCTGATGTTCTCCTGAGCGGAAACCCTAAACTTATAAAGGAATGGCAGGACGAACAGGCAATCGAAAGGACCAAAAGATTGCGTCCTCATCTGTTATCAGAATAAAACCTGAAATTTATTTGCAGATTACAATTTAATATCTATATTTGCAATCAGCATAACACTTTAATGCTACAGAGACGTTTCTAACCACTAATAATTAATCTCCCCAAAAGGGAATACACTACACTACTAACTAACCAAAAAACCTCGCAGTGATGCGAGGTTTTTTACGCGTTTTTATATATTTGTGACCGGATTTTCGAAGATTGAACGACTATGGAAGAGAACATACAATATTATGATGCCTATGAGGCAAATCTGCTCAATGAGCTTCTGAAGATGTGTACAAGTCTGGGAATGCTGGACGGAGAACTGCTTAATTCAGAGGACATTGACCAGAAATGGAAGGAATGGGCTCCCGAGTACATTGCGGAGGCGCTTCCGGAGGTAAACAGCTATCCTGAATTTGCCATAGCCTGCGCGGGTTATGCCGGAATGGGTGTGGCACACTGGTGGGATGTGGACTGGGGCCGCCACCACAGTGCAAAATACGAAAGCCTGCACGGAGCTCGTGGATTCGATGATATGGATGAGTACATCGTACAGAACATCCTCGGTCTCTCACTTGATTCTCCTGAGGCAAAGCAGATCGTGAACATCCTGCTCTGCTGCGCACAGAAGGCTGTGACCTACATCCGTCACGAGCACATCGAGGCACAGACAGTGAAGGCGTTCCACATCTTCGCACGCACAGTACGCGTTATGTTCAAGATCGGTGCAGCGCTCGAGCTGAAGAGACTCGGCTACAAGTTCCACAAGGTGGATCTTTCAAAGAGAGGAATGTACTCGTAAGAAGACTATTTCTTCTTTACAAGCCTGACTTCATAGAGCTTAGGCCAGTTCTTGCCGGTAAGATAGATCTTATCGGCATTTTTGTCATATGCAATACCGTTAAGGACATCAGTATCAGCAGTATATAATTCCTTAGGCAGAAGCCCGCGGCAGTCGATGATTCCCTCCACCGAGCCGTCCCGAGGGTTGATGATGACGATCTCATCGGAGGTATATACATTTGCCCAGACCTTTCCTTTTATATATTCGAGTTCGTTGAGCCAACGGACCGGACGGTCCTCATATTTCACCGTCACCTTACGGTCGAGCTTGAAGTTCTTGTCCATAAAGTAGAGGTTGGCCGAGCCGTCGGAGGCGATGAGCTGCTTTCCGTCGGTGGTGATGCCCCAGCCTTCCCTCGGATATTTCCACGAAGACTTGTACTGGAGCGTCGCGGCGTCATAGATGAAGGCGATACGGCTTTCCCAGGTAAGTATATACAGGTTATCCTCAAACATCACCGAGCCCTCGACGAAGTACTTCTTGTCGAAGTCAAGGCGCCTTTCTGCCTCGCCGGTCTCCATATTCACAACTCGGAAGGTAGATTTTCCGTTGAGTCCTGTACTTTCGTACATCTTGCCGTCCTTTATGAAGAGGCCCTGAGTATAGGATTCTGTGTCGTGAGGGTACTCGTTCACGACTTCGAGTGTATATTCTGCGACTTTTCCGCTGCCGCACGAGATGAAGAGCAACGGAAGGAGAAAGAGGATCTTTGAAATATTCTTCATAGGTCGGCAAAGATAGTCATAAGTTTCGAAAACAGTCCAAGAAAACCCGGTTTTAAGAAAAAAGCACTAAATTTGCACGCCTTTCGAGGACGAACACATCAAATTGCAATGAACACCTACTACATCATACTCACATCTATGGCAGTTATGGCTGTCATAGTGTTTGTCGCCCTGTTCTATTTCAAGGCCGGCTACGGCTACCTATCCACTTCCAAATGGGGACCCAAGATCAGCAACAAGGCGGCGTGGGTGATAATGGAAGCCCCTGCCTTCATATTCCTGCTCTATCAGACAATAAGCTTTGCTGCTTCGGGAGTCGAGACAGGCAACAGCAGGACAGTGCTTTACATAATGGCAGGACTCTTCCTCCTCCATTATTTCCAGAGGTCGTTCATCTTTCCGTTCCTGATGAGGGGAAAGAGCAAGATGCCTATAGCCATTATGCTTATGGGGATGACATTCAACACTTTGAATGCCTACCTTATCGGAGGATGGCTGTACGGCCAGGCTCCTGCAGGAATGTACGGGACCCACTGGCTGTGGAGCCCGCAGTTCATCATCGGAGCTGTCGTATTCTTCACCGGAATGGCCATCAACCTGCACTCGGACCACATCATCAGAAACCTACGCAAGCCCGGTGACACAAAGCATTATATTCCCCGCAAGGGACTGTATAAATATGTAACATCTGCAAACTATTTCGGAGAGTTCACCGAGTGGGTCGGCTACGCCATACTCACCTGGTCACCTGCCGGACTGCTGTTCGCTGCGTGGACATTCGCGAACCTTGCGCCACGCGCTAAATCCCTGACAGCCAAGTACGAAGAAGAGTTCGGAGATGAGTACAAGAGTCTCAAGAAGAAACATATAATCCCGTTCATATGGTAACAAGCGAGCTGTTCACACCCTACAAGATAGGCCCTGTTGAACTTAAGAACAGGACCATAAGATCAGCGGCTTTCGAGGCGATGTGCCCCGGTCAGAGGCCGTCACAGGAGCTGTTTGACTACCACACTGCAGTAGCCCGTGGAGGCATAGGAATGACTACCGTAGCCTACGCCGCGGTGTGCAGGAGCGGTCTTTCGTTCGAGAACCAGCTGTGGATGCGCGAGGAGATAGTGCCTGAGCTCAAGGCGCTGACAGACGCAATCCACAAGGAGGGCGCCAAGGCATCGATCCAGCTGGGCCATTGCGGAAATATGTCACACAGAAGCATATGCGGATGTATGCCATACGGCGCGAGCCGAGGATTCAACCTCTACTCCCCTACTTTCGTCCAGAAGATGAATATGGAACAGATACACGAGGTCGCTGACGCCTATGGGCGCGCCGTGGAACTCGCAATCGAGGCGGGCTTCGACGCCGTCGAGATCCACGCCGGCCACGGCTACCTGATCTCTCAGTTTCTGTCGCCATATACAAACCATCGCCGCGACCAATTCGGAGGCAGTCTGGAGAACAGAATGAGGTTTATGAATATGTGTGTTTCCAAGGCAGTTGATGCAGGTAAAGGAAAGATTGCTATATTTGCAAAATTAAACACAAGGGACGGATTCAAGGGAGGCCAGGAGACAGACGAACTGATCGAAGTGGCAAAGGAGCTCAGAAGGCTCGGAGTCGATTCGATTGTCCTTTCCGGAGGCTTTGTAAGCAGACATCCTCAGTACGTGATGAGGGGTCAGTTCCCGGTGAAGACGATAGTGCATTACTTCCCTTGGAGCAAGTGGTGGCTGAAACTTGGCGTCACGCTGGCCGGTAAGCTGGTGGCTCCGACAGTTCCTTTCAGGAAGCTGTTCTTTATGGAGGATGCGCTCAAGTTCCGCGAGGCAATGCCGGACTTCCCTTTCGTTTACGTGGGAGGAGTGACAGACAGGAAAAGTGCAGAGGAAGCTCTTGCAAAAGGATTTCCGATGATCCAGATGGGCCGCGCGGTCCTGGAAGACACGGACTTCGTAAACAAGATGGCCTCGGACGAGAATCACTGCAGCGGCTGCAGCCACAGCAACTTCTGCATAGGCAGAATGTACTCGAAATCAATGCAATGCCACAAGCATTGCGAAGACATAACCCCGGCACTCCGAAAGGAAGTCAAGAGGGTGGAAGCACAAAACGACAAACTCGAGCGCAAGCTCGGATATAAATAGCGTAAGCTTGAATTTTACATTTTTTTGAGACCGTCAGGTCGATGGTAAGTCCTCCTCCTGAGGAGGAGGATTTAGGAGGTGGGTAACGTAAACTTTAATTGTGCGGTGGGAGAATTTTCGCAGACACCACCGACTTTCGAATGCTCGCTATTATATAATTTGTGAAAATTGAATGAATAAGGTAGTTTGACCTGTCGCTGCTTTTAGCAGAGGAAAGTCCGGACAGGGAGGGCAGCCTGCTGCGGAAAGCGCAGGTGGGAGTGATCTTACGGATGCCGTAACAGAAAACAAACCGCCCGAAAGGGTAAGGGTGAAACCGCGAGGCAAGAGCTCACGACGCCGTGTGGCGACATACGACGGTGACGGCACCAGGCCCTGCAAGACCAAATATACTGATGATGTTCCTCGGAACAAAATGGACGGCCCGTTCACATCAGGGGGTAGGTTGCGAAGATAAATGACAGGATAAAACAGAAACCGGCTTACGGAACTGCCTTACATCAGGAGGATGGCCACAGGGTCATCCTCTTTTGTATATACAATATTAAAGTTTCATTGCCTCAGGCAGAACAGGCATTGCGCCGTTCTGGGTACATACAAAAGCAGAAACTTCTACCGCACGCTTATGAGCTTCCGATATGCTCTTTCCCTTGAGGATTGACGCTATGAAAGAACCGGTGAATGAGTCACCTGCTCCTACAGTGTCAGCGACCTCAACCTTAGGAGTGCCCTGGAATGACATTTCTTCAGGAGTAAACACATAGCTTCCTGAAGTACCGCAAGTGAGTATCACCATTCTGAGCTGATAATCCTCAAGGAGTTTCCTGCAGGCATCTTCCTGAGAAAGTCCGGCGCAACCGAACATCTCAGAGATGATTACAAGTTCCTCGTCATTGATCTTGAGGACATTGCATTTTCTGAAGGAGTTCTCGATGGTTTCCTTGCAGTAAAAATGCTGTCTGAGGTTTATATCGAAAATCTTATAAGTGTCTTCTGTATCAGGCATTACATCCAGGAACCTGTTGATGGTCTCTCTGGAAACCTGGCTTCTCTGTGCCAGAGAACCGAAGCAGACCACCCTGCAGTTCGCCGCAATGTCTTCGAGAGATGAAGAATATGGAATGTTGTCCCAAGCGACATTCTCCATAATCTCATAGCAAGGGATTCCGGCTGAATCAAGAGTCACCTGGACTGTTCCTGTCGGATAAGGAACTGTTTCAAGCATATAGGCAAGTCCGCGCTGATCGAACTTCTGCTTTATCTCAACACCAAGCAGATCATCACCGATAGCACTGATTGCCAAAGACTTGAATCCGAACTGACCGACGTGATAGGCAAAATTTGCCGGAGCTCCACCGATCTTACGTCCTTCCGGAAGACAGTCCCAGAGGGCCTCTCCCATTCCTACTATATACTTTTCCATATATCGCGCTTGCAGCTGCACAAAAGTAGTGATTTATTCTCTGAATATGGAAAATATTCTGATGTATTTTTTTGCATAAAAAGGGAAGAAAAGTTATCTTTGTATCCCGTATGAAAATCGGATTTGATAACGAAAAGTATCTTAAGATACAGTCCGAACAGATCAAGAAAAGGATTGCTCAGTTCGGCGACAAACTTTACCTCGAATTCGGAGGTAAATTATTTGACGACCATCACGCAAGCCGCGTGCTGCCGGGTTTTCTGCCCGACAGTAAGCTTCAGATGCTTCTCCAGTTGAAGGACGAGGCAGAGATCATTCTGGTCATCAGCGCATTGGACATCGAAAAGAACAAGGTCAGAGGTGACCTTGGAATCACATATGATGAGGACGTGCTCCGCCTCCGTTCAGAGTTCGAGAACATCGGACTCTACGTCGGCTGCGTGGTCATCACTCACTTCAACGGACAGTCCAGCGCCGATGCCTACAGAGCGCGACTTGAGCGTCAGGGCATCAAGGTGTACTACCACTACACCATCGAGGGCTACCCGCACAACGTGGCCCTGATCGACTCAGACGAAGGATTCGGAAGAAACGACTACATCCAGACCACACGTCCTCTCGTAGTTGTGACAGCCCCTGGTCCCGGCAGCGGCAAGATGGCCGTGTGCCTGAGCCAGCTGTACAACGAGAACAAGAGAGGCATAAAGGCAGGTTATGCCAAGTTCGAGACCTTCCCTGTGTGGAACCTCGCGCTCAAACACCCGGTGAACATTGCCTACGAGGCGGCGACAGCCGACCTGAACGACGTGAATATGATCGACCCGTTCCACCTCGAGGCGTACGGCGACATTGCAGTCAGCTACAACCGCGACACTGAGATATTCCCGGTGCTCAACGCCATCTTCGAAGGAATATACGGAGAGAATCCGTACAAATCACCTACGGATATGGGTGTGAATATGATCGGATTCTGTATGAGCGACGAGGATGTATGCTGCAACGCCGCACGTGAGGAGGTCATCAGACGCTACTATAAGGCACTCTGCAACCTCGCGACAAACGGCGACAACGAGAGCGAGGTGAACAAGATATCCCTGATAATGAAGCAGGCGAAGCTTACGACCGACTACAGAAGGACGACAGTAGCCGCTCACGACAGAAAGGAGCGCTCCGGAGTCGCTACCGCTGCGATCGAGCTTCAGGACGGCACCATCATAACATCCCGCACCAGCTCGCTTCTGGGACCGTGCGCAGCACTCATTCTTAATGCAACCAAGCACCTTGCAGGCCTCGCGCACACAGTGAAGCTCATCCCTGAAGAGATGATCGCCCCTATCCAGAAGACCAAGGTGAACTACCTTCACGGCCACAACCCGCGTCTCCACACAGACGAGGTACTGGTAGCGATCTCAATGCTCAGCAACAGTGACGATAACTGCCGCAAGGCTCTTGACCAGCTTCCTAAGCTTGAAGGCTGCCAGGCACACTGCACAGTAATGCTCAGCGAGGTGGACCAGAAGATATTCAAGAAGCTCGGAGTAGGACTCACCTGCGACCCTGTGAAGAAGATAGAATAAGCTATGGAAGGAAGACAGCCACAGATACTCGACCTTGAAGCGGTCATTGTAGCCAGGGCAGGAAAGAAGGCGAAATATATCCCTAAGTTCCTCATCCGCTGGTTCACAAGATTCGCCCATCTGGACTACATCAACGGTTACCTGAAGGAAGGATATGTCGGTGTGGAGTTCTGCGAGAACGCCATAAAGTATCTCGGTGTCAGCGTAGAAGTCGAAGGACTTGAAAACCTTCCGGAAGACGGCAGAAAATACACCTTTGCGTCAAACCACCCACTCGGAGCAATAGACGGAGTGACGCTCGGTATGATCCTCGGCAAAAAGTATGACGGAAAGATCAAGTACCTGATGAACGACCTTCTGATGAACATCAAGGGTATGGCACCTATGGGCATTCCTATCAACAAGATAGGCTCACAGGCGAGAGAACTTCCAAGACTGTTGAACGAAGTGTTCCAGTCTGACAATCAAATGCTTATCTTTCCGGCAGGACTCTGTTCAAGAAAGATAGACGGCAAGATCCAGGACATCCCTTGGGGAAAGGCATTTGTGACAAAGAGCCGCGAGACAGGACGAGACATCGTCCCTATATACTTTGAAGGCAGGAACTCCAACAGATTCTACCGCGTAGCGAACTGGTGCAAAAGGCTGAAACTGAAATTCAACTTTGCTATGCTCCTTCTTCCCAACGAAATGGTGATAAGCAAAGGCAAGACATATAAGATAAAGATCGGCAAACCGATTCCTATCGAGAGCCTGGACCAGTCGAAAAGCGACAACGAATGGGCACAGGACATAAGACAAATGGTGTACGAACTCTAACCAGGAAGAATGGAACCTATAATAAAACCTATTGATGTCCGAACGCTCAAGGCAGAGCTGACTCCTGCCAAAAAGCTCAGGGACACTAACAAAGGCCACAATGAGATCTACATTCTGGATCACCACGATTCACCGAATGTGATGCTCGAGATCGGCCGACTCCGCGAAGAGGCATTCAGAGACTCCGGCGGAGGAAGCGGTCTGGCGGCCGACATAGACGAATTCGACACAATGGAGCAGCCCTACAGACAGCTCATCGTGTGGGATCCGGACAACGAAAAGATCCTCGGAGGCTACCGATATATATATGGAACAGACATAAAGATCGACGAGAAAGGACAGCCGGTCCTTGCGACCTCGCATATGTTCAATTTCTCTGAAAGATTCGTGAAGGAGTACCTCCCTCATACAATCGAGCTTGGAAGAAGCTTTGTTGCGCCCGAGTACCAGAGTAGACAGGCCGGAGTGAAGGCCCTGTTTGCCCTTGACAACCTCTGGGACGGACTTTGCGCCCTGGTCATCGAAAGACCGGGAATGAAGTACTTCTTTGGAAAGATGACAATGTATCCGGAGTACAACCGCGAAGCCCGCGACCTGATCCAGCATTTCCTTTTCAAGCATTTCGAAGACAAGGACAAGCTGGTGACTCCGATGGAGCCTCTCAAGATAGAGACGGATGTCGATTATATGAACAGTCTTCTCACTGAAGATGACTTCAAGGAGGACTACAAGCTTCTGAACGCGGAAGTAAGGAAGCACGGAGTGAACATCCCGCCGCTTGTAAACGCATATATGAGCCTCTCCCCTACTATGAAGATGTTCGGCGGAGGAATAAACCACGAGTTCAGCGAGGCCGAAGAGACCTGCATCCTCATCGCATATGATGAGATATATCAGGAAAAGATCGAGCGCCATTCGGACTCGTTCATCCAGGAAAAATACGGAAAGATCGAGCGCAGATTCCCTCGCTTCGTAGCAAATATGGGAGACGGCCTGAGGGATATGCTGGCAAAGAGGCGTGAGGCCAGACAGAGAAAGGCGGAGCTCAAGGCTGAAAAGAAACAGCAGAATAAATCCGTAAGGCAGGCTAAGAAGGTAAACCGAAAGAATAAGAAAAACCAACAAAAATAAATCAATTATGGCAGCAGCGACAAAAGGCAATGAATTCGATGTGATCATTGTCGGAGGCGGCATCACAGGAGCAGGTACAGCAAGAGACTGTGCCCTCAGAGGATTGAAGGTTCTTCTTGTGGAAAGACACGACCTTGCTACAGGAGCGACAGGTCGAAACCACGGTCTTCTCCACAGTGGAGCACGTTACGCCGTCACTGACAAGGAATCAGCTGAGGAATGTATCAAGGAGAATATGATTCTCCGCAAAATTGCGAGACATTGTGTGGAAGAGACTGAAGGTCTGTTCCTTACACTTCCGGAAGATGATCTTGCTTATCAGGCTAAATTTGTAGAATCTTGCCTTGAGGCAGGCATCAGAGCAGAAATCATCGACCCTAAGGAGGCGTTGAGGATGGAGCCGTCTGCCAACCCGGACATCATCGGAGCCGTAAAGGTTCCGGACGGTGCGGTAGACCCGTTCAGACTCACATCTGCCAACGTGATCGACGCGAAACTTCACGGAGCGACTGTGAAGGTGTACAGCGAAGTGACCCGCCTTATCAAAGAGGGCGACACTGTAAAGGGAGTAGAGATCTACAACCACATCACAAAGCAGACTGAAGAGTTCTATGCCCCTATCACTGTAAATGCCAGCGGTATCTGGGGACAGCACATCGCTGAACTCGCAGGTGTGAAGATCAATATGTTCCCTGCAAAGGGTGCCCTCCTGATCTTCGGCCACAGAGTGAACAACGTGGTCCTGAACCGCTGCCGCAAGCCAGCCAATGCAGACATCCTCGTACCGGGTGACACAATCTGTCTCATCGGTACAACATCAAGCCGCATTCCTTTCGAAGAGTGCGACAATATGTACGTTACTCCTGACGAAGTCGATGTACTCCTTAAAGAAGGTGAGAAGCTCGCACCGAGCCTTGCAAGCACACGTATCCTCAGGGCATATGCAGGTGTGAGACCACTCGTAGCCACAGATGACGACCCATCAGGACGTAACATCAGCCGCGGTATCGTACTCCTCGACCACGAGACAAGAGACGGTGTGAAGGGCTTCATCAGCATCACCGGAGGTAAACTTATGACCTACCGACTTATGGCAGAGTGGGCTGCTGACCTCGTATGCAAGAAGCTCGGCGTCTCACAGAGCTGTATCACTATGGACACACCTCTTCCGGGATCGGAGAAAGAGAACATCGACGAGATCTCTACCAAGACCTGGAGCAAGCCGAATGCGACACAGAAGGCTTCTGTAGGTCGTCACGGCTCGAGAGTTGAGAACATCAAGCTTTCAGACGAGTATTCTTCAAGTCTCGTGTGCGAATGTGAGGAAGTTTCCATCGGTGAGGTGAAATATGCAATCGATGAACTCGATGTACACAACCTTGTGGACTTGAGAAGAAGAACGAGAGTCGGAATGGGTACCTGTCAGGGTGAGCTCTGCGCGTGCAGGGCGGCGGGTCTGCTTGCAGACGCGCACCAGTGCACAGACAGAGCGAAGAACGACCTTAAGAGCTTCGTGAACGAGAGATGGAAGGGTATGTATCCGATATGCTGGGGTGACACGCTCAGAGAGAGCGAGTACTCACAGTGGATCTACTCAGGAGTATGTGGCCTTGAAGGCGGTGAGGAATGTGAAACAAAATAAAGAAGGCAGAAGTTATGAGATTTGATACAGTGATAATCGGAGGCGGTCTCGCAGGACTTGTATGTGGAATCAGACTCCAGAAAGCGGGAAAGAGATGTGCAATCATTTCTGCAGGCCAGAGTGCAATGCACTTCTCATCAGGTACATTCGACCTTCTTGGAAGACTGCCTGACAGAACACAGGTGGACAATCCTATCGAAGCCATCGCTTCATTGAACAAGGAGCATCCATATGTCATCATAGGCAAGGACAATGTAAAGAAATATGCAGATGAAGCTCCCGCATTCTTCAAGGAATGTGGAATCGAGGTTGCAGGCAACGCAGAAAAGAACTCTTGGCGAATCACCCCTACAGGTGAGCGCAAACCTGCCTGGCTGACCTTGGGAGACTTCACTCCTCTTGCATCAAAAGACGAAAAGATCGGAACCAAAGCATTGATAGTCAACATTCTTGGTTATCTTGACTTCAACACAAAATTCCTTGCGGATTCATTCGAGAAGCAGGGAACAGTGTGCAGGATTTCTTCTATCAAGCTTGAGGAGATGGAAAGACTCCGCAAGAACCCGAGCGAGATGAGAGCGACAAACATCGCACGAGTAATGGATCGCGACGGCATATGGGAGAAGGCTGCAGCCCAGGTCAAGGAGATGATCAAGGATGATGATGTGGTTGTACTTCCTGCAGTGTTCGGTCTCAAGGACGCAAGCGTGGTTGAGAAGATGAGGGCTGCGATCGGCGTAAAGACAATGTTCGTGGCGACTATGCCGCCTTCAGTACCGGGCATCCGTTCTCAGATGACCCTCAAGGCTGAGTTTGAAAAGGCAGGCGGAAGATTCCTCCTTGGAGACACAGTGACAGACGCTGCATTTGACGAAAACGGCAATGTCACAAGCGTAGGTACAGTAAACTTCGGTGACATAAGAGTGTACGCAGACAACTTCGTCCTTGCGACAGGAAGCTTCTTCAGTAAGGGTCTGGTAGCGACACCGGACAATGTGATCGAGCCTGTATTCGGCGTAGACATCACATTCGCTGAAGGCAGAGACAAATGGTTTGACAGAAACTTCTGGAAGAAACAGGAATACATCTCTTACGGAGCTGAGGTCACATCAGAGCTCAACGCTCAGATGAAGGGACAGCCGGTTTCCAACCTTTATGCAATCGGATCAATATTGAGCGGAAGCAACGCCCTCTACGAAGGCTGCGGAGGCGGAACAGCTATCATATCGGCACTTTATGCAGCTGACAACATCTTGAAGAAATAGGAGAAGAGGATATGAACCAGAACATAAAAATGCAAGAGAAAAACATAAGCGAGAACAATTTCGAGCAGTGTATCAAATGTACAGTCTGCACAGTATATTGTCCTGTCGTTCCAGTGAACCCTCTCTATCCAGGTCCTAAGCAGGCCGGTCCTGACGGAGAGAGACTCAGACTCAAGAAGGGGCTCTTCTTTGATGACACGTTGAAGTACTGCCTTAACTGTAAGAGGTGTGAGGTTGCCTGCCCGTCAGGAGTACGCATCGGCGACATCATCCAGGCTGCCCGAATCAAGTACAGCACAAGCTCTCCTACTTTGAGAGACAGAATGCTTGCAAGCACTGACTTTGTAGGTTCGCTTGCTACAAAGGTTGCTCCTATCACAAACTTCGCCCTCGGTCTCAAGCCGGCTAAGGCTGTGATGGATGCAGTCCTCAAGGTAGACAAGCACGCAAAGCTTCCAAAGTACGCTTCAAAGACATTCGAGAGCTGGTACAGAAAGAACGTGAAGTCATTCCAGGATTCGTTCAAGCGTCACATAAGCTTCTTCCACGGATGTTCTACAAACTACAACTATCCGGAGCTCGGTAAGGAGTTCGTAAGCGTTATGAACGCTCTCGGCTACGGCGTACACCTCCTTGAAAAAGAGAAATGCTGTGGTGTAGCGCTCATCTCCAACGGAATGATCGACCAGGCCAAGAAAAATGCCGCAGTCAACATCGAAAACATCCGCAAGAGCGTGACAGAGAGACAGATGCCTGTCATCGGTGTCTCATCTACCTGTACTTTCACACTCCGCGACGAGTACCCTCACCTTCTTAGAATGGACAACTCTGACATCAGAGACCATATCGACCTGGCAACAAGATTCATCTACAGACTCGTCGATGAAGGCAAGGTCAAGCTGGTGTTCAAGAAAGACTACAAGGCAAAGATCGCTTACCACACACCTTGCCATATGGCAAAGCTTGGATGGAGCATCTTCTCGACTGAACTGATCAGAATGATTCCGGGAGTAGAGTTCACAATGCTTGACAGTACCTGCTGCGGTATCGCCGGAACCTATGGATTCAAGAAGGAGAACTACCCTGTGTCACAGGCAATCGGAAAGCCACTGTTCGACCAGATCAACAGCGTCAAGCCAGACTTCGTAGCCTGCGAATGCGAGACCTGCAAATGGCAGATCGAGATGTCGACAGAGTATCAGGTGAAGAACCCGATAACAATCCTGGCCGAAGCTCTCGACCTGGTAGCGACATCAGAAGCAAACAAATAACCATATATAAATATTTAGAAGAAGAGGCTGACTAAAAAGTCAATATGACTGATTAGTCAGTCTCTTTTCTATATATGGTGTTGCACCTGGAGGATGATAGTGATTGCGGAGGACTCCGTTCGCTTCGCTCACTCCGGCCCCTCCCACAATCTACTTCGTCCCGCTTTGCGGAACTCGTATCTTGCGGGCCCCTCCCCCTGCCCGTGTCCGGGGGTGGACACGCCTCCGCAATCACTACCATCCTCCCTCTTGAAAACACAGCATAAAAATATAGCTATTCTTTTGATAGTCAAAGGAATAACTATTTTAATATCAGGAAGCTTTGTTATATTTGAAGTGCTAAAGACTGCTCAAGATGCCCGTTGAGAAGCATGTGCTATAAAGGAAAATACAATGCGAGAATCATTGAGGTGAACCATCGCAACAATGAGCTACGCGCTATGGCCAGAGAACTGCTGACAAGTGACGAAGGTCTGATGCATCGAAGCAGGAGACCGATCGAGCCGGAAGCCGTGTTCGGACAGATCAAATATGACAATCACTTCAAGAGGTTCAGCTATAGAGGGAAGCGACTCGTAAATGCAGAGTTCGCTGCCATAGCTGTCACGCATAATATCAGAAAGATGATAGCAAAAGGCTATTGTGTATGCTCTGAAGTGGCGGTAGGGTAAGTTTGGATGGCGTGGCCGCCCGTGGCCTCGTGAACGGGAGGGGCCCGCGACGAAGTCGTGGGAGGGATGTAGTCGGAA
>JAFVOX010000046.1:0-19581 GCA_017505605.1 Bacteroidales bacterium
AGGGACCCGCGACGAAGTCGTGGGAGGGATGAAGTCGGAACTCGTTCCGACGAAACCAAGCCAAACTTACCCTACCGCCACTGTCATCATGTCCATATAAATACGAAAGAAGGCGACTAAATCACTTATTAGTCGCCCTCTCGATTTTTATACTCATAAATAAGGTATGTTCGGTGAATTTCGGAGTGATATTACATATATTATATTGTACGAGGACTGGAAGTTTAATGTTAAAAATGTTTAGATATGAGAAGAGTTACAACTAAGAAAACTGACGACACAATTGATGTAAATCCATACCTTGGTTTTTACAAAAAAGAGGTATATACCGACACTGATTTGATGGTCTTATTGGGTTGTTCGGATAGATTACTTCGAGATTATAGAACCAAAGGATATCTTGGATATACAAAAATTGGAAGTAAGGTCTACTATTCACCGATAGACATTATAAATTTCTTAATGTTGAATCATCACGAACCTTATAGGAAGGACAATGTTAGTTAGGAAACGGTCAAAAAAAATTTTTATCATAAATAGATACAGTTCAATTTGTATCAGGATATATATGGATATATTAAATTGATACAAAATGAATTTGATACAGGAGAGAAGAATTAAAGTCCTTCTCTCCTGTTATTTTAAGGTCTGTTCATAAAACATAAGAAAGGGATAGAGACCGTCCACAGAAAGTGGTGAGAATAAGTTAGCAAGGTCATAGTCTCTATCCCCAAGGAATATGTATATATTACAAACCTCTGTTTAAAATTCAGTAAGAGTGTGAATATGGATGTTTGAAGACAATGGTACAAGTAATAAAAAACCACTCCGAAGAGTGGTTGAATGTTATAGGATGTTTCTCGCAAGGAGTCGTTATTCTTCGCTAAAGATCAGCAACTTAGTCGGTTACCTGGACGCAACGGACAGAGAACCCGTACTCAGGACAACAGTAGTACATGTTGACATGACCGTTACTGAAGGCGCGGTAGTAGGCGTTGTAGCCGATGGGTCTCGACGACCAATAGACGCCGCTGCAGCCTCGAAGGCTGGCGTTGCCGTAGTAGTGGTGACGGCTGCCGGCAGCAGGAAAAAATACGCGAGAAGCCGAAGCTGAATAAGGCTCACTACCGCTGAACCAATAACCAACCTGTTCATTATTAGTAGTCCAAGTTGATTTATTTGAACTCAGATTATCCAACTCTGCATAAGTAGGAACACGCCAACCTTCGGGACAAGGATCATACTCGGTCTTTACTGGATTTTCCTCAGTACCACTGTTCCATAATGCGTCATTCTGAGTGGTAGGCCCATCACTTGAAGAAGTATAAAACTTATTTGAATTAGACTCTGACTGACCGGCAGCAAGAGAAACTGGACCGGAAACAATCGAAGGTACTGAAGCGTCAGAATATTCTCCTATATAATTTCCATCAACATCATAAAGACTACCATCATACCCCTGTCCATACTTCCTGCCCCACTGATAAAGTTTACCATACCTGTAATCTGATTTATGATAACCGCAGTTCACAGGTGCCCAGACAACACCGTCTATCTCGACACCCTTACCGTGGTTAATACCATATTCATCAACATAGTCACAGTCTTCCCTAGGGAAGAAGTCCCTTGCACAGCCAGCAAGAAGAAGTCCTGCAGCTGCAAGAATCGAAATGAATGATCTTTTCATAATGTTATCAGATTATTTATTACATATTTCCGCCATCAGTGTCCATGTCGAGACCATTACTTATGCAGAATACACCCTCTGTAATGATTTCATGGAGATACGTACAATGTTTCTTTCTTCATAATAGTGTTCTTTTAACTCTATCCAGCTCCAAGATGGTGTTGCAATGATAATAAAGCGTAGAGTTAACTCCCGAACCAGATTATCTCTTGCGGAAACGCTTTCACAATATGTGATGTCATACAGGTATTCCTGAAAGACACTTCAAAATTAGAAAATCCTTTTCAAATGAACAACAGTCATTAGGGTATTGTGTATTAGTTATATAGTAAAAAAGAATGTCATTCGACACCCTTTTTTGTTAACCTCTCTACACTATCTTCCCATTTCTCAATTGTTTCTAGAAATACATCTCTGCATCTCTTAAGTTCCTTTTTCAGTTCCTCATTCTCTTCACATCACTCATCACGACTATTCTGTTGGAGATCTCTTCAATGGAGAGGTTGACCATTCGTGAAAGGATGAAGTCAGGTCAGGAACAGTACATCTCCAAGTGTCGTAGAGAGGGAATCAAAATGGGTCGACCATCAACCTATCGTAAGTCTGATACGGAATATAGAGAACAATATTCCAAAGATATATCGTTGTTGAAGAAAGGAATTTCGTTGAGGAACATCAGAAGTATCACAGGAACCTCTCTGAATACCCTCAGGAAACTCAAATCTATTTACCTATAAAACCTATTAATATGGAAAAAGAATTAAATCAGGACCAAATCTGTAGTATCTGTGGGAACCCCATAGATGGTTACGGTCACAATTCTCAACCAGTCAAAGACGGTCGATGTTGTGATAAGTGTAATGAGGAAGTTGTCAAAGTACGATGGAGAGAGTTTTATCAATCAGTAATGACGGGAAAGATATGATGTTGGAAGATTGGACTATCGAAGAAGAAACGGGATATGAGGTTAAGACGACCTTTTATCTCGATTTTAGTATCTCCGAGATATTCGGAGTAGAGGGAATCAGGTCTAATTATGAATCCTGTTTCACTCGATGGAATTGGAATCATATATACATCACAGAACTCTGTCTAGTCCTCAACTGGAAGTTGTGGAGATGGTATAATAAAAACGACGAATTTTATCAGTTGTATCTAGAACTATACACGAAATTAGATGAATGGTGTGTCGAGAATCTCAAAGGAGATGAGTTACAGTATTATTATTCAACGACAGATTAAAGTATGAAAAAGAGAATACAGGTAAATACTTCATTAGTTGCATTTAAATATGCAAACGATGTCTTTAAGGGACTCGATCACGAGGAACTATGGATATTATATCTCAACAATAACAATGAACCAATATCCTTTGAAAGGGTTACTTCGGGTGGTTGGACTAGTACCGTTATAGATTTAAGACAAATCTACTCTATTGCATTGAACCACCATTCGACAGGAATGATAATGTTTCACAATCATTTGTCGGGGTGTTGTAAACCGTCAGAAAGTGATATTAACATTACTAGGAATGTCAGTAAGGTTGGTAAGATTCTGGAGATACAGTTAGTGGATCATATTATAATAACTGACAATGGATACTATTCTTTTGCAGATGAGGAAGTCACATTAATAGATTAAAGAATTATGAAAGTAGGAGACAAAATCAGAGTCATCAGAATGGATGACAGTAACGGAACTGATCCATATGTTCATAGGATGAACGGAGTGGTCGGTGTCATAAGTCACATAGACGGAATGGGACAGATACATTTAGAAGGATATGGACTCGCAATTATCCCAGAAGTTGATGAGTTCGAGGTTATTCAATAGTTATACTGTATGTTGTTGGAAATCAGTATATTAAAGGGTGGTAAAATGAGGAAAAATATGTTTATTTACCAGTTATACTGTTACGACTTTGACATTCATAAAGGTATTATCTACCAATCCCTTATGGTGAAATAGTATATTATGGAATGAAGAGGAGTATTAGTAGGTTGGTAAAGGTTATAAGCCTAAATATCAACGATTTACAATGACCGATTGGACAGTCCAGTCGGTCATTTTTTGTCTAAATACTTGCTTAATTCAGTCAGTCTAGGTGGGGCACTTTTGTGTCACTCTATTGGTGTTTTGAGATTATTTGCATACATTTACAATTAGTTACAACTAAGCCATATCATAGTATGACACAAGAAACAAAAACCATTGAACCAAAGCGTCAATTTACCGTGCTCTTGCTGTGTTATTATTCACTACCTGTTCTCCAAGATGCTTGGAATATCGCCAATAGTGTAAATAATCCTTCATATTATTGGGAACGCTTTCTCTTTAGGAATGGTGACATTATTGAAGCGATGTTCTGGGTATTGTTCCTCTTTGTGCCGATAATGTTTTTTAGGATTAAAGAGTACAACACTGATAAGAGATACAAGGTTGGACTATTGCTGATGATGCTGAAACCTATCTCTTCAGCTTTGATACATATCCTAAAAAGGACCTCACCAGAAATACTTTCAGGAGGATTGGAATATGGTGTGTTACTGATAAACATTATTGCCATAGTGGGACTTTTCCTCTTCATAAATGCAAGCCCTGTTGACAGAAAGGTCAATGTGTTTGTGAAATGCACTCCATTCATTCCAAGTGTCTTACTCTCACTTTGGGGAGTTATATTAGTCAAAGTACCTACGCAATATTATCCGTATTATAATATTCTGTCGTCCATTGGCTCTCTTGCTGTTGATCTTGCACTTCTTATCACTTTAGTGCTTTTATTACGCAAGAAATAACGATTACCCGACAGGAGAAAAAGAAGAATTATTATTATTCTCCTCCACGAGGAAGAGGAGTAGTAGATTTTGAGGCATTTTCAGGTCAGCG
The DNA here is from genome assembly GCA_017505605.1 of Bacteroidales bacterium. Classification (GTDB taxonomy): domain Bacteria; phylum Bacteroidota; class Bacteroidia; order Bacteroidales; family UBA932; genus Cryptobacteroides. The sequence goes on from JAFVOX010000046.1 coordinate 4,574, forward strand.
AAAAATGCATTTCGGCACTGCTCAATGAGCCAGAGACTGCCCGAATACTGCCCAAACGAGATAGTCCATTATATGTCGGTGGGTATCAAGGGGTAATACGGGCGTAAGATTTCTTCAACGAGGAGGAGTATTAATAAATTGATAATCAATGAGTTATAAATATAGGGCAGCTCGTAAGAGCTGCCCTATATGCATTGATCTCGTTCAAATGACTGTGTGTCCCAATATAATTTATATATTTGTAGTGCTGACATATTTATGGCACTAACCCAATCAATAACAACTGATCAACTAATCTATGAAACGTCTTCTTTTACTATTCCTGGCTGTTGCAGCCGTCTTTTCTTGTGCTCAGAAAGAGTCTGATGATAAGTTTGTCCTCAGCAAGGGCGTAAACATTGCTCATTGGTTGTCGCAGAGTGAGGCAAGGGGTGAGTTCAGAGAGCAGTATTTCACTGAGAATGATGTCCGTCAGATAGCTCAGTGGGGTTTTGACCACGTGAGGATCCCGATTGATGAGGAGCAGATGTTCCTTGAAGACGGTACCAAGGATGAAAAGGCTTTCAGACTGCTCCATAAGGCACTTGAGCTTTGTGGAAAGTACAATCTGAGGGCAATTGTGGACCTGCACATTCTCAGAAGCCACCATTTCAATGCTGCATATAAGCCTCTGTTTACTGAGAAGGCTGCACAGGAGGCATTCTTTGAATGTTGGAGAAAACTTTCAGCGGAACTCAAGGATTACAGCACCTCAATGGTTGCATATGAGCTTATGAATGAGCCTGTTGCTGATGATCACGAGGATTGGAACAAGCTTGTCAGAGAGGCTTATTCTGTAATCCGTGAGAATGAAAAGGACAGGGTGATCGTGATAGGAAGCAATATGTGGCAGTCCTACTCGACAGCCCAGTACCTCGCGCTTCCAGAAGGCGACCCGAACATCATCCTCAGCTTCCACTATTATGAGCCTATGATATTGACTCACTATCAGGCAAGCTGGACTGAATACAAGGATTATGGCGGTGAGGTCAACTATCCTGGTCAGACAGTGACAGAAGAGCAGATCGGGTCGCGCCCTGCAGCCGAGCAGGCTGCATTCGGCAGATGGACTTCGGAGAAATATGACAAAGATCGTTTCGTCCGTGATTTCACAATGGCAGTTGAGGTCGCCGAACGTTATGGAATACCTGTTTATTGCGGTGAGTACGGCTGCCTCTCAGACGAGGTCAATGACCAACAGCGTTATGGCTGGCTTACTGACATAAATGATGTCTTCGATGAAATGGGAATCGCCCGCACAGTGTGGTGCTATCGCGAAGGGGAGGACGGCTTCGGCGTACTTTCAGGCTTGACAGGCCCGGTCGACGAGCAGATGCTGGAGGCTTTGTTGAAATAGTAATATATCGGAAATGAGGAATTTGACCTTGATAGCTGCTGCCTTCCTATTGGCTGCGTGCGCTCAGCCGCAGGTTGAAGTAGAAGCTGTTCTGACTGGAACCAATCCAATCATCACTGGACAATTTACTGCTGACCCTACAGCCAGAGTATTTGAGGGTAAGATATATATGTACCCGTCTCACGACATTCCAAGTGTCATCACGCACACTGACGGTTCTGCCTGGTTCAGTATGCCGGACTATCACGTGTTCTCGTCTGAGGATCTGACTCTCTGGACGGACCACGGGGTGATTCTGCGCCAGGAGGATGTGCCTTGGGGTAAGCCCGATGCCTATGCGATGTGGGCTCCGGACTGCGTGTACAAGGATGGTAAATACTATTTCTATTTCCCTGATGCCCCGGCAGATGGTTTCGGCTTCGGTATCGGAGTAGCTGTCGCAGACAGCCCTTCAGGACCATTCACGCCACAGCCCGAGCCGATCAAGGGAGTCTTCGGAATAGACCCTTGTGTCCTGGTGGATGACGATGGCTCTTCATATATCTATTGGTCAGGTATGGGACTCAGCGGCTGCAGACTCAAGGACAATATGCTTGAACTTGACGGTACCCCTGTTCGTCTTGACGAACCTCTTCCAGCGGGTTTCAAGGAAGGACCTTTCGCGTTTAAGTATAACGGTAAATATTATCTCACCTATCCGTGGGTAAGGGAAAACACTGAAACTCTTGCATATGCAGTGAGTGACAATCCGCTTGGCCCTTTCGAGTACAAGGGCCTGATTATGAAGGAGTCACCTACAGGGTGCTGGACAAACCATCATTCGCTTGTCGAGTATAAAGGGGAGTGGTATCTCTTCTATCATCACAATGACTACTCACCTTCGTTCGACAAAAACCGTTCTGCGCGTATCGACAGGGTCTTCTTCAATGAGGACGGCACGATCCAGGAGGTCATTCCTACCCTGCGCGGTGTCGGTCCTGTCAAGGCTTCATCACAGGTGCATATAGACCGCTACAGCAGCATTGACGGGGCATATATAGAATATGTTGACACCTCTGACCTGTTCAAGGGATGGAAGACGGTGTTCGCCAAGGCCGGAGATTCTGTAAGATTCGATGACCTGGATTTCGGAAAGAAGGCTCCGAAGAAAGTTGTGTTCAGAGCCAAATCTCCTGATGGATGCAAGGTAGCAGTGACAGCAGGTGAAAGAGCAGAATTTGTCATACCGCCATCGATTGAATGGACTGAGGTTACCTTGCCTATGCCATTCAGAGTCAGGAATATACAGGACCTGGAGGTTGCGCTCCTTTCGGAAGGGACATTGGAAGTTGATTGGATTAAATTTATATGAATATGAAAAACGTCGTAATCCTTATCTTTGCGGGCCTGTGTCTGATAGGCTGCAGCCAGAAGAAGACCTTCGAGTATGAAGGTAACCCTCTTGTACGTGACAAGTACACGGCCGATCCGGCGCCGATGGTGGCTTCAGACGGCAGGCTGTACCTCTTCTGCGGACACGACGAATGCTTTGAGGACAGACCTGGTTATGAAGGCAAATATGGCTTCAACATCACTGAATGGCTGTGCTATTCGACAGAGGATATGCACACCTGGACCGACCACGGTGTGGTGATGAAGCCGACTGATTTCAGTTGGGCGGTTGGTGAGGCCTGGGCTTCTCAGGCAATCGAGGCACCGGACGGAAAGTTCTATTTCTATGTGTCCACCCAGTGCGGCGATCCGGACTGCAAGGCTGTGGGCGTGGCAGTCGCAGACAGGCCTGAAGGCCCGTATGTCGATGCCATCGGCAAGCCTCTCATCGTGGACTCGATGACAGACAACGGCCCGAGAGGGTGGTGGAACGACTTCGATCCTACAGTGATGATCGATGATGACGGCACTCCTTGGATGAGCTGGGGCAACGGCACCTGCTTCCTGGTGAAGCTGAAGAAGAATATGATAGAGCTTGACGGCGAGATCCAGATTCTTCCGATGGAGAATTATGTGGAAGGCCCTTGGCTTTATAAGCGCGACGGACATTATTATAATGTCTATGCGTCAATGGGAAATCCTCTTGAGACCATATCATATGCTATGGCTGACAATGTGGAGGGGCCGTGGACCTTTATGGGAGAGCTTACAGGAATGGGACAGGACAGTTTTACCATCCATCCGGGCGTTATCGACTACAAGGGCAAGACCTATTTCTTCTACCACAACTCAAGCCTTTCTCTGGATGGATATGGACCGGCTACCGGACGCCGCAGCGTGTGCGTGGATGAGATGTTTTACAATCCTGGCGGAACCATCAGACCGGTGGTGCAGACAAGGGCCGGAATAAAGTCACTTGTACCTGCTGCAAAGGGAGCCTTCCAGACACGTAAATATAGAAATGTCTTCGTTGAGGCCGGCTACACTCCGGAGGCAGTCGAGGCCAAGGTAAATAAGGTGTTCGATGAGGTCTTCTTCGGACCGGACAAGGTCTACTTCGAGGTTGAGGACAGCCTTGCCTATATTTCCGACATAAAGAACAATGACGTCCGCACCGAAGGAATGTCCTACGGAATGATGGCGGCTGTGCAGATGGGCCGCAAGGACATCTTTGACAGACTCTTCAGATGGTGCAAGAAATATATGCAGCATTCAGACGGTCCTCTCGAAGGCTATTTTGCCTGGAGCTGCGGAGTGGACGGTACCCGTAATTCGCAAGGTCCGGCTTCTGATGGCGAGCTCTACTATGTGACAGCCCTCCTGTTTGCGTCCAACCGTTGGGGCAATGACACAGGCATTGACTATAAGGCTGAGGCTCAGAATATTCTTGATTGCGCTTTTGCAAAGGACGGTACTGACGGAGTCTATAACTTCATAAATGCTGAGCAGAAGCTGATTACATTCACTCCGACCGGCTACGGTTATTCCTTTACAGATCCGTCGTACCATATTCCTGCCTTCTATGAGGTGTGGGCGAGATGGGCTGATGACGGCCGTGAGGATTTCTGGCTCGAGTGTGCTGCGGCCGCAAGAGAATACCTTCATAAGGCGACTCACCAGGAGACAGGACTCAATCCTGACTACAGCAATTATGACGGTTCTATAAGGGTGTTCAATGGAAGCCATTTCGGTACAGGCAATTTCCGCTATGATTCGTGGCGAGTGCCGATGAACATAGCAATGGACTATTCGTGGTCCTGCGCTGATGCTCAGTGGCAGAAGGAATATGGAGAAAAGATCCAGCGTTTCTTCTACTCCCAGGGTATGAATGAATATGTGGACCAGTACCGTGTTGACGGCACCCTTCCTTCGGAGGATGAAATCCTTCCTGCAGGAAGCTGGACAAAGGCCCTTCGCCATTCTGTAGGCCTTGTGTCCACTCTTGGAGCGGCTTCACTTCTTACTGAGCACAGCATCAACAAGGAGTTCGTGGACGCATTGTGGCACTCGGAGAACGTACCTTACGAGGACGGCTATTTCGATGCCTATTATGATGGCCTTCTGCGCCTGTTTGCATTTATGCATATGAGCGGAAAATATAAGATCATATTTCCTGAATAGTTAATATATATATGAAAAAGTATATAACTGCGCTTGTCGCTGTGGCGATGGTATTGGCCTCAATTCCTCTTTCGCTTGACGCAAAGAGGAAGGGTGCCGATCTTGTGGAGAAGTATCCGGCTCTTGCTCCATATTTCAGTACACCTTCAACTGAGTCAATACGCCCCGATGAGCAGGGTTTCATCCGCCGCTGGCTCCTTCTTGAGCCTATCAGCAAGCCTAACCGTGCCAATACAGTCTTTGTGGACAGCTACGTCAGAAAGAATCTGGACACAGGATGGAACAAGGGCGATTTCACGTTGCCAAAAGATGGACAGAAAGTCAAGGATACTACCTTGGTGTGGCATTCTTTGGACAGTAAACTCTTCAATGTCAAGCTTTACCGTTATGCAGTAGGTACTGGAACCGGCCGTTATGGTATGATATGCCGTGCGGTGACGGTGATCGATGTGCCGGAGGATATAGAGGACATCCGCCTTGCGGTAGGTTCCAATTCGGCATCTATGTGGTGGATTGACGGCGAGGAAGTCCTCATCCTTTCCGGTGACAGACGTATGGTTATGGATGATGCTGCATCAAAGAGACTTACCCTCAAGAAAGGCCGTCATATACTTACCGGTGCTGTCATCAATGGCCCGGGTATGAGCGACTTCTGCGTACGATTCATCGATGAGGACGGCAATCCTGTAATGAATTATGACATTCGTAACAAATAGACGGATATGAAGACATCAGCAAAGATATTATCTATAGCGGCATCTGCCCTTATATCTGTTTCTGCCCTTGCGCAGGAAGGAAAGCCGTGGATCCACGACCCGTCTACAATTATGAAATGCGAAGGGAAATATTATACCTTCGGAACCGGTGGCGGCGGCCTCATTTCAGAAGACGGCTGGAACTGGTACCCGGGAGCAGTTCGCCCGGGTGGCGGCGCAGCTCCAGACGCCCTCAAGATAGGTGACCGCTATCTGGTTGCATATAGTTCGACAGGCGGAGGACTTGGTGGCGGTCACGCCGGCCGTATCCTTACGATGTGGAACAGGACTCTTGATCCGGAGTCTCCGGATTTCGCTTACACTGAGGCTGTTGAAGTGGCTTCTTCGCAGGTTGATGAAGACTGCGATGCCATAGATGCAGGCTTGTTTATGGATCCGGTTAGCGGACGTCTCTGGTGCACATATGGAACATATTTCGGCTTTATCCGTATCGTAGAACTCGATCCAAGGACAGGCGCCCGTGTCGAGGAAAACGAACCTGTCAATATAGCCATAGATTGCGAAGCGACTACAATCATCTGGCGTGACGGCTGGTACTATCTTCTCGGAACGCACGGAACCTGCTGCGACGGTGTAAATTCTACCTACAATATTGTTGTGGGCCGTTCGCGCAGTGTCACAGGACCTTATCTTGACAACGTGGGCCGCGATATGATTGCAGGAGGAGGAAAGATGGTGATAGACGCTGATGACCGTCAGTTCGGAGCCGGTCATTTCGGCCGTTATATTGAGGATGAAGGTGTGGAGAAGATGTCCTTCCATTGGGAGGCTGACCTGGACCGCAGCGCCCGCAGTGTCCTTGCAATACGTCCACTCTTATGGGAGAACGACTGGCCGGTTGCCGGAAGTTCTTTCAAGGCTGGAGTCTATGAGATTTCGTCAGTGCGCAGAGGATATGCGTTGGAACTTGCAGTAGACTTTGTCCGTCAGCAGATTCCTAGAAGAGGCTGGTGGGAGGAGTCAGACGAACCTGAGGTTACTTATCCTAACCAGACCCTTGAGGATGTTGCAGGCACTTGGCCGGAAGGCGAGATCCCTGCACGTGCCGGTGACTGGATGAACAGGCCTCATCAGAGATGGACAGTCACTCCCGTCCCTGAGGCAGGGGGCTATCTGGGAGGACAGTATTGCAAGATCCAGATTGAGGGCACAGACAGAGTGCTTGCGGCGACCGGCGATGCCGAGGTGGTAACCCTTCCGGCATACACAGGAGCACCGGAGCAGCTCTGGAGGATAGAACAGCTGACCGACGGCACCTGGCGCCTCTCTCCAAAGTCACTGCCGGACTATGTTCTTACTTGCATAGCAGACAGCACACCGACCCTTGCAAAATATAACTTCGAGTCCGACAACTGTAAATGGAACTTCATTAAAAAGTAGTTATATATGAAACTCAGACTTCTTACTTTTCTGGCAGTTCTCTGTGTTGCATCCTGCACGCTCGGGGAATATGACTTCGTAAATAATCGTATTCCTTCGGACGGACCTTCCAAGCCGTCTCCTTCGCCTGAGGTGGAAGAGGAGCTCTTTGTGCCGGTCATCAGCATCGATGTCAAAGGAGGAGCCGGCATAGAAAGCAAGGAGGAATATGTCAAGGTCAATGTCACCATTCAGGAGACCGAAGATATCGTATATTCAGCTGCTGGGCGCGCAAAGGGCAGGGGAAACGCCACCTGGGGATATGAGAAGAAACCATATAAGATCAAGTTTGACGAAAAACTCGGTGTCCTGGGATTCGCTGCCAACAAGGAATGGGTGCTGCTTGCAGAGTACTGTGACAAGTCCCTGATGAGGACGGCATATATGTGCGAACTCGCCCGCACCGTCGGCCTGCCGTATCCGATCCGTTACCGCCACGTCAATCTCTACCTGAATGGTAAATATATGGGAATATATGTCCTTACTGATCAGGTTGAAAAGAAGACTCACCGTGTGGACATCGAAGATGACGGCTTCCTGTTCGAGAATGACAACTACTTCTGGGAGGAACCCCTGAACTTTATGACGGATCATCGTCAGTACTGGTACACATTCAAGTATCCGGATCCGGAGGATGGGGAGATTGTTTCCGGTGATAAGAATTTCCGTTTCATTACCGGCTTTATGAATGACTTTGAGGCAGCTTTGTATGGGGATGCCTTTAAAGATCCGGAGATTGGGTATAGGAAATATATTGATGTTGAGGCTTTTGCAAAATGGTTTCTGGTGCAGGAACTCATCGCCAATCTTGAACCCAATATGTATTACGTCCTTCCGTCCCGTGACTCCAAACTCCAGATAGGTCCTGTCTGGGATGCAGAATGGAGCCTCGGCCTGGCCTACAGAGAAGACGAATATGCAAGCTGGGCCAGTCTCCCGACCCAGCCCGACAGACACCAGCAGATCTGGAGCAAGTGGAAGTATTTCGGCCGCCTCTTCGAGGATCCGTATTTTGTCTCTGCAGTCCGCGCTGAGTGGGAGATGCTTAAGGTTCAGCTCCCCGCATTCCAAACCAAGATGCAGTCAGTCGCAGCCAGCATAAGAGAAGCCCAGGCAGCCAACTTCGACCGCTGGCACACCCTCACCCGGCACGTAAGCGTCGGCCTCATCTGCGAAGGCACCTGGGAAAAAGAAGTCCGTTACGTCGAAACCTTCTTCTCCGACCGCATAGCCTGGCTCGACACTTTTTTAAAACACTTTAAACGTTAGACTATATGAAACTCAAACTTACTCTTTTTGCGTTCTGCTCTCTTATCGCACTTGCCTGTGCTCCGAAGCAGGCAAATGTAGAAATCATTCCTATTCAGGATAATGTGCAGCCGCGTGTTATGGCACGTGCACTTTTTGCTGATGCTCCGGACAGCCTTATGGCTGAACTTGGATTGCAGGATGGTGTGCCTGCGTCTGTGTCTGCTTTTCTTGTGAAGGTGGAGACTGGTTCGGGCAGAAATGCCGAAGCTAAGAACCTTCTGTTTGATGCTGCAAACGGAGCACCTGATTCACGCCTCCTGCCTGTGCTTGACTCCTGTGGAGTTGCTGCTGAGGCAGTGGATTATATATTCATAACCCATATGCACGGCGACCATATCGGCGGCCTGATGAAGGACGGAACCTGCGTCTTCCCGAATGCGGATATATATATCAACGAAGTCGAGTTCAATGCGTGGATGCAGATGCCGCAGGAGCGAAGCGGAGCAGTGCGCGTCTTGGCTCAAGCATATGGCGAAAGAATCAAGCTCTTTACAACTGACCGGCCGCTTCCGTGCGGAGTCGAGCCGATAGAGGCATATGGCCACACACCAGGCCATACCATCTATAAGATAGGGGATATACTGATAGCTGGCGACATTATGCACGGCGTGGCCCTGCAGAGTGTGTACCCTGAGTACTGCGCAAGATTCGATATGGATCACGCCCAGGCTGTGGAATCCCGCAAAGCAGTCCTCGAAATGGCCCGCCAGGGCGACGTCAAGGTCTACGGAATGCATTTCCCTGCACCATACTGCCTCCAGTAACCGCCAGCCAAACTAAAAATACCAGCCCGCCGCGACGCAAGCTTTTCGCCCAAAATACCTGCGTCGCGAACAGGAAAAGAACATTCTGACCAGATTTCCCGCTGCGACGCAAGATTTTCCTCACAAAAATTTGCGTCGCGGCTTAGGTTTTTATATTTTCGTAGTTTTAAATTAATATAAATAATGAAGAAGATCAGTGATAGAATATACTACATCGGTGTAAACGATTTTGACAAGGTGCTTTTTGAGGGGCTTTGGCCTCTGCCTTATGGGGTCAGTTATAACTCTTATCTTGTTGTGGATGAGAAGGTTGCTTTGATTGACACTGTGGAGGCAGGGTTTGAGGAGGAGTTTCTTGCAAATGTGCACGAGGCGATAGGGGAGCGTGCGATCGACTATCTTGTGGTCAATCATATGGAGCCTGACCACTCGTCTCTGATTGCATATATGCTTGAAAAGTATCCTTCGCTGCAAATTGTGGCGAATGCCAAGACTGTTCCTATGTTGCAGGGCTATTATGGCACTCCGCAGGAGAGGATCCGGGTGATGAAAGAGGGAGACAGTCTGTGCCTTGGCAGTTGCAGCCTCAGTTTCCATATGATCCCGATGGTGCATTGGCCAGAGACTATGGTGACTTGGCTGGCTGAGGAGGGAACTCTGTTTGCGGGAGATGCCTTCGGTACTTTCAAGGCGGTGGACGAAGAGGTGATCGACAATGAGGACACTTTTGAGGAGTATCGCGACGAGATGATCCGTTACTATTCTAACATCGTAGGAAAGTACGGAACTCCGGTTCAGGCTGCTCTCAAGAAACTCAGTGGCTTGGAAATCAAGAGGATATGCAGTACTCACGGCCCTGTGTGGGAGACCTCGATTCCTCAGGTTGTTGCCCTCTATGACAAGATGAGCCGCTATGAAGTGGAAAGGGGAGTGTGCATTGTCTATGGTTCTATGTATGGCAACACAGCAGCTGCAGCCGACGCCCTGGCAATGGAACTCGAAGCGAGAGGTATTCCATATGCAATCCACGACCTGGCGTGCAACAATGCCGGCGAGTTGGGAGTTTCGGGAGCGCTGCGCGATGTGTTCAAATATGATACTATCGTGGTCGGTTCCCCAACATATAACAATGGTATATTCCCACCTGTGGAGACGTTTATGAAAGCCCTCCAGGCACGTCTGATCAAGGGAAGACGCTTCTTCGCCTTCGGCTCATACACGTGGTCGGGCGCGAGTGTCAACCTTCTGAATGCGATGGCCGAATCGATGGGATATGACATATTAGGCGCAGGCCTCTCCTTTCCGCAGGCATATACCCGCGAGAAGTGCGATATGTCAGCCGTAGCCGATATGCTTGCATAGCGGCTGCACGCGGTAAGAACCGCTGAAATATAAATAATGATGCCTGGCTTTTGGCCAGGCATTGCTTTTAATATATATATGTAAGCGAAGTCAGTGCTTCGTCGGCTGATGAGCCTCCGTAGAAGAGCTCGTAAGTGCCGTGGACCGGATTTACATTCTGAGTTGTCTCATCCCACCAGTTGAATGTTTCGTCGGTGAGAGGAATCTCCACCTTGACAGTCTTTCCTGGAGCTACAGTCACGCGCTCAAAGCCTCTGAGGGTCTTGATCGGGCCTTCCGGATCGTCAGGTTTTCTGATGTAGAGCTGAACTACTTCGTCTCCCGCTACTGAACCTGTGTTCTTTACCGGGATGATGAGCTTGCCGTTCTTTACCTTAGCCTTTCCATACTCGAATGTTGTGTAGCTGAGTCCGTGACCGAACTGGAAGAGAGGCTCGTCTCTGAAGTATCTGTAGGTGTGACCTTCCATATCGTAGTTCTCGAAATGAGGGAGCTGGTCAACTGACTTGTAGAATGTCAGAGGAAGTCTTCCTGAAGGGTTTACATCACCGAAGAGGACGTCTGCAATGGCTGTTCCGCCCATCTGTCCAGGATACCAGGCCTGAAGGATGGCGTCGCAGTGCTGGCTTTCAGGAACAAGTCCTACTGCACTTCCTGAGAAGTTCACAAGGATGACCTTCTTGCCGTCGTTGTGGAGTGCCTCGATAAGGTCTCTCTGCACCTTAGGGAGCTCGATGTCAGTTCTGTCGCCGCCGCTGAAGCCAGGTACGTGTACAGGCATCTCCTCACCTTCGAATTCAGGGGATATACCTCCCGCGAAGATTACGATGTCCACATCCTTGAGCTGGTAGAGCACGTCTGCAACGTCAAGAGCAGGCTCAAAGTTCTTTCTGAGCTTCTGCTGTCTCTCTACATACTGTTTGAGGGTGTTTTTGTCGATTGCATATCTCGCTGCCAGTGCATCAACCTCCTCAAGAGTCATAGTCGCGAATTTTGCAAACGGTGATCTTGGGTCTGGCTGAGGGCAGTATTCGTTGCCGAGGATACCGCAACCACGGATATATTTCACGTCTGGAATACGTTCACGGACAGCCTCCACAAGGGTGATGGTCTCCTTTGGAATAGGGTTGTAGTTGCCCCACATCATAGACTCGTCATCTGCGTTAGGACCCACGATGCCTATCTTGCCGTCTGTCTTGAGAGGAAGAATTCCGTCATTGTTCTGAAGAAGGACCATAGTCTCGTGAGCCATCTTAAGTGCAAGTGCCTTGTGCTCTTCACCTTCTACGATGTCGTCAGAAAGATGATCCCAGAGTGACACTCCGTCCATCTCGCCGAGTCTGAATCTTTCAAGAAGAAGGCGGCGCAGGTTAACGTCGATCTCTTCCTCTGTGATGAGACCTCTGCTTACTGCCTCAGGAAGATAGGCGAAAGATTCTCCGCACTCAGTGTCCATTCCGGCCTTTACGGCAACTGCAGCTGCAGTGGCTGCGTCAGGGCTGTAGCCGTGTCTGCCTGGCTCATAGAAATCAGGAACCGCCCAGCAGTCAGATGTGATGATGCCCTGGTAGTTCCATTCTCCACGCAGGATTTCGTTGATGAGTCTGTCGTTTGCTCCTGCTGGAACTCCGTCCACTCTGTTGTAGGCTGTCATAACCTCTTCCACTCCACCTTTTACTACAAGGTCCTTGAATGCAGGAAGATAGGTCTCGCGCAGGTCACGCTCACTTACTGACACATCAAAAGAGTGACGGTTCGACTCCGGTCCCGAATGCACAGCATAGTGCTTCGCACAAGCGTGTGCCTTGCGGATCGGAGACTCGTCGTCTCCCTGGAGTCCCTTGACTACAGACACGCCAAGCACTCCCATAAGATAAGGGTCTTCTCCGTAAGTCTCCATACCGCGTCCCCAGCGAGGATCACGGAATATGTTGATGTTCGGTGTCCAGAATGTAAGTCCCTGGTACCTCTCCAGATCGCCGGCCTCATCTGCAATACGATGCTTTACACGAGCCTCGTCGCTGACTGCTGTGAATACTTCATACAGAAGCTCGTCGTCAAACGAAGCAGCCATACCGATGGCCTGAGGGAACACTGTTGCAGAACCGTTACGTGCAACACCGTGCAGAGCCTCGTTCCACCAGTCATATTTCTTGATTCCAAGTCTTGGAACAGGAGCCGACGAGTTCATCATCAGCGACACCTTCTCCTCAAGGGTAAGCTCAGCCAGAAGTGCATCTGTACGAGCCTCAAATGTGCTGACAAGACTGTCTATATACTCAGTGTCATAGGATGGAGCTTCGCACTTCTTATCACACTCGCAGCAAGACGCTGCCATAAGGCATACTCCCAGAAAGAAAACTAGTTTTTTCATAATTATCAATGATTTTCAAGCATTCTTCAAATTTTGCAATTTCTTCCGACTAATCCAAAAAAAGAGTATAAAAAAGACAGGCAACTGTTGCCAGCTGCCTGTCTTTGTGTATTATGCTCCGAAGTTGTCGTAAAGGATGTTCTCCGGTGGTACTCCGAGTGAGTCGAGGAGTTTTACTACCGCGCCGACCATCATAGGAGGTCCGCACATAAGGTAGAGTGCATCCTCTGGTGCCTCGTGCTGCTTGAGGTAAGTTTCGAACATAACGTTGTGTACGAAACCTGCAACGTAAGGAACACCTGCTGCATCAGCCTCTGGATCCGGTCTGTCAAGTGCAAGGTGGAACTTGAAGTTAGGGAACTCCTTCTCGATTGCGTGGTAGTCATCAAGGTAGAATGCCTCCTTGAGTGCACGTGCACCATAGAAGAAGTTAACCTTGCGGTCAGTCTTCTCAGTGCGGAAGAGGTGCATAATGTGGCTTCGCATAGGAGCCATACCGGCACCACCACCGACGAAGATAAGCTCTGTCTCTGGAGAGAGATCCTTTGGAAGGAAGAACTCGCCGTAAGGACCAGAGATGGTGATTTTGTCACCCGGCTTGAGAGAGTAGATGTATGAAGAACAGATACCAGGGTTTACATCAACCCACTTGCCTGCAGCTCTGTCGAATGGAGGAGTTGCAATACGCACGTTGAGCTTGATGATGTCACCCTCTGCAGGGTAGCAGGCCATAGAGTAAGCACGTACGGTAGGAGTCGGGTTGACCATCTTGAGAGTTCTCAAGCCCATCTTTTCCCAATCTTCCTGGAACTGCTCGTCTACGTCGATGTCCTTGTAGTCTACAGTGACTGCAGGCACGTCGATCTGGATGTATCCACCAGACTGGAAGTTCAGGTGCTCTCCCTCAGGAAGCTTCACCACGAACTCCTTGATGAAAGTTGCGACGTTGTGGTTTGAAATCACCTCGCACTCCCACTTCTTCACGCTGAGTGCTGATGCAGGTACCTCGATAGACATATCTTCCTTGATCTTCACCTGACATCCGAGACGCCAGTTTGCAGCGATCTGCTTGCGGTTGAAGAAGCCGACCTCAGTAGGGAGGATTTCTCCGCCACCCTCGGTCACGCGGCACTTGCACTGTCCGCACGCACCCTTACCACCACAAGCTGAAGGAAGGAAAATCTTCTGCTCTGCGAGTGTCGAGAGAAGGTTGCCGCCAGGAGTCACCTCCACGATCTTGCTTCCCTCGTTGATATTGATTTTAACTGTTCCTGAAGGTGTCAGCTTCGTCTTGATGAAGAGGAGAAGCGCCACCAGAATGAGTGTGACGATCACGAAGACGATCACAGCAAAAAGTATTGTTGTCTGTAGCATAGCTTGTCCTCCTATATTAAAGCTGAATACCCATAAATGTCATAAATGCGATACCCATAAGACCTACGGTGATGAAAGTGATACCGAGACCCTTGAGTGGTGCAGGTACGTGTGAGTACGAGAGTTTCTCGCGGATAGCTGCAAGAGCTACGATAGCGAGCCACCAGCCGATACCTGAACCGAGTGCATATACGATAGGCTCACCGATAGTCACGAAATCTCTCTCCTGCATAAAGAGTGAACCTCCGAGGATCGCACAGTTAACGGCGATGAGCGGAAGGAAGATTCCGAGCTGTGAGTAAAGTGATGGTGAGAACTTCTCCACAACCATCTCTACGATCTGTACGATAGCTGCGATGACCGCGATGAAGATGATGAAGCTGAGGAAGCTCAGGTCTACATTCGCGAACTTCTCGCCAAGCCATACAAGTGCGCCTGGCTTGAGCACGTACTCGTTGAGGAGATAGTTTACAGGAAGAGTGATAAGAAGCACAGCGATAACGGCAATACCGAGACCGTTTGCTGTCTTCACGTTCTTAGATACCGCCAGGTATGAACACATACCAAGGAAGTAGGCGAATATCATATTGTCGATGAAGATCGACTTTACAAATAAGCTAATATAATCTGCCATAGTATTCTTTAGTTATGTGTTATTTCTCCTGAAGGTCCTTCTGAAC
>JAFVOX010000047.1:0-4060 GCA_017505605.1 Bacteroidales bacterium
GCCCTTGAACTTGATCACCTTGTTCTCGAGGTCGATGTGCATAGCCTCGCAACCTACGATACAGCACTTGCCCCATCCGCGTGCTACGAGAGCAGCGTGTGAAGTCATACCACCGCGCTGAGTAAGGATACCTGCGCAAGCACGCATACCCTCTACGTCCTCTGGTGAAGTCTCCTCACGAACGAGGATAGTGGCGATGCCCTTCTCAGCAGCTTCCATTGCAGCCTCAGAAGTGAAAGCGATGACACCTACAGCTCCACCTGGAGAAGCAGGGAGACCGTTGGCGATCACTTTAGCCTTCTTCTCAGAAGCCGGGTCAAGGATAGGGTGGAGGATCTCGTCGAGCTGTGAAGGAGACACGCGAAGAACTGCTGTCTTCTCGTCGATCATTCCTTCCTCGAGCATATCCATAGCCATATTGAGGGCAGCAAGACCTGTTCTCTTACCTACGCGGCACTGGAGCATCCAAAGCTTGCCGTCCTGGATAGTGAACTCGATGTCCTGCATATCGCGGAAGTGGTTCTCAAGGTGGAGACGGATGCCGTCGAGCTCTGCGTAAACCTCAGGCATTGAAGTCTCGAGAGATGCGAGGTTCTGGTTGTGTGGGTTCTTTGTAGACTCGTTAAGTGGGTTTGGAGTACGGATACCTGCAACAACGTCCTCACCCTGAGCGTTGATAAGCCACTCACCGTAGAACTTGTTGTCACCGTTAGCAGGGTTACGTGAGAAAGCAACACCTGTTGCTGAGTTGTCACCCATATTACCGAATACCATTGACTGTACGTTTACAGCTGTACCCCACTCATCTGGAATACCCTCGATACGACGGTAAGCGATAGCGCGCTTTCCGTTCCAAGACTTGAACACGCCACCGATAGATCCCCAAAGCTGAGCCTCAGCTGAATCTGGGAACTCTGTTCCGAGAACTTCCTTGACGCGAACCTTGAATCTGTCGCAAAGATCCTTGAGCTCCTCTGCAGTGATGTCAGTGTCAGAAGCGTAGCCCTTTGCTACCTTCACCTCTTCCATCATTCTGTCGAGCTGCTGGCGGATACCCTGTCCGTCTGCTGGCTCGATACCCTCTGCCTTCTCCATTACAACGTCAGAATACATCATAATGAGACGACGGTATGCGTCATATACGAAACGTGGATTCTGTGTCTTTTCGATCATACCAGGGATAGTCTCAGAGCAGAGACCAATGTTGAGGATTGTGTCCATCATACCTGGCATTGAGCTGCGGGCACCTGAACGGCAAGAAACCAGGAGTGGATTCTCCTTGTCGCCGAACTTCATACCCATTATCTCCTCGGTCTTCTTGAGGGCCTCTGCAACCTCTGCCTTAAGTGCATCGTTGTAGCCGCCACCGAGTTCGTAATATTCTGTACAGCACTCAGTTGTGATAGTGAAACCTGCTGGTACAGGAATGTTCAAAGTACACATCTCAGCGAGGTTGGCACCCTTACCGCCGAGAAGCTCGCGCATAGTACCATTGCCCTCAGCGGTTTTACCACCGAAGCAATAGACTCTCTTCTTGTTTGATTCCATAACTCTTTCTGTGTCTAATATATTAGTTAATAATTACTTATCGTAAAAAACAAATTTTCGCGCCGCGAAGTTAACGATTTTCTGCGAGAAAATGAAATTTAATAGCATCAGCCGCAGTGTCAGTCTTCGCCTTCGCTCGCCTGTCCCATAAGAGAGGCAAGAATGCCTGCGACTCCGCTTCTGTCTGTAGGGGAGAAATGCAGGCCTTTTTCTCTACAAGGCTGGCCGACAGGATAATACGCGACATCCTGCAGCAGGAGCTGGGAGTCGAGGTAATCCATATCGTTGTCCCTTATCTGCAACAGGACTCCCGGCGTTTCTCCGAACAGTATCTTCACCTGGTCGCTTTCCTGGTGGGAAGCCATAAGACCGTGGATGTCAAGGGTCATTCCGCAGTCTCCGCACATAGATGCTGCAGCTGTCGCAAGACCTCCGTCGGCGACGGTCGCACCTGCAATCACAATGCCGTCTTCTACCAATTCTCTCACAACTTCAAAGCAGTCGATGAAATAGTCAGGGTCCTTTATGTGTGGGCCGATTCCTCCGTTATGTCCTTGAAGCTGAGCGAGAAGTGATCCTCCTATCCTGTATGAGCAGGTGTCGAATGGGATGTATATGATCGTGCTTGCCTCTTCCTGCACGAGTGTGGCGCTGCATTTCCTTTCTTCGCCTATCCAGGGATTGTGGCTTTCGAAGGGCGACTCCTTGAAGATGAACTCGTCTCCTCCTTCTTCCTCTGTCTCGTTTCTGTCGGGCAGCCACGAGTAGAACTGTGCGTGACTGTCTCCGTCCGCCTCTTCAAAGACGTAGCCGCTGAGCTTCACTCCAAGGTCGAACAGGTAGGAGCTGGCTGATTCCACACTCAGGTAGAAGGCCGCCATATTTCCCAGGGGACGTGTGTTCCACGACCATTTCCCCCATATCCTCAAGTCACACAGGCGGTAATGTCCCTTGTTCCAGAGCCTGTCCGTCAAGGTCCTGGCTATGCGCTGTCTGGTGAATGCATCGGGGTACAGCATACGGAACGGGCGCTCGCCCGTGCCGGCTTCTGAGCACGCGTCGATATATTCCTGGATCTTCGCTTCGTCATATATGAAGGATGTCACTGGCGGGTCGGTCGATTCGTCGATGATGTCCCCGTACGCTCTGCCCTCGTCTGCTGGCTCCATCGCTTCTTCAGAGCATTCCGCGAGCAGTTCGGCAGGGGTTGTGTCGCATTTTATACCGTCGATGATGTACTGTGAATGTAATGCTGATTCTTTTTCGGTCATAATCCTGATTTTATGAGGATAAAGTTTGTAAAAATACTTATTTTTGTCTTTAGAACAAGCGTTTTTTATCGTATGAATGAGATTTTTTCACCTGAAGGGTATGAGGATATGCTCGCGAAGCTTTTCGTGAGATTCCCATCCTTCCAGAAAGTGGGCGCAGGTGCGTACAAGCCAGGAATAGCGACAATGGAATTTGCGGACCAGCTTATGGGACATCCGCATAAGAAATATGACATAATCCACGTAGCCGGAACCAATGGAAAGGGCTCGGTTTCAAATATGCTGACCTCAGTGCTGGCGGCCTCCGGAAAGAAGGTCGGTCTGTACACCTCACCTCATATCACTGACTTTCGCGAGAGGATGAGGGTGGTGACCTCATCGCAGCTGGAGTTGGTAAGTAAGGAGTACGTGTGGGATTTCGTGCATAAGTGGCAGGAGACCTTCGACCATCTGGATATGTCCTTCTTTGAGATCACTACTCTTATGGCGCTGAACTGGTTTGCGGATATGGGCGTGGACGTGGTGGTTCTGGAGACCGGTCTGGGCGGTCGTCTGGACAGTACCAACATTGTCACTCCTGTGCTGAGTGTGATTACAAATATAGGTCTGGACCACTGTGATATGCTGGGAAATACCCTCCCCGAAATCGCCTTCGAAAAGGCAGGAATCATAAAGCCGTGCGTTCCTGTCTTGGTGGGGGAGAGCCATCCGGAAACCATTCCTGTATTCGAGCGCAAAGTCTTGTATACCAACATCTCAGAGTCGGAATATATGGGCGACCGCAAGAGGATTATGTCGCTTCTTACAGTTGCGGACAGGGTGGAACCTTCTATGTGGAACAGAAGCTCGGAGCTGCTTTCCAAGATGGACCTTCAGGGTGAATATCAGAAGAAGAACCTCAGGACGGTGCTGGCTGTGCTGGATGTTCTCTCGTCGCTCGGGTTGATCGGTGTGGATGAAGAAATATATGGGGATGCGATAGTGCATACTGCTTCCAGAACCGGATTCCGCGGCCGTTGGGAGAAGGTCTCGGATGATCCGTGGGTGATCTGTGACATAGGACACAACGAGCACGGACTGCGCTACAACTTTGCCCAGCTGGACGCTATGCTCAAGTCCGGTAAGTGTTCACATCTGATAATCGTCTATGGTTCAGTTGCTGACAAGGATGTCGATGCATCAATACATCTTATGCCTGAAAATGCACATTACATATTTACGTGCGCGACCGGAAAGAGAGC
>JAFVOX010000048.1:0-2919 GCA_017505605.1 Bacteroidales bacterium
ATGACCCCGGAAACCGCCATCGTCGGAGGCCTTTACAGCATCTGGCACAATATCTATAATTCATGGCAGCTTTATCGTGCCGAGAATGCTGGCACTTAAATCAATGTCTATCAGCATTTTAATGTGTTATGCCTGCTGCAATTTGCAGCAGGCATAACTGCGTAAATGCCTGGACTATAGCCGATTAAGTGCCATATGTTTTTGTGGTTTCGACAGATTGATGACAGCGATCAGCACCCGCATGGGATGAACCGGGCTTATCAGCAGGAATGATGTCTATTTTTGCAATGCCTCCTGCTCGGAGGCAATATGATATAAAAAGAGGATGACCTCAAAGTCAATTCGCCGGCCCAAGGCCCTGAAACCGGCAGTTTGTAAAATCTTTTTACACCATCTGTTACAAAATTTTACACTGTTTGTGGATGTTGATTTTATAAGTAATTGATAAATAATGGTTTATAACGAATGGCACACCATTTGTTTCGCTTCGCGCAAAATAATCATCTATTACTTACCAAAAAGGCTTCACTATGTCCGTAAATGCAAGAATGGCTTTCTTTAGCCTGACCAGAAGAAAAGGTCGTGTTCTCTCAAGAATAATTTCCCTGACCCTTGGTCTGGCGCTGGGCGTTTTTCTTCTTTCCTATGTCAACTACAGGTACAACTATGACAACTTTCTTCCCGACAACGAGAGGATTTATAAGATATTCACCAATACTTCCGCCAATGGTGGGGGAGGCATTGACCAGCTGACCTTCTCGCCTTTGGCACACACCCTGATGAGAGACTGCCCTGAAGTGGAAAGCGGAACAAGAATTTTCGGACCTATGACTTTTGCCTGGACAGGCGAAGATAAATCGGAGCATCAGCTCACGGCGTATGCTTGTGACAGCCTTTTCTTCAAGGTCCT
Source organism: Bacteroidales bacterium (assembly GCA_017505605.1). GTDB lineage: Bacteria > Bacteroidota > Bacteroidia > Bacteroidales > UBA932 > Cryptobacteroides. Next base: position 911 of record JAFVOX010000048.1, read on the forward strand.
TGACTTCGGCCTTCTTACAGGAGATGCGGCAAGCCTTGGCGATTTCAATAATATGCTCCTCTCGGAAGAGGCGGCAAAGAGAATTTTCGGCAACGAAGATCCTGTCGGCAAAGTCCTCAAGGACAATCTGGATTACCCGAAGACCGTGGTTGGAGTGTTTCGTGACATCCCGTACAACACTTCGCTCGGACATTTTGATGCCATTGTATCTGAGTACATGCACCAGACCCAGTATGACAAAGAATCCAGCTGGGACAACAGCAACGAGTACTACTCATACGTGAAGCTGCGTCCGGGGACATCCGCCGTGGATGTTGAGGCGTGGATGAATAATGCTATGGTGGACAAATATGGACTGCGCGAGATGGTGGACAAGTATCAGCTTAGATTGATGATGGTACCCGTCAAGAGAGCGGAGGTGATGGTTGGCACCAGAGCTCAGTATATGGATTTCATCGCCATCATCACCGTGCTTGTGCTCATACTCTGCGCCCTGAACTACGCCCTGCTTTCGATTTCTTCTCTTGTGAACCGCAGCCGCACTATAGCGGTTATGCGTTGCACCGTCGCCGACAAGAAAGATATCCGAATACAGTTTATGTGGGAGACTCTTTTCGTGATGCTCGTTTCGGGAGCTCTTTCCGCCGTTCTGATATTCCTTATGAAGGATTATCTGTCAACTACCATCGACTGCCCTGTTGCGGACCTGTTCAATCCGAAGAATATCTGGGTTACGGTACTTGTGATTATGGCTCTCTTTGTAGGTTCAAGCCTCATTCCGGCTTCAATCTTCGCCTCAGTGCCGACTACCGTTGCATTCAAGGGTATCAGCGACAACAGAAAGGGATGGAAGCGCGCCCTGCTCTTCTTTGAGATAACTTGCGTGAGCTTTGCCCTTGCCTTCCTGCTCGTTTCGGTACGTCAGATCAAGATGCTTACAGAAGGCGATATAGGTTACAATCAGAAGAATATGCTCTACTTCAGCCTCTTTGTCCACGGCGGGGATGCCCTCTTCAATGCTGAACGCGACCTTGAAAACCTGCCTTGTGTCGAGAAAGTTGGAACAGCTTTATCTCTTCCTTGCTACGGCTATATGCCAAGCCATGCGTTCATTGACGAAAAGAGCGGCGAGATAAGTTTCCCGTTCGTCAGGGAACAGGTTTCTGATTCCTATTTTGATGTGATGGAGATGCAAATTCTTGAGGGCCGTATGTTCAACGACTCGTCATCATTGGATGAAGTGGTCGTGAACCGCCATTTCCTTGAGATGGCCGGGATGACCGAGGACCCGCTCGGACGCATCATCTGCCAGGGTGACAACGAAGGCAACATAGTGCAGAAACTCCGCATCATCGGTGTAGTCAATGACGTGCGCTCGACTGAAACGGGACGTTACCAGCCTATAGTTTATTCAAGCATACGCGAGAGCCTCAAATACGAGGACTGGTACTATGGCGGATTCCGCACGATGATACGCCTGGCCGATCTCAATCAGGCAAACATCGATGCCGTAATGAAGAAGGTCAAGGATGATTACGAGACGATGGACAAGTATGCTTTGAATATATATGAAGAGACATACAAGCTGAAGATGAGGGGAGAGTTGCATTTCAGAAATCTCTTGATGACAGTCTCGATTCTCGCCACCATCCTTGCGGCAATCGGCCTTGTAGGTTACATCTCCGACGAGCTTAAGCGACGTCGTAAAGAGGTGGCCATCAGGAAGTTGTGCGGCTCTTCCCTCTGGGGTATCATGAAGATAGTGGTCAGGGATTTCTCATATCTGGCAATTCCTTCGATACTTGTCGGCGAAATCCTGGCTGTAGTTGCTTCCGGCAGATGGCTGATGATGTTCGAATACCGCCTTCCTCTTGATTGGTGGATGTTTGCACTGACTGGCGCTGCCGTGTTGGTTGCCATATATATCGTGGAAGCCTTGCTGACATTGCAGCTGGCCAGCGTCAACCCGGTCGAGAGTTTCAAGACTGAATGACGGCGCCTGGCCGGCA
>JAFVOX010000005.1:0-48959 GCA_017505605.1 Bacteroidales bacterium
AGATTTTATTTGTTCCTTTGCCATGTCTTGTTACGATTTACGCTTGTTTTGATTTGCAACACTAAGATAAGTGAAAAATCTGACATGGCAAAATCCTGAGCAACTTTTTGTTGCTCAGGAACTTATAAATAAAGTTAAATCAAAGTGTTGCGGAATTAAGGGAGATAATATAAATGGAAAAATACAACAATTGGAAACTTAAGTTTTATACAATATGGGCAGGGCAGGCAGTATCATTAATCACTAGTGCCATCCTGCAAATGGCGATTATTTTTCGGAATTATCCCTTTTTATATTGTTAAACTTAATTGTATAAAACCCTTTTTATCGCTTCCGTAATAATCTGTTTAAGTCTTGATTCTGTTATACGAATGCGAGATTCCTTAAACGGTATCTTTAATTGTCTGATATTAGCATTATTCCTACGAGAGATTAAACTTCGCATAGCAAGCATAAAATTGCTTGCAAGAGGTAAGTTTCTGAGTACTCTGTCTATATATGGTGCAAATACTGCATCGGCAATATATATTGTATTCGTTGCAGAGTCTAACACGCAAGCAAAATACCATTTTCGTTTAAAATCCTTTCTGGATGTTTGCTTTTTCTGAGTCGTAATTTCAGAATTTGCAGACGCATCAAATTTTCTAATGAAATTATGTTTTGTTTCCAAAACAGTATATCCAAGTCTTCTCCATTCACCTAAAATGCCACGAGCATTACTTGATGCTGTGAAACGCTCTGCATTAACTATTGATATTAAAGAATCTACCAATGAACTTGTTTCGGCCACTCGGTTGATATGATTCCTTGTGCTTTGAAAGTATAATCCTCGTATACTTTGTACTGCTCTTCTGGTAATTAAGACTGCCACGATGCAATTTCATTCTTTAACTCCTCCATTGCAGCGTTAAATTCCTGAACATCCAACAAATCATCGTCAATAACAGGTGTTGCGCTTTCGGTTATTATTTTGTCAAAAGAACCATCCATAAGAGATTCTTCCAAAGGGGTAGGAACCCATCCTTCTATATTAAAACTCATATATTCTAATGTTTTATACTATTCTATTATTTTTCAAATTTAATCAATCTATGGAATATCTCACTACTCAACTAGGAATAGTGAGATACTTTCCGTAGATTTGCACCACCTCTAAGCCTGAAAAATATGGGAAGTAATACCCACAGTTAGTTAACAACGGAGGCTTTACTAATATGAAAATATTTAGTAAAGAGTGGTGTGATAGGGTTCTATACCTTATTGCCTACTTGGAGGGGCGTTAACCCTCTCGTCCCCGAAAAAGTGGTGTGTTAACGGCTACCGCAAGTGTTTTCGATAGGGAGCTAAGGCATCTCGGCATAGATGGTTAAAATTGTCACTGAGGTTAGTATTCGCAAGATACTAACCTCTTTTATATAAATATCTTGATTTTCAAAGAACTACGCTGCAATAGCAAGATTAACAAGACTTTCAAACGCATCATCACACTCTCTGTGATTAAGTCTGAAACAGAACTCATCCATATATCTCTGCATATAATCTACCGATACGTGATGGTAGATTCCATATACTCCTCTCTTCACGATTGCCCAAAAACTCTCAATACCGTTGGTATGCTTTCCATCACCCAACGAGTAGGTAACTGAATGGTCAACCTTGACACGAATGAAGTTCTTTTCATTCTCCTTATCCAAGATGTTGTAACCACTATATTGGTCAGTCATAACGGTTACACCATCCTTACATACCTTTTTCAATACATTGAAAAGTTGTTTACCAGTAAGTTGCTTTCCCTCGTCATTGTAGTTAGCAACAACTGCGTGAACCTTACCTGTACTTCTCTCCTTTACACCAATAACAGGAGTCTTGGATGTACCTCTACCTCTCTTGTTGAACCTCTCATTAGTCTCCCTTTCGGTATGTACATTTGACTTTCTTGGTTTACCACCTACATAAGTCTCATCAATCTCTACAACTGCTTCAAATACCTCGTTGTATTCCTCTTTTGCCATTGCCTGACGGATGAGTTGGAGCATTCTCCAAGCACCCTTATAGGACTTCATTCCAAGTTCCCTCTGTAACTGACAAGCAGAAATACCTTTCTTTGCCACGATAACGAGGTTCATCGCATACAACCACATTCTGAGGTCAAGATGTGTTCCCTCAAAGATAGTTCCTGCAAGAATAGAGAACTCCGATTTGCAGTTATTGCAGTGAAGAACCTTTGTTCTCTTGTTGCTACGATAAATGCCCTTATGGAAGCATCCACACTTCGGACAATAGTAACCATTAGCATACTTTGTAGCAACGATGAAATTGAGAGCAGCACCCTCATTCGGAAATCTCTTTTGGAACTCAAAAAATGTCATAGTAGATAAGTTTTCTATATATAATCTACTAATAGATACCTCAAAAGTCCAGAGTTGTTACAATACTAAAGGGGATAATTCCGTAATTTTTTAAGCGGTGCAACTGAGCACGAGACGTCCTCAATGCTTTATAAGGTTATTTATAAAGATGCACGTTCTATGTTTGATGCGTTAAAACTTGCGATGGATAGGGTTAAGCAAAGTGAGCAAACTAAACCTAAGCACTCCGCTCAAAACTCAGATATAGAAGAGTTAAAGGCACTTGCAGACTTAAAGAATCAGGGGTTAATCACTGAAGAAGAGTTTGCAACAATGAAGGCAAAGATTATAAACAAGTAAAGCAAAGAGGTTCCTGAACTTACAGGAGCCTCTTTGCTTTAGAACCCGTTCTGTGGTGGTACGTCTTTCTCATTCGTCTGTTTTGGAGGAATCTGTGTCCAATACTGATTTTTCAAACTGTCTGAAATTCGTTTGCTCCACTGACTACCATCTGATGCTTTGCCTCTTGGATGCGTGGCATTGTAGGATTTGAGACTGCTTGAAATTTTCTGTGCTGTCTCAGGGCTAACGCTCCTGTCTCTACGCTTGTACTGCTTGCCGTTTGAAGGCGTAATCACTGTGTTACTCATATCAATATCATTTTATATATAAATAGTGGCTTACTTGGAAAAGTAGGTGTGTTAGGCTGATTTTTTTTGATAGTTAAACTATCTGAAAAAAATTTGAGAAATATGGTACCTACGAAATATCGAAGGGGGGGCTAAGGAAAATCGGAATTTTCAGGTAAAATCAATAGAAACAACAGTGTGTAGCCTAATATGCTTAAGTGGGAGTCCCACGTTTGGGAGGGCGGTGACAGAGTTAACCTAACTCAAAATGACGTAGGTGGGGAGGGTGTCCATAGAATTATCGTAAGCATCTGTTGATATGTGAGGTTTGGGCGTATATTCAAATTGAATTATTTGAGGATGTTTAATCTTAATGTCCTCTGTAATGATAACTCTGTCAATTCGTTGTGAAGATATATCCGACAAATCAGGGCGTAATATGTGGATTTAATTATCTCTATTATGGACGTTGACATTTTATTCAATATTGCTAACTTTGATTGTCTAATGGTATAGAGTTATGAACAAGAGTAGAACCTTATTTGAAGAACTTGATAGGTGTGAGTATGTTTTTGATTATGAATACAAGGGGGCATTGGAGGACTACAAATACAATGGTGTAACTTATGCACAAAGCACCATAACATACTATTCTATATTGCATAGGATGTATCGTGACTTCCTGTGTGAGTGGGGAGCGTTGTCAGATGTTGATAAGATGGCAGTTCGGGTATTATTTGATGAGGTAAAGAAGAGATATATAGAAGGTACGTTCTTCTTTGATGTACCAACAATGGAAATAATACAAGGTATGAAAAACGACAGGGTTCCACGTCGTGATATAGAAATGGCACGTTTTGTATTTGATATGGCGTGTCAACAATCTCATTTCTTAAATGAAGTTATGAGTTTTTTAGACTTGGATGCAAAACACGCACGGACGAATTCTTTGAAAAAAACAGATGTGGAGGTTGCAATTAACCTACTTGCTGATTATCCTGACATTCTTTCCACCTCAGATGTCGCAGCGATTTTTGATAAAACTGAGCATACGATAAGAGATTGGGAAAGAACAGGTAAGTTAATAAATGTCGCAGAGGATGCGAATGATAAAGACGTGAACTCTAACTGACATAGAAAGAGAAGAATGGCATTACAGTTCAGAAAATGTGATATAATCACAGATATGAACTTAAGAAAGATGCTTGTTGAGAGACTTTCCTAAAATTCAGTCAAAAATTCAGTCAAGAGAAATTAAAAATCCCTCTCAGAATAACTTCTAAGAGGGATTTAATGTGCTCCGGACGGGAATCGAACCCGTACGGACATTTCTGTCCACGGGATTTTCTTGCTACTCTTGCTTTTACACAAGCCGGCTTCATCCTTAATGCTAAGCCGTTGTAGTCTGGACTATTTCTTGACCGTGCGCTGGCTGTGCGTACACATATGCCTTTGCGTTTAGGCCCTCCCTGTATAGTCTCTACGCCATTTATCAGCCTGAGCTGAATTTAGTGAGCCGTCGCCAAAGCCTGCATTTCTGCAAGCGAGGTTTCCGTTTGTTAGGGGAGTTCTACTCTCAAAGTTTCCTTTGAGGCACTCTGTAAGGCAGTTTCTTCTGCCGATTAAAGTCCCGCGTGTCTACCTATTCCACCACCAGAGCGATGATGCGGGTGCAAAGATAATGTAAAAAACGGGAATTGTGAGAATCTTTTTAGTAATTTTGCGTCTATGAAGAAGTACAAAGACAAGAAGTCCGGCAAGAGGGTCGTCGAGGTAGGCGACCTTAGTTTCATCAGTGACAGAAACCACGGTTACGGATGGCTGAGGCTTCATCTGAAGCATCATCGTCTGCGCAGGGCTCTCAAGAGGGCTGACAAAGTCATAGCAGCAGACCAGCAGTCTGCCAAAGACGTGGTCAAGTACTACTTCGTTCCGAAGGACAAGATCGTCCTGAAATAGATTTCAAAATAACAGCTCACTTATCATTTCCAGAACTGCTCGGAGTCATTGGTGGTGATTTCTCTGCCGCTGAATGTTTCAAAGCCTTCCGGAACAAGAGCATAATATCTGCTCCTTAGCTTTGATTCAGGGAAGGTCTTGTAATCTTCCTGATAAAATCCGAGGTCGCCCCAGCGGCAGAACCAATATGTGTTTTTAGCCATATAGGCGTAGTAGTATGATATCCTTGAACTTGGGTTTTCAAAATCGTAATACACGACGATTTTCTTATCATTGATAAAATGTTCGCGAATCTCGGCAAGAGATAACAGATTCCCCTTCTTGTCAGTTATATAACGTCTCATATCTGTGTCGATCATCACCCATTTTCCTGTCTCTGGCAGCCATACCTCATTTACAACGTGGCAATCGTTGTCATTCCTGTCATATGGCAGACAGGTGATGTATCTTGCCTTGATTCCTGCGGCAGTCAATAATTCATAGGTAAGAATGCTGTGCAGGCGACAATTGAATGCAGGGGCGACGGTTTTAGTATATTCCCAAAGTCCGATTGCATTTACATATTCCGGATACTCCTTCTGGTTGTCGTGTGGAATGTTAGAGGCCACAAATTTACCTATCGCTAATGTCTTTTCCCACGTTGAAGCACGGGCATCATATAGAGTGTCAAGGCAGAAATATTCCCTGATTTCTTCGGCTCTTTCAGCGTAAGGTATATGATTGATTTTGACCTCTGCTGTATCTGCCTTGTAGCGTCCTGCTTCGCGGAGCAATTTTACCATTTCGCCATATCGAACCTTGTTTGTCCTGTCAAATCTTATTTCGATGACTTGATTCTTGATTCCGGACACCTGTAACTCATATCCCGACAATCCAAGCTTTACAACTGCAGCCAGGACTATCACCCCAACAGCAACGAGCGCAATTCTGATAATCTTCCAAATAGACTTCATAGATATTTTTTACATATATGACGGATGAATCTATGGTTTGTTACAATATTTTACGGAAAGAGCTCTTCCAGAATTGCCAGGTCGAGGCGGAGCATTCTTCTGAGCTGCTGATTGGAGGCGTTGTAGCCAAAGTGCATATAGCGGGCGGTGTCGACCTTTTGCTGTGCACTTAGCTGCGAAGGGGCCTTGACTGAATACTCTTTGCTGATGTGCGAGCATATTACTGAATAGAGTTCCTCGTCAGTGAGGAAGATAGTGTCTTTTAGTCTGGAAGCTATCTGGCTGAACGCCTCTGCATTGCGCGTGAGTGAATTGAAATAGCTTCTGGCGTCTCTGAACATACTTTCTCCGAGTTTGATGTCGCAGAAAGATGGGATGAAGGGCATAGAGCCGACCTCAAGCAGGTCAGAAAAAGCCAAGACATCTCTTGTGTGAAGCAGACTTCTTTGAATCTTGATTTTGAGCTTTCCCAAGGGTGAGGTGTTCAGATGTTGAAGCCAAGGGCAGAAATATGCGCAACCTCCTCCCCAGGGATATGAATTAGGAGTATATGCCGGATTGACAACAAAAGCGTTGCGGTTGGCATAGATGATTTCATTACGTAGGGTTTGAAGACTTTCAATAGGTAGAATCTCCATTTTGAATTGGCTCCAATCAATATTTTTGTCAGTTTTGGCAAAGATGTTCTTGAGCCGAGCATTAAATAACTCAAAGACTCTGATGCATTCTTCCTTTTGCCCAGCTACAATAAGATGGATATGATTGGTCATCAGTTCAAAAGTAAGACCACGTACCCTTTTACATAAGTACAGTGATGTGGCTAGGCTCCACATACCAGTTCTAAATTCTTCTCGATTGCAGAATAGATTCTGCATTTTAGTACCATCTGTGTATAAATGCCAGTATGGTCCATTGTTGAAAAATATGCTTTCGCAAATTCTTTCCTTCTCGGAGAATGTCAGAGCACTAAAATCCTTCTTCATATATACATTCGTTTAATATTACCATTTCTGTCCACCAGGACCACCTGTTTTGTGGACAGAAGTATCATTTTGAGCGTTCTGTCCACAAAAAGAGCCCTTTGGGTGGACAGGAGACTGTTTGGATCCCCAGTCAATCCGGGGATGATTATGCTCGCCCTACAGCCCCCAATGTAGCAACACTGATGCGCACATCGGATGGTAATACTGCCCTTAGGGCAATATAGCAGGCCAGGGCTGTCGAGCCGGTAGTAAAAACGTCGTCCACGAGCAGTACGTGTGTCACAGCCTCAGCCCCAACCTCCACTTCCATCAGGGCCTGTATCTGCTCAGCGACGGCCTCAAATGCTCCCTTGACATTTGCGGCCTTTTCTTCCAGGTTGAGTCTGGTCTGAGTGACTGTCTTTTTTCTGCGGACCAGCAGGTCTGTCCTCACGGGCACACCCATTGCCGAGGCCAGACCTTCAGCTATGACCTCTGCCTGGTTGTAGCCGCGTTTCAGCAGACGCAGCCTGTGCAGGGGGACAGGGATTATGATGCCCACATCTTTGAAGTGGGGACAGCTCACTAGCTTGCGCCCCAGCATCTCACCGAAATACCTTCCGGCAGAGATGTCTCCCTGATATTTTATATGATAGGGTATTTTCTTGAACGGCGCATCTCCACGATATACGAAAAGTGCCGCCGCATAGGCATAGACTTCCTTCCGCTCACCGATGTCTTTCTGCATAAGGTCATTGAATCTGTCGGCCATAGGATTATGCGGCTGCTGCCAGAAATATGTCAGCGGCATCGCCATAAGGCAGTGAAGACAAAGATGTCTTTCCTGCAGGTTCAGTCTGCACCCACAGACTATGCAGGTGCGCGGCAGCAGAAGATCAACTGCAGCCTGCAAGAAGGCCTTCAAAGCCCTCAAGAGCGCCTTCAAAGCAACCAAGAAGACCTTACAAGCTTTCCAGCACCCCCGCGCCCATTCCGCAGATAAAGTAAGCATCTCTTTCATTCCGGCAAGAAAGCCAGAATTCCCCAGACATTGTTTAAAAAAGAGAAAAACTTCGTTAAAGAAAAAGCAATCTTTTAAAGAAAGAGAAATTTCTTAAAAAAAAAGAAAACGACGGACCGGAGAACCCGATCCGCCGTGGTTTGGTTTAGGTTTTATATATGATTGTGATGTGTGTGTCAAGTCGGTCGGCCCTGCCAGCCCGTCAACTCAGCCCAGCCTTAGCAGTTCATTCCGCCACAGCAGCTGATGACCTGGCCTGTGACATAAGCCGAAAGCTCGCTGGCGAGGAAGACAGCCACATTGGCTACGTCTTCCGGTGTGCCGCCTCTTCTGAGAGGGATCTGCTTCTCCCACTCCTTGCGGACTTCCTCAGAAAGAGCTCCGGTCATATCGGTTGCGATGAATCCCGGTGCAATGCAGTTCGCACGGATTCCACGCGATCCCATCTCCTTGGCGATGGACTTGGTCAGTCCTATCAGTCCGGCCTTCGAAGCAGAGTAGTTGCACTGTCCGGCGTTGCCTGAAATTCCCACTACGGATGACATACTTATAATGCTTCCCCCTCTCTGACGCGCCATTATCGGTGTGCAGGCGTGGATGAAATTGAATGCAGACTTCAAGTTGGTGTCAATGACACTGTCCCACTGCGCCTCATCCATCCTCATCATCAGTCCGTCTCTGGTAATGCCGGCATTGTTTACAAGGATGTCAATGCGTCCGAACTCCTTGTGCACCTGTGACACGATCTCGTGCGCACCTTCATAGTCCGCAGCGTCGGATGCAAAGCCTTTGGCCTTGACCCCGAGTGCCTCGATCTCTTTGACAAGACTTTCAGCAGCCTCGTGCTGGGACCTGTAAGTGAAAGCTACATCAGCTCCTTCTGATGCATACTTCAATGCGATTGCTCTTCCGATGCCTCTTGTGGCACCTGTTACGAGAGCGACTTTACCTGTAAGCATTCCCATAATGAATCCGTGTTAACTCCGGCAAAAGTACCTAACCCCTTTTAAAACACCAAATGATTTGAGCAAGTTTTGGTCAAATGATGGTCATTGTGGCAAAATAACGTTTTTTGTGGTCAAAAATAAGCTATCTTTGCACCGTTTTTTAAGGAAAAAGAATAAACATATGACAAGCGAAATCAGAAATCCTCAGCTCTGGCAGGAAGGCAGACTGAAAATCGACTGGGTAAAACATCATATGCCTCTTCTCAATGGTCTCGAAGAAGAGTTCCGCAGTACACTCCCGTTCAAGGGACTTAAGGTGGCTCTTTCAGTACACCTTGAGGCGAAGACAGCCTACCTTTGCGAAGTGCTCGCTGCAGGTGGAGCCGAAATGTACGTAACAGGAAGCAACCCTCTTTCTACTCAGGACGACGTGGCAGCTGCTCTTGTGCAGGCCGGCCTTAATGTATATGCGTGGTACGATGCGACTCCTCAGGAGTACGAGGAGCACATCCGCAGAGTACTCGAAGTGGGACCGAATATCATCATCGATGATGGCGGCGACCTGGTGAACCTTATGCACACAGAGTACACAGACCTCATTCCGAATGTGATCGGAGGCTGCGAGGAGACAACTACAGGCATTCTCCGTCTCGTCCAGCTGAACAAGGCCAAGGCTCTCAGATTCCCTATGATGCTTGTCAACAATGCAGACTGCAAGCACCTCTTCGACAACCGTTACGGCACAGGTCAGTCAGTGTGGGACGGAATCAACCGCACTACAAACCTTATTGTAGCCGGCAAGAATGTCGTTGTGGCCGGTTACGGCTGGTGCGGAAAGGGCGTCGCAATGCGCGCAAAGGGCCTCGGTGCGGAAGTGATCGTGACAGAGGTTGACCCTATCAAGGCTATGGAAGCAGTAATGGACGGCTTCAAGGTGATGAAGATGGAGCAGGCTGCGCAGGTCGGTGACATTTTCGTGACTGTGACAGGCTGCGACGGCGTCATCACAAAGGACCATTTCCTCAAGATGAAGGACGGCGCAATCTGCTGCAACGCTGGCCACTTCGACTGCGAGGTGGACGTAGCAGGCCTCAAGTCGATCGCAAAGGACGTGAAGCCGGCGCGTAAGAACATCATCGGATATACCCTCGAAAACGGTAAAAGAATATATATCATCGCAGAAGGCCGCCTCGTAAACCTCGCGGCAGGTGACGGTCATCCGGCAGAGATTATGGATATGTCATTCGCAATCCAGGCCCTCAGCGCCAAGTATCTGGTAGAGAATTCGGACAAGGTGAGCCGTGAGCCGGGCCAGATGGTGAACGACGTTCCTCTCTCGATCGATCAGGAGGTTGCAGCGCGCAAGCTGGCATACTGGGGCTGCGAGATCGACACCCTCACCCCAGAGCAGCACAAGTACCTTTTCGGAGAGTAATTGTTAGAAATACTTTTTCTCATTGCGGTAAAGCGCAATGAATATGAAGATCAAGGCGGTGAATCCCCACAGGGATGAGCCGCCATAACTTATTAATGGCAGAGGTATACCGATGACCGGCATAAGACCGATGGTCATACCTATATTAATAAAGAGGTGCATAAATATACAGCAGGCGACGCAGTAGCCATATATTCGCGTAAAGGCCTCTCTGCTCTGCTCCGCATCCCTTATGATTCGCCATATCAGGAACACATACAGAAGGATGACCGCTGCCGAGCCGGCGAATCCCCACTCCTCTCCGATAGTACAGAATATGAAGTCGGTACTCTGCTCAGGTACAAAACCATAGGTGGTCTGAGTGCCGTTGAGATAGCCCTTGCCGAACATTCCTCCGGAACCGATGGCGATCTTGGACTGACGTACATTATATCCCACTCCCGCAGGGTCTTCCTTCATACCCAACAACACCTCGATACGCTTGCGCTGGTGGTCCTGAAGGACATCATTGAATATGAAGTCGGCCGAGAAAACGAGTAATATACCCGCAATCGTTGACACAATGGCCAGGTGCGAGAATGTGTTTCTTTCCTTATATGCCCAATATATTACAGGCGGAATGGCAAGACCGATCACTCCAAGAAGAATGTGAAGAGGCTTAAGCTTGAGGCCCTCCTCTGCAAATCCGGCCAGGATCGAAGGCACAAATGCCATAAGCACAATGGCAGGAACGCAGATGAAAAACCACCATTTCAGTTTGTCGGAATAAAGGCATATGCAAAGCGAAGCAACGCCGACTATCACGAGTATCGCTACGAAAGGAGAGGCCGTCAAGGTCAGGATAAATGAAAGAATGGCCATTCCCGCAAGGAATATAAGCCATCCCGAAAGGCCTTCCCTGTACAGCATAAATATGAATCCCACATACACCAGAGCCGATCCCGTCTCGCTCTGGAGCACGATGATGGCCATCGGGATGAGGATGATAAGCGCTGTTACGATGAAGTTGCGCATCCTGCCTATCCTATATCCCTGTTGGCTCATATATGCAGCAAGCATCAGCGACGTCGATATCTTCGATATCTCGGCCGGCTGGAACCTGACGGGGCCGAACTCGAACCAGGAACTTGATCCCTTCACGTCGATACCAAGGAATATGACGGCCACAAGCAGCGCCCCGACAAACAGATATATCGGGACGGCCAATGATTCGTATATACGAGGGTTCATCAGGAGGATGACGATGGCGATGATGAATGCCGTACCCATCCAGACTGCCTGTTTTCCGCTTCGGCAGGTCCAGTCGAAGATGGACGCCGGATCTGATGAATGCACAGAAGCATAGATGTTCACCCAACCGATGAACACAAGAAGCAGGTAACATATTACCAGCCTCCAGTCTATGCTCTTGAAGAATCCTCTGTCTCTATGTCCTCCTGCGCTTCTCATTTCTTGACTTTTACCCTGTCCATCAGGTCTCCTTTGATTATTCTGTCTTCCAATGCTTTTCTGTCCTTGCTGATCTCACCGTTGAGGTACATCTCTGTGAGCAGCGATGCTATAGGTGCGGCCCAAGTCGCTCCGAATCCTCCGTTCTCCACGTATGCCGCGACGGCGATCTTCGGATCGTCCTTCGGCGCGAAGCAGATGAACACCGAGTGGTCGTGGCCGTGAGGGTTCTGGGCTGTTCCGGTCTTTCCGCATATGTCCAGACCTTCGACTGCAGCGACACTGGCTGTTCCTCCGGAACCATATCCGCTGTTCACTGCCCTGTACATTCCTCCGATGACCTTAGGGAAGTGGGTGGTATCCACCATTGTGTACTGTCTTTCCCTGTACTTGTCATCTATCCTGATGTTCTCCGAGTCCTTGATGATGTGAGGAATGTAGTAGTGGCCCCTGTTGGCAATTGTCGCGCAGAGATTGGCAAGGTGGAGCGGAGTGCATCCGATCTCTCCCTGGCCGATGGAAAGCGAAATGACCGTTGTCGCCTTCCAGCCTCCCTTCCTGTAGTGCTTGTTGTAGTACTTTGAGTCAGGGATGAATCCTCCGAGCTCTGAAGGGAAGTCGCTTCCGAGCTTCTGACCGAAACCGAAGCTCTTTACGTACTCGTTCCACTTGTCCATAGCCTCGTCGATGGATCCGTATTTCTTGTTTTCCAGAATGTCGCGGAATACGTAGCAGTAGTACGCGTTGCAGGACATCATAATGGATTCCTCAAAGTTGATCGGTGACTTGTGGGCGTGACATCCGAGCTTGTTCTTTCCGAAGTGGTAACCCATCTTGCAGCCGTACAGGGTGGATGGATCGAACACACCTTCCTGAAGACCTATGAGTCCGTTTACAAGCTTGAAGACCGATCCCGGAGGATAGGAAGCCTGTACTGTACGGTTGAACATAGGCTTGTATGGGTTTGATGAAATCTCACCGTAGTGCTGTCCGATGTCTGCAAGCATATCCACGTCGATACCAGGGCTGGAAACCATTGTCAGGATCTCTCCGGTAGAGGGCTCTATGGCAATAAGGCTTCCGACCTTGTTGTTCATCAGCATCTGCCCGTAATTCTGCAGCTTTGCGTCAATGGTTGTTGTGATGTTGTCACCTGGTACGGCGTCCTTGTCGAAAGCTCCGTCGGCGTAGCGCTGCTCGATCTTGTTGCGGGAGTTTCTGAGCCAGATGTTATATCCCTTCTCTCCGCGGAGTTCCTTTTCCCTCGCCGCTTCGATGCCGGTCTTGCCTGCATAGTCGCCTGATTTGTACTCGTCCGGATGCTTCTCCATAAAGGCAGCGTCCACCTCGGACACATATCCAAGGAGGTTACCTCCGGCATTGAAAGGGTACTCACGGATGCTTCGGGCCTGGCCTCGGAATCCCGGGAACTGGTAGGCCACTTCAGCAAATCTCATATATTTCTCAGGCGGCATCTGTTTTATCATTACTACCGACTGGTAGCCGATTCGTCTGCTCTTCTGCCTGTACTCGTCCATCTTCTCCTTTATGAACTCGACTGGAACCTCCAGCACCCTGCTCAGCGCCAGCGTGTCGAATTCTTCTACCTCTTTCGGAGTTACCATAAGGTCGTATGCCACCTTGTTGCCGACAAGGATGTTGCCGTTGCGGTCGTGGATGATGCCGCGGGTAGGGTAGATGGTGGAGTACACCATAGAGTTGTTCTCAGCGTCCATCTTATACTTGTCTTCGATGATCTGGATGCTGAAAAGCTTGGCTATGAGGATGAGGGCCGCTATGCAGAGGCCGATGATGAGTTTGTTCTGCCTGTTCAGTTTCATCTGTCAGTCTCCTATTTTCTGTCGTCCGGGGTGAGGATGTGGGTGACAAGAAGTGACAGCAGCCAGTTGCACGCAAGAGATAGTCCGAAATAGGTCAGGTTGTACCACATCGGGCGGGTGCCGGCTCCGTCGAGGATAATGTATATGGCAAGGAATATCGCTATTGCGGTGGAGACAGCTGCAGAAACCTTCAGGGCGCCGAACTTTCCGAATGAGAAGCTGTCGTTGCGGGAAAGAAGGTCCTCACCGAAGAATATGCGGATGATGCCCTTCCTTGCGAGAGCTACAGGAAGCAGCGCCGCGGCATTGATGCCGATCAGGCCTTCAGAGAGCCAGTCTACTGAAAGACCGCTGAAGAAGGCGATGATCATACACAGCGGTGTGCTGATTCTCAGAGGTATGCAGAACACCATAGCCGGCAGCATCGAAAGCGTGATGTATGGTCCCAGCGGCGAGTAATTGCAAAGGGCGATCTGGCAAAGCAGCATCAGGACATAAAGCAGTCCGAAGTTCTGGTTCATTCTCATATCTCGTCCTCCAATTCCTCTATCTCTTTCCTGCCGATGTTCTCGACGATGGTTACATATTTCAACTTGCCGAAGTCTTCAAAAAGGATCACTTCTATCTCGTATGTCGAGCCGTTCACGATTTCTGCCTCACCTGTGGTTCCGATGGGGATGTCAGCAGGGAATATGGTGGAGAATCCGCTTGTGTAGACTGTATCTCCCGGCGCAACTTCCGCGTGGTGCGGGATCTCCTTGAGTATGGCGCGAGAACTGCTTCTGCCGTCCCAGCTCATCGGGCCGATGAAGCCATCCTTTCCAAGACGTGAGCTGACGCTCATTTCGTGGTTCTTGAATGAACGTGCATAGGAGTGGTGTTCGCTTACAGCGTCAATCACACCGACCACACCCTTTCCGGTGATTACTCCGGCTCCTTTGACCACTCCGTCGGCAGTGCCCTTGTCCAGGATCATATAGTTATGATGGGTGTTGTTGCTGATCTTCGCTATAGTTGCAGGGGTATACCTGAAATTGCCGGCCATACCCTTGGACTGTTCCGGAACCTCTGTCACGTGGCTGTCAGCCATAGCAGCCTCCAGCTGGGCGACACGCACTCTGAGCTCGTGGTTGTCCAGCGCAAGCTCTTCATTCCTCTTCTTGAGCGAGAAATACTGGCTCACATCCTGGGAGAATCCCCAGATGCTTTTCATAAAAGACTGGCTTCCGTTGGAGAACCAGCTGCTCTGAAGCTCGCTGTTGTTACTGAGCATAGTCAACGCAGTCAACTCCAAAGCTATGAAGATGACTGCGTTGATGATATGATATATGATGTTGCTTCTGCGCAAGGCCTTATCTCATAAGGAATGTGTAGTTCTCGGTGTTCTTGAGAGCGAGGCAGGTACCTCTTGCTACTGCTCTGAGCGGGTCTTCCGCAACGTGGAACGGAATGTTGATCTTCTCTGTGAGTCTTGTTGCAAGACCTCTGAGGAGTGATCCGCCACCTGCCAGGTGGATACCGCCCTCTACGATGTCCGAATAGAGCTCAGGAGGAGTCTGCTCGAGCACGTGGATGATACCGCTTTCGATTCTTGCCACTGACTTGTCAAGGCAGTGTGCTATCTCCTGATGAGTGATGGTAGCGTGAACCGGATGAGCTGTCATAAGGTTCGGACCTGTAACGTTGTAAGGAGCCGGCTCTTCATCGAGGTTAGGGATTACAGCTCCGATAGCGATCTTGATCTTCTCGGCTGTGATCTGTCCCACTCTGATGTTGTGCTGCTGACGGAGGTACATCTGGATGTCGTTGGTGAACACGTCGCCGGCCACCTTGATGGAATCCTGTACTACGATACCTCCGAGTGAAATCACTGCGATCTCAGTTGTACCACCTCCTATGTCCACAACCATATTTCCTTTCGGTGCCTCGACATCGAGACCGATACCGAGTGCAGATGCCATAGGCTCATAAATCAGATAGACGTCGCGTCCTCCGGCGTGCTCTGTCGAGTCGCGGACCGCACGGATCTCCACCTCGGTACTTCCCGAAGGGATGCCTACCACGATCTTGAGGCTAGGTGTGAACAGTGATCTTTTCTTGCTGTTCACCTGCTTGATGAATCCGCGGATCATCATCTCCGCAGCGTTGAAGTCTGCGATGACTCCGTCCTTCAGCGGACGGACTGTCTTGATTCCAGGGTTCTCCTTCTCCTGCATAAGCTTGGCCTTCTGGCCGAGTGCAAGGGCTTTTCCTGTGTTATTGTCGATCGCCACGATACTTGGCTCATCGAGTACGATCTGGTCGTTCTGGAAGATGACCGTGTTCGCTGTACCCAAGTCGATGGCGAGCTCCTGTGTCAAAAAATTCAATCCCATATTTTGTAGTTTTTTTGTCTGTTTGTAAAATCGCGTAAAATTACAAAATATTATTCATTTTCCGTAGAAAAATTTCAACACATTCTTACTATTTTTGCGTAGTCAATCGTGAGACTATGGAAAGAAAGAAATATGTAGTGATAATGGCTGCGGGAAGCGGCACAAGGATGGGCGCTCAAGTTCCGAAACAGTTTCTGGAGCTCGGTGGAAAAGCGGTGCTTCAGAGGGCTATCGAAGTCTTTCAGAGAGCCTGTGAGGGCATATCTGTCATCACAGTCCTCCCGAAGGAGCATATGAACTATTGGAGGGACTACTGCCTCAGTCGCAACTTTACCTGCCCGCAGGTGCTTGTGGCAGGTGGAATCACCCGTTTTCATTCCGTGCGTAACGCTTTGGCGAAAGTGCCTGAGGGAGCCTTGGTCGCTGTTCACGACGGTGTCAGACCTCTTGTGACTGAGGAGCTTGTGAGGAAACTTTTTGAAACAGCTGAACGTGAGCAGGCAGTGGTGCCGGTCATTCCGTGTGTGGACACGATGAAGGTGCTCGAGAGCAAGGACGGAGTCCTGAAGGCTATCCCGGGGGCCAAAGCTGACAGGTCTGTCCTGTACGGAGCGCAGACTCCGCAAGTGTTCCATTCAGAGGTCGTCAAGGGCGCATATATGATGGCGTACGACACGGCTTTCACCGACGATGCCTCGGTGGTGGAGAAATATGGGAAAGATATATGTTATATCGAAGGGGAAAGGTTCAACATCAAGATAACCACCAAGGATGATATGGTTCTGGCCAAGGCAATCGAGACCTTGAGGAAATAAATGAAAGGCTTACAATCTGTAAGCCTTTCATTTTATAACAGTTCCTTTTCTTTCTTGCTTTTCTTGACGCTTGCCGAGAAGCTCGTGTTCTGGTACTCCTTCACCCAGACCTGTCTTTCGATCGCCTGGTCGAGTGAAATCTGAGTCTCTGTCTGCTGAACGTAAGGAATCTTCTGGATAGTGTTCAGGAGAATCTGCATAAGGTGGTCGTGGTCAAAACAGTAAAGCTTGATAAGGAGCGCGTGCTTGCCGGTTACGAAATGACACTCCACAATCTCCGAAATCTTCTTGAACGATTCGATTACATCCGGATACTTGTTAGCTTCTGAAAGTGATACGCTCACGAAAGCACATACATTCAGGCCCAAAGCCTGAGGCTTGACAAGCAGACGAGAGCCGGTGATGACACCATTGGTCTCCAATCTCTTGACTCTCTGATGGATGGCGGCTCCTGACACTCCGCACTCACGTGCGATTTCAAGGAACGGCATTCTGGCATTCTTGACCAGGAATGACAAGATCTTCTGGTCGATTTGATCAATCTGATAGCTAGACATAGTGGCTTTGGTTATAATTTAAAACAAATTCCGACCGCTAAGTTAATGACAAAATTGAAAATGTCAAAAAAATGGGTCGGAAATTTACACTTTTTAAATTTACTTACGCCTTTTCTTACGCCCTGTAGGTTCTGAGCTGGCTATGATCTCTTTGCACTTATCTTCTGTAAGCGAAGCTGCTTCGACATCCTTAGGAATCTTGTAATTGCTTCCTGCGTGTTTGATGTATGGGCCGTAGGCTCCGTTGATGACCTGTATGTCGCTGTCCTTGAATTCTGCAATCACACCTCCCGTATTTCTGTTGAGTGTGTCCTGAATCAGTTTGATGCAGGTGTCAAGATCCACTTTGAGAGGGTCTGTTCCTCTTGGAAGTGCGACATTCTTGGTTCCATACTTGAGGTACGGTCCGAAGCGTCCTTTGGTGCAGACAATGTCGATGCCTTCGTGCTGGCCGACTGTGCGCGGCAGTTCAAAGAGTTTCACTGCCTCTTCAAGGGTGATGCTCTCGATGAGCTGTCCAGGGGCCAGGCTCGCGTACTGCTTGTTGTCTCCGTCGCCTTTCTGAACGTAAGGTCCGTACTGACCGAAACGTGCCACAAGCGGCTGGCCGTCATTAGGATCGACTCCGAGGTCACGGCTTACGTGGCTGTACTCCTTGTTGCTGATTGTCTCCTGCACCTTTTCGTGGAATGGAGAGTAGAAACCGCTGATCACGCTGTTCCATACCATCTCTCCCTCTGCCACCTTGTCAAAGTCCTCCTCGACATTGGCGGTGAACTGATAGTCAAGCACTGTAGGGAAGTTCTTCACGAGGAAGTCTGTCACGATCATTCCGATCTCTTGAGGGATCAGGCGGTTCTTTTCTGCTCCGACTGTCTCGCTCTTGGCAGACGAGGTAATCTTGCCGTTCTTCAGTGCAAGGTTTGTCACGCTGTGCTTTACGCCGGTCTTATCTCCCTTTACGATATATCCGCGTCCCTTTGTGAGAGTTGTGATCGTAGGGGCATATGTCGAAGGACGGCCGATGCCGAGCTCTTCGAGCTTCTTGACGAGGGAAGGCTCCGAATAGCGTGACGGCGCGGAAGTGAACTTGCATTCAGCGGTGATTCCGTTCTCGAACATAGTGTCGCCGATGTGCATTTCAGGGAGGATTACTGTCTCGTCGTCCTGTGACGGCTCGTCAGTGCTCTCGATGTACAGTTTGAGGAAACCTTCGAAAAGTACTTCCGTAGCCTGTACGTTGAACTTTTCCTCTCCCTTGTCCGATGACACCTTGATGTCAGTCTTGAGTACACGTGCATCTGACATCTGTGATGCTACTGTTCTCTTCCAGATGAGTTCATAGAGTCTCTTCTCCTGCGGAGTACCTTCGATGGAGGTGTTCTCTATGTATGTAGGGCGGATGGCCTCGTGGGCTTCCTGAGCACCTTTCGATCTTGTCCTGTACTGCCTTACCTTTGAATATTCCTCACCGAAGTTGTTGATGATGAAGTTCTTGGCTGTGTTGATGGCGAGTGATGAGAGATTGGTCGAGTCGGTACGCATATATGTGATGAGTCCGTGCTCATAGAGCTTCTGGGCGATGCTCATTGTCTGACTTACCGAGAGCCTTAGCTTGCGCGCCGCTTCCTGCTGCAGGGTGGAAGTCGTGAAAGGAGCTGCAGGTGTCCTTGTACCCTCCTTCTTTTCGATGTCGCAGATGCTGAAGTTGGCTCCGATGCATCTTTCGAGGAATTCCCTGGCTGACTCGATGTCTTTGAACTTTCTGTCCAAAGTGGCTTTTACAAGAGTCTTCTCGGGTGTGCCTTCCGGATGGAAAAGGGCGTCTACCTTATAATACTGTTCGTTTGTGAATGCGTTGATCTCCCTTTCCCTGTCTACGACAAGTCTCAGCGCCACCGACTGAACACGTCCGGCAGAAAGCTTCGGCTGGATCTTTCTCCACAGAACGGGTGAGAGCTCGAAGCCTACGAGTCGGTCCAGAACGCGGCGGGCCTGCTGGGCATTGACGAGGTTCATATCGATTTCGCGTGGGTTCTCGATTGCGCTGAGAATCGCATTCTTTGTGATTTCGTGGAACACGATACGCCTGGTGTTCTCCTTCTCAAGACCGAGGGTCTCGAAGAGGTGCCACGATATGGCTTCTCCTTCACGGTCCTCATCGGATGCGAGCCACACGGTAGATGCTTTCTGTGCCGCCTTCTTCAGGTCGGTAACTACCTTCTTCTTGTCAGCAGGTATGACATATTCAGGACTGAATCCTCCTTCTATATCTATACTGAGTTCGTTGTCAAGCAGATCTCTGATATGTCCGAAGCTGGACTTTACCACATAATCGTCTCCCAGAAACTTCTGAATCGTTCCCGCTTTTGCCGGAGACTCCACTATCACAAGATTTTTTCTTTCTGTCATTCTCTGTTCCTCCTCCTTTTTCAAAAGAAAGTGCAAAGTAAGGTACAAAGTGGGCAATTTTCCAAATTTTGTTGCTATTTTTGTCAGTTTGTAGGAGGTCTGTGCAGACTGTCGCCTACGGCGACCCGCACGGAAAATAAAATGACACAAAAAGAGAATAGAATAATGACAGAAGCGACAAGAAAGAAAATAGTGATGTGGTTCTGGATCCTTTTCACAACACCGATAGTGCTTGTGATCGGACTCCTCGCATCAGTCTGGGCATTTGCCGACATCCCTTCATTCGAGGAACTGGAGAATCCTGACAGCAAGCTCGCCACCGAGGTCATATCCTCGGATGGAGAGATCCTGACGACCTTTCATATAGAGAACAGGTCCTTCGTTACTTATGAGGAACTGTCCGAGCATCTCGTGAATGCGGCCATCGCAACCGAGGACTCCCGTTTCTACAAGCATTCAGGAATCGATTTCGAGAGCCTTGCCCGAGTTCTTGTCAAGACACTTCTTGCCGGAGACTCAAGCCAGGGAGGTGGAAGTACCATCACCCAGCAGCTTGCCAAGACCCTTTATCCGCGTGAGACCGTGAACTCGAAGTTCAAGATGGTGTGGATAAAGCTGAAGGAATGGATCACAGCAGTGAAGCTTGAGCGCAACTACACCAAGGAGGAGATTATGAATATGTATATGAATCAGATCTTCTTCGGCAGCAACGCCTATGGAATCAAGGCTGCATCCCAGACCTTCTTCGGAAAGAACCCTGTGGACCTTACGGTGGAAGAGGCTGCGACCCTGGTGGGAATGGTGAACAAGCCTACAAGATACAACCCTGCGATCAATCCGGACAAGTCCCTCACAAGAAGGAACTTCGTCATCTCGCGAATGGAGCAGAACGGTTTTCTGACAAAGGCGGAGTGTGACTCGATCCAGCAGATCCCTATCACCCTGTCCTATCAGATTCAGGACCATAACGCCGGCATAGCTCCATATTTCAGGGATATGCTCCGTCGTACGATGAATGCCAAGGAGCCTAAACGTTCGTCATACAGCCAGTATGAGGACTATGTAGTGGACTCACTCCAGTGGGCTGACGACCAGCTCTATGGTTGGCTGAACAAGAACACCAAGGCTGACGGTACCCCTTACAACCTCGACAAGGATGGCCTCAGGATCTACACGACCATCGATTCAAGGATGCAGAAATATGCAGAAGAGGCAGTTGCAGAGCATCTCGGAAAGGACCTTCAGAAAAGTTTCTGGAGAGACCTCAGATGGAAGACCAACAAACCTTTCTCAAACGACATTGATGCCAAGACCATTGACCAGCTGATGAAGCAGGCAAGGCGCTGGAGCGACCGCTACCGCATAATGAAGGCAAACGGAGCTTCTGAGACAGAGATCCGCAAGAGCTTCGACGAGCCGGTGAATATGAGGGTGTTCTCGTGGAACAAGAACGGCTACATCGACACAGTGATGACACCGAACGACTCCATTAAATATTATAAGTCACATCTTCGCGCAGCGTTTATGGCGATGGAGCCGGAGACAGGTCACGTCAAGGCCTATGTCGGAGGACCGAACTACCGTTATTTCAAATATGACAACGTACGTCAGGGAAAGCGCCAGGTCGGATCGACCATCAAGCCTTTCCTCTATACATTGGCTATGCAGGCTGGTATGAGCCCTTGCGACAAGGTAGTGAATGTGCCTCAGACCTTCATCGTGAACGAGGAGGAGACCTGGACACCTGCAAGTACCGACAAGGACGAGTGGATCGGCCAGACCGTCACCTTGAAGTGGGGCCTCACAAAGAGTTCAAACAACATCTCGGCCTACCTGATGAAGCAGTTCGGACCTTATGCTATGGTGGATATGATGAGGAAGATGGGTATCGGATGCTACCTTGATCCTGTGAACTCCCTTTGTGTAGGTGCGGCAGACATCGCTGTCTATGAGATGGTTTCTGCCTATAATTCCTTCCCTTCGCGCGGAGTCTATGTGTCTCCTATTTTCGTGACAAGGATCGAGGACAGTATGGGTAACGTCCTTGGTGAGTTCACAAATCACAAGCGTGAGGCTATAAGCGAGTACACAGCCTACCTTATGGCAAATCTGATGCAGGGAGTCGTAAACAGCGGTACCGGAGTCAGACTCAAGGCCAAATACGGACTGACAGGCGAGATCGCCGGCAAGACTGGTACAACCAATGACCAGTCGGACGGATGGTTCATCGGCTACACTCCGTCGCTTACAGCCGGAGTCTGGGTGGGAGCCGAGGACCGTCAGGTGCACTTCGAGTCCCTCTCTCTCGGCGGTGGATCGAATATGGCCCTTCCTATCTGGGGAATCTTTATGCAGAAGTGCCGCTCAGACAAGAGCCTGGGAATGGATCCGGAAGAGAAATTTATGGCCCCTCCGGGCATTACGCTTGACCTGAACTGCGACGGAAGTGACGCAGACGCAGCGGCAAAGGCGGCGGAAAATGGTTACGTGGAAGAAGAAAGTCAGGATTATTTCTTTGATTAAATATGGAAATTAAAACTATAGCAGTAATATATGGAAGCGACTCCTCTGAATGGGAGGTGTCGTGCAGAAGCGGTGAGTTCACCGCATCGAGAATCGACGGACATAAGTTCGATGTATATGAAATATTCGCCCGCTTCGGTGAGTGGCAACTCGTGGCCTACAGGAAGAAGAACTCGATGAGAGTGATCCTTCCGGAAAATGAGCGTCCTGTCATAGACAAGTCGGATTTTTCAGTGACAGTAGGTGGCGGGAAGGTCAAGTTTGACTATGCCTACATAATGCAGCACGGTACTCCGGGAGAGAACGGCCTTATGCAGGGCTACCTCGAGATGCTAGGTGTGCCCCACAGCGGCTGCAACGCATTTGTTTCAGCCATAACCTTCGACAAGTTCTCCTGCAAGAGCTACCTCAAGGATGTGGACTTTGTCAAATGTGCTGATGATATCTTTATGCGCAAGGGCGAGTCACTTGAGGGAAAGGCGCAGAAGGCAGTGGAGAAGCTCGGCCTTCCGATGTTCGTCAAACCGACCGACGGAGGAAGCAGCTTCGGTGTCACCAAGGTGAAGACAGTCGAGGATTTCGACAAGGCCGTGGAATATGCCTTCTCGGAAGGTAATATGCTCATAGCAGAGGCTGCTGTCGTAGGTCGTGAGCTGACTTGTGCCGTATATTATAATGGTAAGGAGAATGTCGCCCTTCCGGTAATCGAGATCATTACTGAAAACGAATTCTTCGACTATGAGGCGAAGTACAACGGTCACAGCAAGGAAGTCTGCCCGGCTCAGATCCCTGACTCCCTCCGTGACCAGATTCAGGAGGTTTCGAAGAAGATATATGCCCACCTGGGCTGCAGCGGCCTTGTGCGTGTTGACTACATATCCTCTGAGGACGGCCTTTATTTCCTTGAGGTAAACACCATCCCTGGAATGACAGCCGCTTCCCTCGTACCTCAGATGGTTCGTGCCTCAGGAATGGATATGACAGACTTCCTGACAACGATCATTGAAAACTCATAGGTTTCGGATGAAACTGAAACAACTCATAGCAGAATCAGTAAAGACCGTTTCAAGATGCTACCCTGAAGAGGAGGCACGCGAAATGGTCTTTGCCTATCTTGAATATGCCTTCGGCACGAAGAAGTACACCCATATAATCGATCCCGGCTATGAGATCCCGGAAGATGGAGTGGCTCAGGCCCGGCAGGCTTTTGACAGGATGGCTTCAGGCGAACCGCTTCAATATGTCACAGGCGAGGCCTATTTCTATGGACGTCGCTTCAACGTTACACCTGCGGTGCTCATCCCGCGTCCTGAAACAGAAATCCTCTGTCAGAGTGTGTTGAGCGAGTCCGGAGCGGGGAAAGGTTCGAAGATTCTGGATCTGTGTACAGGCTCCGGATGTATAGCCTGGACCTTGGCTCTCGAACTGCCTGGTGCGGAAGCGACTGCTGTGGATGTCTCCGAGGACGCCTTAGGTGTAGCTTCCGGACAGGATTTCTCAGAAGAAATAAGTCGCACAGAGGCGCATAAACCTCATTTCATAAAGGCTGATGTCTTGGCTGCACCTATGGCAGAGCTCGGCCAGTTTGATGTGCTGACAAGCAATCCTCCATATGTTATGGAGTCAGAAAAAGCCCTGATGCGACGCAATGTTCTGGAGCACGAGCCGGAACTTGCCTTGTTTGTTACAGATGAAGATCCTCTTATATTCTATCGCGCAGTTGCAAGTTGGGCAGTCGGACTTCTCAAGCCGGGCGGCTTCGGCATCGTGGAAATCAATGAGGCGTTGGGTGCGGAAACAGCAGGGGTATTTGCAGACGCCGGGATGACGGATGTCAATATACTCAAAGATTTGTCGGGTAAGGACCGCTTCGTTTCCTTCAGAAAACAGATCCCGACTGATGCTACCTAGAAATTTGTTTGATTTTTCGTAAAAAATAAACAAATTTCTAGGTAAGAAACGGCTTTCCAGGTATCTGGAAGGCCGTTTCTTGTAAATAGCCGTATACTTTTTGAGTATACGGCTATTTCTCTTGAACTTTGCACCTGACATAAAATTTAAAACTTGTAAAACGATAGAAATATGAAACTCAAGATTATGCTTCTCGCCTCAGTGGCGGTTATGTCAGTTGCAGGTTCCTGTGAGATTCTTGACAACGATCCGGATAAGCATCTGAAGGATGAGGACCCTGTCTATGTCGGTCTTGATGAGGTGGCTTCAGTGCTGTCGAGCATCCCGCTCGGAGTCGGACAGTTGAATGAAGTCTATGACGCAGTGTCTTCGTCCTCCGGAAATGGTTATGACGAAGAATACACGATGCGTGACCTCTTCACCAGTCCTGGAGCGGGAGTAGGAGATGTGCAGGTGAAGGGCGGAGTGACTTATGATAAGCCGTTGAAGGACCTGATAGCAGATTATTTAAGGGCAAAGCCTCAGGTAAAGTCCGAGAGCACCGTGGATCCGGACAGGTTTATGAAGGCTCTCACCGACTCAGACATTCAGATCTACTGGCCCTACTCGGAAAACTGGAACGGCGAACAGTTACCTGTCATTACTTTTGATCCGGAAGACGGAGCAGAAGCAAACATAGGATACAGGCTGGTTGCGGATGCTGAAGGAGGACGCCGGGTTGAGGAAGTCGTGGTTGATGAAGAATTGGCAGCCAGTCATCCTGTGTGGGTTATAAACAGGAACTCAGACGCCGGCTACACGACATTGGAGATGTTGAGAAAGAAGGATCCGGAATGGGGAGACGGCGGTGGCAATGTTGTTGTCAGACCAAGGACTCAAAGTCTGCTGTCGAAAGGAAAGACCTCCTGCAGATCCCTTATGCTCAAGGAGTTCACGATGAAGAGAAATTATGATTCCTGGTTTGCAGGAGGCTCGGAATTTTTCGTCAAGACGGGTGCAGTTGAGGACTTCTACGCCTCTACAGAAGCAGAAATGCGTCTGTATTCTCCCACTGTAACTGACTTTTTAGTGGTGGTGAAAAGAGATCAGGTGGGACATACGATCCCTTTCAATGCCATTTTGGTCTCGGAGTGGACCGATCAGGTGGATCAGTGCGCCTTTATGATAACCGAGGATGATGGTGGTACGATCACGCAGTGGATATGCAGCGCCCTTGTGAGGGTGGAGTCAAGAAGCTATGGGATAGAGATATCCATACCCTGCAATTCCCGTGATGACATAGTGTGGAGAGGTCAGCTTTCACGCAAATGGCTGGAAGCCAACAGCAATATGACCGGACATTTCGGTGATGTCGATCTGGTGTTCGAGGTTATAGAGTATTGAGTACGGTCATCTCACAGTTGCGGCAGTCAAATTTCAATGCAAAGCGCTGACCGTTGTTGAGAAGGAAAAGAGGACCGCTGTCCTTGACCTTGTGATGTACTGGGCAGATGCCCAATTCGTACCTGATACAGTACTTGCTGCGCATAAGTTCTGCATCTGCCAGGTGAGAAAGCTCGTAGGCCTGACTGACTGTTTCAGCTCCGGCTTCCTGATATAATTTAAGGGCCAGCCTGTTAGATACGTTAGCCTTGTATGGGACATCTTTCTGGAGAACTGTTTTTTGAGTTTTTTTCAGGTCTCTCAGGAGGATGTCCTTTTTGCCGCAAGGCAGGGTGTCGAGCGACTCGGCTATTTCCCTGCGGATACCGTTGAGAGATGACGCACTCATAAAAGGAAGTCCGTCTTCAGCGGTGACGCTTCCGATGGAGAACTTGTATCCGCCATAGGTTTTCTCCACCTGCGTGTGGATCATTGCGGTCATTCTCTCGATGTTGTTCGCCTCCTGATCTCCGGCTGCGAACTCCAGGTCTACACACCTGCCGTCTTCGCTTACAGTGTGGGTGAAGACCTTCCATATGCCTCCTTCTTTACGGAAATCCAGATCAGTGACTGCGCTTATTATGCGTGAGCACGCCTGCTTTTCGAGCTCCCGCTCGAAGGCTGCATTTATATTCCTGAATATTTTTGCTCCAACAAACAGGGCCTGTACCGGCTTGCTGCGGATTACCTGACCCTCGCATATATCTGCTCGGAAACCGGCTACACTGCCGTCTTTGGCGACAAAAGAGAAACCGTCGCCGTTGTTCAGTTTTATATTTCTGTTCTGCAGTCTGAGAGTTACAGCTGCCTTGTCGCGGCTGATGGCCGTTACTGTTCCGATCTCTTCGCCCATTGACTTGGCGGCATCCATAGCTGCCCACCGGCCTCTTCGACCGTCGATGAAAAGTTCGGTGTATCCTCTGTTGAATGTCTTTGCCGTGTCAGGAGTGAAGCCCCCTGAAACGGTTCCGAAAGATCCTCTCTCGTAGATGTGAGGACGCTTGCTGACGATGGTGTCCAAAGCGATGGAGTAATCTCTCACGACATTCTTGACATAGGATTCGTTCTTAAGTCTTCCCTCAATCTTGAAGGAAGTGATGCCGGCGTCCGCCAACTCCTCGATCCTTTCCTTGAGGTTGTAGTCCTTGAGTGAAAGCAGAGCCTTGTCTTTGACAATGACTTTCCCGTTCCCGTCCACCAGGTCATAGCGCGAACGGCAGGCCTGTATGCAGGCCCCTCTGTTGGCGCTTCTGCCGGCTATCTTCTCCGAAAGATAACACTGGCCGCTGTAGCATACGCAGAGGGCTCCGTGCACAAAGAATTCAAGCTCGCAGCTCACAGCATTACGTATTGCGCGAATCTGATCGAGGGACAATTCGCGTTCAAGAATAAGTCTTGAGAATCCCAGACTCTCCAGGAATACAGCCTGCTCCGGAGTGCGTATGGCACATTGGGTAGAGGCGTGAAGCGGGATGCGGAACTTTTCAAAACGTCCTCCGAAGCCATCTCTTGCCATTTCGACGATGCCCATATCCTGGATTATCAGTGCGTCGGCTCCCGCCTCCTGCACTGCAAGCATCTGACTGTAGGCATCTTCGAGTTCGTCGTCATATATGATGGTGTTCAGTGCAACGAAGATCTTTGCTCCGAATCTGTGGGCATATTCACACAGCCTTCTTATATCTTCAATGTCATTTCCGGCTGCCTGTCTTGCTCCGAACCGCGGTCCGGCTATATACACAGCATCGGCACCGCAGTCGATTGCTGCGATGCCGATCTGTGTGTCTCTTGCCGGAGCAAGCAGTTCAAGCTGTCTCATAGAATGGATTAGAGAGTCTTCAACTGCTCCTGTGCTGAAGCACCGTACTGAGGGTCACCTACTACCTTCTCATAGTACTCCTTAGCCTTAGCCTTGTCGCCGGCCTGCTGGTAGAGAGCTGCGATAGTGAAGTTTACGCCGCCCTTGTCCTTAGCCTTTGGAGTGAGCTCGAGGTATTTCTCGTAAGCTGCGATACACTCAGCGTTCTTGCCGAGCTGCTGGTATGCGCTTGCTGTAAGCTTGTAAGCGTTGCCGTTCTCGAGAGCCTCGTTTGACTTAGTTGCGAAGTCGATAACTTCCTGATACTTCTTTGCCTTGCTTGAAGCCTGAGCCTTCTGGAGATAAACTTGTGAGATAAGCTTGTTTGCGTTGTCCTCCTGACCGTTAGCTTTTGCAGTCTCAAGAGCTGCAAGTGACTCGTCGAACTTCTTGGCTCTCATATATGCCTGACCGAGCTGGAGCGCTGCATTTGCGTTGTCTGGCTCGGCAGCAAGAACCTCAGTGAAGCAAGTGATTGCAGTTGCATAGTCCTTAGCCTTGAGGGCAGCCTGTCCTTCAGTAGTAAGCTTAAGGAGGTTAGCCTGTCCGATGAGCTCAGCAGCGTCAGCTGCAATCTCAGCCTCACCATATCCCTCAGCGATCTCTTTTGTCTTCTCGAAAGCTGCTACAGCGCCAGCGAAATCCTTGGCATTGTAAAGATCCTTAGCCATAGCCAGGTTTGTAGAGCATATAGCTTTCTTGCAGTTAGCCACAAGGTCAGCACCCTCCTCTCCGAGAGCTTCACCCATTGTGAGAGCTGACTGGAAGTACTCCAATGCTGCTGCGTTATTTCCCATCTGGAGCTCCATAGCACCATTGTTGTAAGACTCTGTTGCCTGATTGATGTCCTGTGCAGACAATGCACCAGCTGTCATAACGACTGCTGCAATAAAGAGGAAAATTTTCTTCATAATAGTTGTTATCAATTTGTTAATATTAGTATAATTTCGCACGAACTGCAAAAATAGGAATTTTTGTTTTAATTTTGCAACTCAGAAAAGGATTTATGATGAAAGAGAGGTTTATCCGGTCAGTTGCATTATTGTCGGCGCTATTGTTATCAATTACCGTGCCAGCTCAGAGCATTCCTTCGTTGCCTTCTGATAAGACGGTGACTTCCGGTGTACTTCCAAACGGAATGTCCTATTACCTGGTTCCAAATAAGAAAGACCTCGGAAAAGCAGATTTCGTTCTTGTGCAGAAGGCAGGTACAGAGAATAGTACGGACACATCAGACTATCAGCCGGTGCATATTGCAAGATCTGCATTGACCACACTCCCTCGCATAAGCGGCACTTCTCCTCAGGCATTTATGATCCGTCAGGGGGCAGCTCCTTCAGAAGATGGATTTGTGACAGTGGGGCCAGATGCCACAATCTTTCGTTTCAATGACGTCCAGATAGGACAAGGAAGAGCAGTGGTGGATTCTACGCTTCTCCTATTGTTCGACATAACAGACAGGATATCGTCCTCGCCGGACAGCAGCATTATGCACAGGTGGTACTCCCCGGCAGATCAGGCTATTATAGTTGCGGGTGACATCGAAGCCCAGTCTATGGCGGACCATCTCAGGATGCTTTCCTATATGACGGCCAGTTTCCCTTCATCTGACAAGAATCCGTATATCTGGCAAGATAAGGAACCTACTTATGATGTATATGAGAAGCCCGGTGGTCTGGCGGAGATTTCAGTGACGTGGTTCTCTCCAAGAGTCCCGGTGCATTTGATGTCAACTGTCCAGCTGGCTATATATGAAGCGTATGTGAAGTCCATCGGGGAAATCGCCCGGAAAAGATTGTCACAGAGAATGCGGGATTGCGGTATGCCGATTGCTGATATATCATATGAATATGTAAAATCTACGGAAAACTACGGAGACGAAAGTTTTACAATATCTTTTGTTACAGATTGCAAATATGGAGAAAAGGCCTTGGAACTCTTTGCCGGCATTATGTCTTCCATCCAGTCGGGTTCTGCTTCAATTGATGAATATAGGCTTTCAAGATCCCAATCCATAAATGCCTTAGTCTGGGAAAGACGTGACGGAAACACCTCGAATGAAACTTATGTTGACCGTTGTATTTCGGCTTTCCTTTATGGTACCCCGATCGTATCTGGTCAGTCACTGCTGGATTTTTATTTGGCCGGAAATGTTTCGGATTCTGTCGGTCTTGAACTGTTGAATGATTTCGCATCAGCTTTTCTGGGTGCAGACAAGAACCTGTCTGTTACTTGTTCTGGTTTTGAATGCGATGCTGACAGTTTGTTTGTTGCGGGTTGGAACACGTCAGACACAGTCCTGTGTCGCTGGACGACAGAGAAGCAGTCCCTTGCATTCAGACAGTCAAAATTGAGAATAAAGTCAGTAAAGCCGGATTATCTGTCCGGCGGTCATATAATCACATATTCAAATGGCGTGAGGGTCATTTACAAGAAGATGGATGTGGTGGGAGATAAGTTGTATTATGCATTGGCTCTGAATGGGGGATATATGCAGATATCTGATCTTGAACCCGGCGAAGGGGCCTTTATCTCTGATTTCCCTATGTTGTGCAGTATATCGGGAGTTGAAGCAGAGGATTTTGTTGATGAACTGAATGTAAAGGGTATGACAATGGACTTCAAGGTCAATATGTCCAACACCGTGATAGACGGCTGTTGCCCTGATGACAGTATTCCTTTGTTGATGGAATCTCTTCTGGCCGTTCTTAACAAAAGGGAGGTCATTTCAGAGAATCTGGATTATTACAGGGCCTCTGAAGAGCTTGGTCTGAAGACCTCGGAAGGGAGGAACTCTTCAAAAATGGCAGTTATCGACAACATTATGTGCCCGAATTATATATATTCTCCACATAAGATGTCAGGCAGGATTTCAGATGACTTCATCATAAAGTCTGATGTGCTCTTCAATGATATATCAAGCAAAGTGAATGATGGTGTGTTGGTCATAGTGGGTGATTTGGACATAGAGAATCTGAAGAGAGTATTGATCCCATACATCGCCGGGTTCAACACCAGACACGCGGTCAGCAAAAGAGTGGATGTGCGCTATCAGCCAATCTCAGGCCAGGCTACTCACTTTGTGACAGGGTCCTCTAATTCCATTGAGGTGGTAATGTCAGCCAGGATGCCTGTCACGGCAGAGAATTATATGGCTTCTTCAATTGCAGCCAAATTGCTGTCAGATAGTATTGTAAAGAGGTTTCGTGAAATGGGTGTGCACGTCTCATCTTCTCATCACTGCAGTATCTACCCGGAAGAGAGATTTCATATGATGGTCTCTGTCTCGGAAGCCTCTGAAGACGGGTTTGCTTACGGAATCAAGCAGGTCAGCTATCTTCAATTGCTTTATGATGTGCGGACAGCAGTGTCAGACCTTAAAGAAATGGAAGTTACTGAGGAGCAGCTGAAGATTTATAAGGCATTGCTGAAAAATGAAATAGCTTCCAGTCTGAAGGACCCTCTCTATTGGACTAAAGCCATAGCGAGAAGGTATCTGGACGGAAAGGATTGGACTACAGACTATCAGGCCAAGATTGATGCTGTCACAGCTGACCAGGTCAAAGCAATCCTGGCATCGCTGGATGATGGCTGTAAAGTGGAATATGTAACAAGAAAATAAGGTATATACCTATGTATCACGGAACAATAATTCAGATTGATGACTGCCTCGTTTCAGAGGAGATTCTTACGGAATATTTCGCCTGCGACTACGAAAAGTGCAAGGGCTGCTGCTGCGTAATAGGAGACAGCGGCGCACCGCTTGAGGAGTGCGAGGCGGAAGCGATAGAGAAGAACTACCATATATTTTCACCGATAATGCAGGACGCCGGACGCGCTGCGGTGGAGAAGAAGGGCTTCTTTGAGATAGATATGGATGGAGATATGGTTACGCCTCTTGTGCCGGGAAGCGAGGAATGTGTATATACGCTTTTTGATGAGGAAGGAAACTGCTTCTGTTCGATGGAAAGATGCTGGTTTCAGGGAAAGGGCGACTTCCGCAAACCGATCTCCTGCTGGCTCTATCCGATAAGGATCACACCTCTGAGCAACGGCACACGTGCCTTGAACCTGCACCGCTGGCACATCTGCCAGGATGCTTTTGCAAAGGGCAAAAAAGAAAAGGTCCGCGTCTATCAGTTTTTACGCGAACCTATCGAAAGGTATTTCGGTGAAGATTTCTATCAGGCTCTTGACGAAGCTGCCACGATGCTTAATCACGATTAAGAGTGTGCTCCAGCCCGCTTGCGGCGAGGAGCACATCTTTTCTCAAGCCTTCCATCCTGAAGCCCGTGCCAGTCTTGCTTAAGGTGATACGGTCCTCGTACATTCTTGACAGTCTTTCAGCAGTTGACCTTCTGATGAAGGTGAGAGTGTCGGCATTCTCGGACTCCAGCTGATAACGCCTGTTCTTGAAATAGTCCTTGGCTATGCCTGCCACATCACTCCAGTCTCTGTCCACCTCAACATCGCGTACAACAAAACCGAGCTTGGGGTAGGCTGCAGCAACAACTGCGAAGAACAATCCCATTTTCCACAGGGCATTGTAGCCACCCTCGAAGATGTCATTGATGTCGCCGTTTACTGCGCCGATAAATATAAGGACGAAGACAATGGCGGTTGTGAGGAAGGCGAAATAAAAGAAGTACTTGACGGATCTGATGAGGTATTTCATATTAGTCTGATATTTGCAGTTAATGTGTCGTTTGCGCAAAGACGCAAGGCAAATATACTAAAAATCCGATATTTTCTTATCTTTGCGTCCGAATAGGATAACCCCAACTCTAAAGAAATAAATGAATATGGAGCAGAACTTAAAAAAGATAATGATCGCACTCATCGTGGTGGTAGTTGCGCTTGCGGGAGTGCTTGCTTATGTATGGTACCAGAAATCGTCTCTGGTAAAGGAACTTACAATCGAGAAGGACGAACTCACCGAGCAGATGGTTGCGCTTCAGAATGACTATGCGACACTTTCCTCAGACTATGATGACATCAACCTCCAGCTCGATTCTTCACGTCTTGAGGTGCAGCTCCTTATAGAGAAGCTTGCCAAGACAGAGGCTACAAACAGAAGCAAGATCCGTCAGTACGAGAAGGAACTCGGTACCCTCAGAAGCATTATGAGAAACTACATCGTGCAGATTGACTCGCTCAATACTCTTAACAGAAAGCTTACAGCAGACGCTGCAGCAGCACGTCGCGAGGCAGAGGAAAGCAGAAAGAGACAGGCAGAACTGACCAAGACCGTGGAGAACCTTACAGGTCAGGTGGCTGCAGGTTCTGTAATCAAGGCGCGCGGCATCAGCATTGAAGCATACAACTCCTCAGACAAGGTCACTGACCGCAGCAGCAGGGTAGTGAGACTCCTTACAACCCTCAGCCTTGTCGAGAATGATCTGGCTCCGAAGGGACCTTTCAGAGTGTACATCAGAGTAAAGGATCCTGATGGAATCCTCCTTACAAATGACACTCAGAGGACATTTGAGGTCGACGGAGAACCGATGATCTGCTCTGCATCCCGAGAGGTGGACTACCAGGGCAACGAAGTAGAGATGAGTATCTATCTCAACGACATCCCTGCATACGTAAAGGGTATCTACACAGTTGAAGTCTATTCAGCACAGGGACTTCTCGGATCTGCCGAGCTGATGCTCAGATAGTCGTGATATATATTCACACACCTTTCTGCAGAAGTTTCTGCACCTATTGCGACTTCTATTCGGAAGTCGCTCCGAGGTGTCTTGATGTGTCGGAATATTCATCTGCCCTGGCAGCTGAAATCAAGAGGCGTTCTGCGGAAATAGATGATAAGATCAACACTTTATATATAGGAGGTGGCACCCCGTCGGTGCTGCCCCTTGTCTTTTTCAAGGACATCCTCCGCGTGCTTGACGAGTGCGGAAAAGGTGGCCCGTTCAGAGAATTCACAATTGAGGTGAATCCTGATGACATAGTCGATAAGGGAGAGGCCTATGTGGAGGGCCTTCTTGAGATGGGAGTAAACCGTGTCAGTATGGGAGTGCAGTCCTTCGATGATTCCATATTGAAATGGATGAACCGCCGCCACGACGCAGCGGCAGCTCGCAAGGCGTATGCAATCCTTGAGAATGCAGGTGTGGAGAACATCAGCATTGACCTTATCTTCGGCCTTCCTCAGATGTCAGACCAGAAATGGGCTGACACATTGAAGGCGGCTCTTGATATATCCCCTCGCGGCCTTCTTCCCCGCCATATATCTTCGTATCAGCTTTCGGTCGAGCCTGGCAGTGCGCTCGCGCGTATGGAAAGGGAAGGAAAGTGGAGCGAAGCTGCCGATGACCTGTGCGAGAGGCAGTATGGAATGTTGTGCAGTGCATTGAAAGAGGCGGGCTATCACCACTATGAAATCTCGAATTTCGCTCTGCCTGGCTATGAGGCGGTGCATAACAGCGCCTACTGGAACCATTCGCCCTATGTGGGTCTCGGCCCCGGGGCTCATAGTTTCAGCATTGAGGACGGCAGGTATATAAGGAAGTGGAATGAGCCTGATCTGAAGGCTTACATCAATGACCTGGATTCGGTGCTTGGCTCGGAAATCCTTGATCAGGAGCAGATCGCTATGGAAAAGATAATGTTGGGCCTACGTACCTCAGCAGGAGTGGAAGAATCCTATCTGCTGGAGAATGGAGCTCCCGGTGCGGTGTGTGAGGCAATAAAGAACGGCCTCCTGGTGCGCCTGCCCGACGGACATCTGCGCATACCGGAAGACCGTTTCTTTATCTCAGATTCTATAATATCTGAAATAGTCTGATTACTCAGCCTTAGGAAGAACAAGGAGAAGGATAAGGTATGCCCACACTCCGAGTGAACCCATAAGAGCGAGAACAAGCCAGATGATGCGGACGAGTGTAACGTCCAGACCGAAATAGTTTGCCACTCCTGCGCAGACACCAGCAAGCTTCTTGTTCTTGATGTCTCTAACTAATTTTTTTGTGCTCATATTGATAAAGTTATAGTTGATAAATCTAAATCCTCGCAAAGATAAACAAAAAAAGGTAAATTTGTCCTATTGAGATAATTCCTATGTGTATGAAAGAGAAATATATCGAAAGAATAGCCGCCCTGCGCAGACTGATGGAAGAAAAGGGTTGGGATGCTGTCGTGCTTACCGGCTCTGATCCGCATTCGAGCGAGTACCCTGCTCCAAGATGGAAGCAGGTCGAATGGCTTACCGGTTTTACAGGTGAGGCCGGAGATGTCGTAGTGACTGCAGATCACGCAGGATTATGGACTGATTCCCGTTATTTCATCCAGGCTTTGGACCAGCTGGACGGAACCGGTGTAGAGCTTCACAAGACAAGAGTACCTGGTGCAGTCGGTATCCCAGAATGGCTTTCTTCAAATGCAAAAGTAGTTGCTGTGGACGGCCTGTGCCAGAGCGTCAGCGCAGTTGAGGACATAGAATCAGCCCTTGGTGAGGGCGGTATAGTCGTGGACGTGCCGGATCTTCTCCAGGGATTATGGGAGGACAGGCCTCAGATTCCTGTTTCTCCTGTGATGACGCTTGACGTGGAGTGTTTTGGCGGCATACAGCGCATCGATAAGATCTCCTGGCTGAGAAAGTGGATGCTTCTTCAGGGCTATGACAAGGTCCTTCTTTCGTCATTGGACGAGATTGCGTGGCTCCTGAATGTAAGAGGTTCAGACATAGAGTACAATCCTCTGGTCATTTCCTACCTCCTTGTGTCTCAGGACTATGTCAAGTGGTTTGTAAGAAAGGGATCGAACCTGGTAGATGATCCTGACACCGTGGACAGCTTCGCGGAATTGAATATGGACCGTGTGGATGTCGAGGACTACGACGCAGTCTTCTTCGCCCTTTCGGACTTCGGCGAGGACGGAGAGTCAGGATATATATTCATAGATCCGTCGACTTTGAACCATCATATATATAGGTATATATGCGATTGCTTCCCGCCTGAGTGCATAACCTGCGGCACATCGCCTGTAATACTTGAAAAGTCGGTAAAGACCGCTTCTGAGATCGAGAACCTCCGTCAGACCTACATTGACGACGGTCTTGCTGTCGAGCAATTCCTTTACTGGCTCGAACACGAAGTCGCTTCCGGAAGGGAAGTGGACGAATGGGAAGCCTCTGAGAAGCTCACATCCTTCAGGGCAGCGATCCCGGGATACAGAGGAAACAGCTTCGAAAATATATCGGCGTACGGCCCTGCGGCCGCCCTGCCGCACTACTCGACCCCTTCAGAGGGCTCGTCGGTAATATGCCCGCACGGACTCTATCTTGTGGACTCGGGCGGACAGTACCTTACAGGAACTACCGACATAACCAGAACGGTGCCTATGGGTGAGTGTACAGATCTGGAAAAAGAGGACTACACTCTGGTGCTCAAGGGGATGATAGACCTGTCGATGGCAGTCTTCCCACGCGGAACAGCCGGCTGCCAGATAGACGCCCTTGCCAGAATGCCTCTGTGGAAGGCAAAACGCAACTTCGGCCACGGCACAGGCCACGGCATCGGCTACTATCTCTGCGTTCACGAAGGCCCTCAGTCCATCCGTTACCAGTACAACCCTCAGCCCCTCCTCCCTGGAATGGTGACCTCAAACGAACCGGGACTCTACAGAGAGGGAATGCACGGCATAAGGCACGAGAACATCGTCCTTTGCAAGGAGGCAGGAACAAGTGACTTCGGCGACTGGCTCGAATTCGAGACACTGACCTGCTGTCACTTCGACACCTCTGCAGTCCTGCCGGAAATCCTCGGCCCTGAAGCCTTGGCCTGGCTGAACGCCTACAACGAGAGAGTCTACCGCACCCTCTCCCCACATCTCCCGCCGGAAACAGCAGCCTGGCTCCGCGCCAAGACGATGCCGCTTTAGAATATAAAAAAAGAGACCGACTGATGTGCAGCCGGTCTCTGTTGTATCTGTAATGATTCTTTAATTAAAGTACGCTTCCTGGGATGATGCCGTTAGCTACGAGGTAGCCTACAACAGCTGTTACTGAAAGGCATACGAAGAAGAGAGTTGCGAGGATGTTACCGATGCACATAAGTCTCTTCTCCCAGATCTTGTTGCTCCAACCGATTGACTGGAATGCGCTCCAGAAACCGTGAGTAAGGTGGAACCAAAGTGCAGCAAACCAAACGATGTAGATGATTACCATCCAGAGCTTGCCGAATGTGATCTCCATAAGCTGATACACATAAGCTGGATCTACGTGCTCACCCTTGAACCACTCTGCATACTGCATCTCAGCCCAGAAGTGTGACATATGGAATGCTACGAAACCGAGAACGATAACGCCGAGAACAAGCATATTCTTTGATGCCCAAGACTCAGCCTTGCCCTTGTGTGCTACTGCATAACGCTGAGGACCGCGTGCCTTGTAGTTTCCGTAAGTAAGGATACCAGCGTAGATGATGTGTACGAAGAATCCGAGTGCAAGGATAGGAACCATAATGTCAATGACAGGAGTTGCCATAAACCAGCATCCGCCGGCATACCATCCCTCACCTGCAGGTGCTCCCCAAGTGCCCTTGAATGCGTCAATCACTGCAAAGAAGTTGATTGTAGTGTGAAGAAGAAGGAAAAGAATGAGGAAAAGGCCGCTTATACTCATAATAAGCTTCTTGGTAATTGAAGAAAGTGCCATAATAGTTTATAATCTTTTGTAGTTAATATTCAGTCAGAATATGCTCTTCTATTATGCAAAGATATATTCTTTCTTGGAAGTTTCATAATAATTCGATATTTTTGTTTGCTTGAAATTTTGAAAATAATACGAATATGGGAGCATATAAGAGAGTTTTGCTTAAGTTGAGCGGTGAGAGCCTCGGAGGCCCTGCCGGAAAGGGTATAGACGAGAACTGGCTTGCTGCGTATGCGGAAGAAATCGCTGAAGCGGTCAAGAACGGCCTTCAGGTGGCTATCGTCATCGGAGGAGGCAACATCTTCAGAGGCCTTCAGGGAGTAGGGAAGGGATTTGACAGGGTAAACGGCGACAAGATGGGAATGCTTGCAACCGTGATCAACTCTCTCGGACTTGCAATGGCCATCCGCTCTGCGGGTGTGGAAGCTGAGGTGTTCACAGCGACTCCTATGATGCCGGTGGCACGTTATTATATGAGGGATGACGCAGTGGCAGTTATGGAGAAAGGCGGCGTAGCCCTTATCGCGGGAGGTACAGGCAATCCTTATTTCACTACAGATTCAGGAGCAGCTCTCCGCTCGCTTGAAATCGGTGCTGATGCACTTCTTAAAGGTACAAGAGTGGACGGTGTCTACACAGCCGATCCGGAGAAGGACCCTACAGCGGTCAAGTACGAGGAGCTCACATTCGACAAGGCTATCGAGGACAGGCTCAAGGTTATGGACCAGACTGCATTCGCCCTCTGCCGTGAAGGCAATATGCCTATAATCGTATTCGATATGAATCAGAAAGGTAACCTTACAAAGCTTGTCAAAGGCGAGAAGGTAGGTACCTTGGTACACGTATAATATTTAAAATCCACAATACTATGATTACAAAAGCTAAAGAAATTCTGGCAGCTGCCAAGGACAAGATGGGTCACGCTGTAACTCACCTTGAAGAGGAACTCAAGACATATCGTGTAGGAAAGGCAAACCCACTCGTATTCAACAATGTAATGGTTGACTACTACGGAAGCCCTACTCCGGTTCCACAGGTGGCATCTGTGACAACTCCTGATGCAAAGACCCTTATGATACAGCCTTGGGAGAAGAAGATGATTCCGCTCATCGAGAAGGCTATCCTCGATGCGAACATCGGTCTTACTCCATCTAACAACGGCGAGTCTATCCGCTGCACAGTTCCACCTCTTACAGAGGAACGTCGTAAGGAACTCATAAAGAAGGCAAAGGGCGCAGGTGAGAATGCAAAGGTGAGCGTACGTAACGCACGTCGCGACGCTATCGAGCTTCTTAAGAAGGCAAACAAGGACGGAATGCCTGAGGACCTCCAGAAGGAGTACGAGCAGCTCGTTCAGAAAGAGACAGACGCATTCTCAAAGAAGGTTGAGGAAGTTGTGGCTGCGAAGGAAAAAGAGATGATGACTGTTTAATTTTAAGACATTTTTCTATATATTTGTAACCGTTATGGGAACTTATCGATTTAGCAGCTTCGGTTTTTATAGCTTCTATTTCCAGAAAAGGGGATAGGCCGGATGCTGCGTGTCGAATAATATAGAATTTGATTTATGCTGTCCGGTGCAAGCCGGACAGCATTTTTATATAAAGGGAAAAATATGAAGAAGGTAGCGATTCAGGGAGTGAAAGGTTGCTTCCACGAGCAGGCGGCTCGTCTGTTCTATGAGCAGAGCGAGGGTGCGGTTCCGGATATATGCGAGTGCTCTACGTTTGACGGTCTGTACCGCAGTGTAGAGGCTGGTGATGCGGATGCTGCGGTTATGGCGATAGAGAACACTGTGTCCGGAGGATTGCTTCCTAACTTCGAGCTCCTCAGAAAGTACGACCGCAAGATCAAGGGAGAGGTGTTCCTGCGTATCCAGCAGAACCTTATGGCCCTTCCCGGCCAGACAATAGAGGACATAAAGGAAGTGCGCACGCATTATATGGCAATCAACCAGACACGAGAGTTCTTCAAGAACTATCCGTGGATAAGGCTGGTGGAGTCGGAGGACACTGCAAAGAGTGCGGCGGAAGTGGCGGCGGAAGGCCTTATGGGCGTCGGAGCCGTGGCGTCGACGCTGGCCGCAGAGCTCTACGGGCTGGAAATCCTGGCCGAAAGTATAGAAACATACAAGCAGAACTTTACAAGGTTCCTCGTTCTTGATGATTCTATCCAGGTGGACAGGTCCAAGGTGAACAAATCTTCGATGTGCTTCACACTTTCCCACACTCCGGGATCGCTGGCTCACGTGCTGACCATCCTGTCGTTCTACGGTATGAATCTTACCAGGATCCAGTCCCTCCCGATTCCTGGACAGGAGTGGCAGTACTTCTTCTATGTGGACATAAAGTTCCTGGACTACCTGCGTTATGAGCAGGCCCTGGCGGCAGTGCGTCCGTTGATGGAGGACCTAAATATCCTCGGTGAATATGTAGCATCTATATAAGGAATATATGATAAGACCGGCAAAAAGGACAGAAAGTGTCCAGGAGTATTACTTCTCAAGGAAACTCAAGGAGATAGCGCATATGAATGCCTCACGTGCAGAGGCGGGAGAAGACCTTGTGATCAACCTCGGAATCGGATCGCCTGACGGTATGCCTCCGATGGATGCTGTCGAGGCTTTATGCGGTAGCGCTGTGGAAGCTGGCAATCACGCCTATCAGAGTTATGTGGGACTTCCCGAGTTGAGGAAGGCGTTTGCTGACTGGTATGCCCGCTGGTATGGTGTTACTCTTGATCCGGCAAAGCAGATCCAGCCGCTGGTCGGCTCGAAGGAGGCTATCCTCCTTATATCCCTGACTTATCTTGACAAGGGCGACAAGGTGCTCGTGCCTGATCCGGGCTATCCTACTTATTCTTCGGCTTCCAAACTTGTTGAGGCTGAGATCATACCGTATGATCTGAAAGAGGAAAACGGATGGTGGCCTGACTTCGACGCCTTGGAGAAGATGGATCTTAGCGGAGTCAAGATTATGTGGACAAACTATCCTAATATGCCTACAGGCGCTCCGGCGTCGGAGGAACTCTACGCAAGGCTGGTCAAGTTCGGAAAGGATCACGACATACTGATATGCAATGACAATCCCTACAGCTTCATCCTGAATGACAGGCCGCTTTCAATCCTGGCTCAGCCGGGTGCGATGGACTGCTGCCTCGAACTGAATTCACTCAGCAAGGCGCATAATATGGCCGGATGGAGAATAGGAATGGTAGCTGCCCAGGCCGATGTGATCTCACAGATCCTGAAGGTGAAGAGCCAGATGGATTCGGGAATGTTCAAGCCGTTGCAGCTTGCTGCTGTCCAGGCTCTGAAACAGGGGCCGGAATGGTTCAGGGAACTGAATGAGGAATACCGCAGAAGGCGTGTGCTGGCAGGTGAGATTTTCGACCTGATCGGTGCTGATTATCAGAAGGACAGCACAGGAATGTTCCTGTGGGGCAAGGTGTCGGAAGGAACGGGTGAACAGATTTCAGACAGACTCCTCTATGAGGCGGGAGTGTTCATCACTCCGGGCTTCATATTCGGCAAGAACGGCAGTCAATATATACGCATATCCCTGTGCGCCAAGCCGGAAATATTAAAGGCTGCAGCCGAACGAATATCAGCAGCGCTTTACGCAACCACCTGATATTCAGCGGCATATCCAAAATGCCTGCTGTCAGAATACAGCAGGCATATAAGCTAAAGGGTTGATGGATAGGGTTTTATGAGAATCGAGAGTATGAAGACAATAGGAATAATAGGATTGGGTCTGATCGGAGGCTCGATGGCGGTCGATCTCAAGCGCAGGAGTTTTGCCGGCGAGATAATCGGAGTCGAGGCGGATCCGGTGAACGCTGCGGCTGCTTTGAAGATAGGCCTGGTGGACCGTATCGCGGATCTGAAGGAATGCGCTCAGGAGAGCGATGTGGTCATAGTGGCTGTGCCGGTAGGTGCGGCAGTGAATCTCATCCCTGAGGTACTGGACTGGTTTTCAGTTTTTGCACAAAGGGATGGAGACTGTAAGAAGGTGGTGATGGATGTGTGTTCTACCAAAGAGCAGCTTGCATCCTGTGTAAATGGACACCCGTTCAG
Source organism: Bacteroidales bacterium (assembly GCA_017505605.1). Lineage (GTDB taxonomy): Bacteria > Bacteroidota > Bacteroidia > Bacteroidales > UBA932 > Cryptobacteroides. The sequence continues at coordinate 41,154 of JAFVOX010000005.1, forward strand.
AAACAGATACGTGTCTACGCACCCTATGGCAGGAACCGAATACAGCGGCCCGTGGGCAGCGATGGCCGGGCTTTTTGACGGCCACGCCTGCATCATATGCGGTGCGGAGGAATCGGCCCCGGATGCAGTAAGAACGGCGGAAGAAATATATGACACATTGAATATGAGGGTAATATATATGGATCCGTCAGCTCACGACGTCCACGCCGCATATGTGTCGCACATATCCCATATCACATCCTTTGCCCTCGCATTGACGGTTCTTGAAAAGGAAAAGGATGAAAAGCACATATTTGACCTTGCGTCCGGAGGTTTCTCTTCTACAGTGCGTCTGGCCAAGAGCAGCCCGGATATGTGGACGCCGATACTTTCCCAGAACAAGGACAATGTCCTTCACGTGATGGATACATATATAGAAAAGATGCAGGCCTTCAGACAGGCGATTGCAGCAGGCGATGAAGCGCAGGTGCGCGGCCTGATCGAAGAAGCTAACAGGATAAGAAGAATAATAAGATAATATAAAGATATGTCAGTCAATAGTTTTGAAATCATCCCTATGAATGATTGGGGATTGTTTACCGACCCGAAACCGAGTGTGGTGGCCGGACCGTGCAGTGCAGAATCAGAAGAACAGGTTCTCGAGACAGCAAAGCTTCTGAGAGCAACAGGTATCAACGTATATCGAGCAGGTATATGGAAACCGAGGACTCACCCCGGTTCGTTTGAAGGCGTCGGAGCAGAAGGTCTGGTGTGGCTGCAGCGTGCCAAGAAGGAATACGGATTGAAGATAGCTACGGAAGTGGCAAGCCAGAAGCACGTTGCGGAGTGCCTGAAATATGGTGTAGACCTCGTATGGCTCGGAGCCAGGACAACTGTAAACCCATTCCTTGTCCAGGAGATTGCGGATGCATTGAAGGGTACAGACATCCCTGTGCTTGTAAAGAACCCGATCAATCCGGATCTCGACCTGTGGATAGGTGCCCTGGAGCGCCTCAGCAGAGCAGGCATCAAGAAGCTGGGTGTCATCCATAGAGGATTCTCAACCTTTGACAAGATCAAGTACAGGAATGATCCGCAGTGGCAGGTGGCTATCGAGCTGCGCAGCCGTTACCCTGAACTGCCTTTCTTCGTGGACCCGAGTCATATGGGAGGAAGCAAGGATTATATCAGGGAAATCAGCCAGAGATCTCTTGACCTTGGTTTCGAGGGCCTTATGATTGAGGCGCACTGCAACCCTGCAGCCGCTTTGAGTGATGCAAAGCAGCAGCTTACACCTGCTGAGCTCGACGACCTCCTTTACAGACAGATCACAGTCCGCGACGCCGACTCGGATGCTCCGGAGTGGAAGGACAACATCGATCAGCTGCGTGCCAAGATAGACGTGATAGACGAGAACCTCCTGTATGCCTTGAATTCAAGGATGAAGGTCAGCAGCCAGATCGGGGAGTACAAGAAGAATAATAACATCGCCATCATCCAGACAGCCAGATGGGATGCCGTGATGGCAAAGGTTATGGAGAAGGGAAAGGAGTATGGTCTATCAGACAAATTCCTCAGCACCGTCTTCGCTGCTATCCACGAGGCGTCTGTGGACGTGCAGAATGAGATTATCTCAAAGCAGAAATAACAGTTGACTTGAAGATGTCCCTGTCCTCATCACAGAGGAATTCCACTTTGATGGGGGCGTGGAACATTCTTGGTTTCAGGCCTCCTGTGACATATTTGCAGTCCCTGACCCTCTGACAGTCCTTTTCTGTGGTCATAACCACTGAAGTAGGGTAGGCGTCGGCAGCGTCCCGGATCGAAAGCATATCCGCGCGTGAGAAACGGTGGTGGTCAGGGAAGTTGAAATGTTTTACGATCTTATAGTCGCCGCAGAGGTAGTTCCTGAGCGGTGTGTCGTTGGCGATTCCAGAGAACAGGATGAGCCTTTTGGCGTAAAGATACCTTGAGTCTCCTTCCGGAAAGACAGCCTTCGCTGTGTCGTAAGCGATGCAGGTAAAGAAGATGTGCTGCTTCTTTCCGTTTTTTCTTGTGCCGCAGCACGACTGCTGGTCGTATTCCCTAATGCCGAGATTTTCAGCCCATCTTCTCTTCTCGGCTTCGTCGATGTAGGTAGGGCATTTGGTTACTATCACTATGTCAGCTGCGCCGATTCTTTCAGGCAGGTCGCGAAGTCTTCCGATAGGCAGAAGGTAGTCCTTGAATGTAGGTCTGTTGTAGTCTACCAGCACGATAGACAGTGTCGGCTTGATGGCCCTGTGCTGGAATGCGTCATCCAGGATGATGGCATCAGCCTTTGGGAAGTCCTTTTCGCGGCACTTGCGTCCCTTCTTGGAGGTGTGGACCAGTTCCGGATTGCAGAGGAAACGGCAGCCGTTCTTCCTGGACTTGTCCACGCAGACGGTTATCTGCGGGAACTTCCTCTTGATCTGCATAGGCTCATCGCCGTAGAATTCGGCTGAACCGTCAGCAGTCACCTGCTGGAATCCCTTGCTCTGTCTCTTGTAGCCTCTGGAAAGTACCGCTATGTTCCTGCCCAGCCACTCGTCTTCTTCGAGCAGAGTCCTCACAAGCATTTCTGTGTGCGGAGTCTTTCCCGTACCTCCGACTGTGACGTTGCCCACGCAGATGGACGGAACTTCAGTCGAGTGGGATTTGAACAGACCGATGTTATAGAGGAAATGTCTGCACTTGAGTGTCAGCCAATAAGGGAATAGCAGTATCTTGTCAATCATAGTCAGTCTCAACACTAATAAAAAGGTCGCAAATATAGCGATTATAATCCATAAATGCTTCTGATTTCAGGGGCTTCTTCTCCCCATCTTTCCGCGATGTAATCCAAGGTCGAGAAAAGTTCCTGAGGATCGTTGATGGTCACAAGCTTGAGGCGTGTCTCCTTGAAGTCAGGAAGTCCCTTGAAGTAGCAGGACAGGTGACGTCGCATCTCGAGGATTCCCACTCTGTCGCCCTTGATTTCAAGTGACTTGGCAAGATGTCTCTTTGCAAGTGCAACCCTGTCGGTCACGCTCATCTGCGGAAGAATCTCGCCGGTCTTGAGGTAATGCTTTATCTCCTGAAATATCCACGGGTGACCGTAGGTCGCACGTCCGATCATTATGCCGTCCACGCCGTAGCGGTCGAAATATTCCTTTGCCTTCTGAGGGGAGTTGATGTCGCCGTTGCCGATGATGGGGATGTGCATTCGTGGATTTTCCTTGATCTTTCCGATGAGGGTCCAGTCGGCTTCGCCGGTGTACATCTGGCAGCGGGTGCGGCCGTGCACGGTGATGGCCTGTATTCCTACATCCTGCAGCCTTTCCGCAAGTTCCACGATGATCTTCGAGTCCTCATCCCAGCCCAGGCGGGTCTTTACGGTCACCGGCTTCTTCACAGCCTCAACCACGCGGCGGGTTATCTCCACCATCTTGTCAGGCTCGCGCATCATTCCCGATCCGGCTCCGCGTTTGGCAATCTTGTTCACCGGGCAACCGAAGTTGATGTCCACAACGTCAGCTCCGTGGCCGGCTCCCGGGCAGTTCTTCACCTCTTCCAGCTCAGATGTTATCTCGGCGGCCCTTTCAGCCATAACTGCGGCATCTACCATAGCCTCAGGTATATTTCCATATATCTGTATGCCTATCGGCGCTTCGTAGTCGTACGTAAGCAGCTTCGCGATCGCTTTCTTTGCGTCGCGTATCAGCCCGTCTGACGAAACGAACTCGGTGTACATCATATCCGCACCGAATTCCTTGCATATGAAACGGAAGGACGCGTCGGTCACATCCTCCATCGGCGCCAGAAACAGCGGCCTGTCACCCAAATCTAAATTACCTATCTTCATACAGCCTGCAAAAATACAAAAAACGTTTTCAAACTGAAAAATGTAAGACTATGTTGTCGGATTTTTAGTAGATTTGCATTGAACCTTATAAGTTACAGCTAAACGTACCGATTATGATTAACTTGAGAAATCTGTTTCTTGCAGCTGCGTCTCTTTTTGTGTCAGCCGCTGTCTTTGCACAGACCTATGAGTACCCGTTCCAGAATCCGGATCTTCCGGATGAGGAGCGCATCGACAACCTTCTTTCGCTGATGACCCTTGAGGAAAAGATTGCCACATTCTCCGGTCTGGGTGTACCTCGCCTGGGTGTGGCTCACCCTGGCAGTTCGGAAGCCATTCACGGAATCGTCAGAGGAGGGGCGACCGATCTGGAAAGTTTCGCCCGCCTGTCGCAGCTCGACAGGGCAAGGACTCCTCAGCAGCAGGCTGCGCCGGCCCTTGTGCATAGTACAGCCTTTCCGCAGGGCTATGGTCTAGGAGAGACCTGGGACAAGGAGATTCTCAAGATGGTGGGAGAGGTGATGGCTGTCGAGGCAAGGTACCACTCCTGGAAGACAGGAAGGAATTGTCTGGTGCTTTGGGCACCGAACGCCGACCTGGCACGTGACCCAAGATGGGGAAGGACTGAAGAAGCTTTCGGAGAAGACCCTTTCCTTGTGGCGAGACTTGTTGCCGAGGAGATAAAAGGTATGCAGGGAGATGATCCTAAGTACTGGAGCACTGCCACAGTGATGAAGCACTTCCTTGCCAACAGCAACGAGGACGGACGTACCCGCACTTCATCGGATTTTGATGAGGCTCTTTTCAGGGATTATTATTCCTATGGCTTCTGGAAGGGAGTTGTGGACGGAGGTTCACGTTCCCTTATGACCGCATATAATAAATATAATGGTATACCGTGTTCGACCAATGACTTCATCCACGAGATACTGATAGATGAATGGGGAATGGACGGACAGATCCTCAACGACGGAAGCGCGCTTACGCTCCTTGTGACAGATCATAAATGGGCTGCAGACAAGAAGGAGGCGGTGAAGCTTACTGTTGAAGCCGGAATCACCCGAATTCTGGACCGCTTTGACGAGGAAATGTTGGCTGCTGTAAAGGAAGGTCTGCTTTCGGAAGAGGTGGTTGACAGAAACACCCGATTCAACCTCCGCACTATGCTCAGGCTCGGCCTTATGGACAATTCGGATGCAAATCCGTACAAGGATATGGGATTTACCGATGTCGCTCCTTGGGAGACTGATGACCATAAGGCAAAGGCGCGTCTGGCTGCCCAGAAGTCAGTGGTGCTCCTGAAGAATGAAGGAGGACTTCTTCCGCTGGACAAAAACAAGGTCAAGAAGATCGCTGTCTTCGGAAACCGTGCAGAAGAGGTGCTGAAGGACTGGTATGGTGCACTTCCTGCATATGAGGTTTCTGCTCTGACAGGTCTGCAGAATGCTGTCGAGGGTACAGATGTTGAGGTGCGTTTTATGAAATGGGATTCGGACGGAGAAGGACAGAAGCTTGCGCAGTGGGCGGATGTTGCCATCGTATGCGTAGGAAACCATCCTACTACAAGCCCTGACTGGCGCTGGGACAAGATCCAGGCTCCGTGGGCTGACGGAAATGTGGCCGGTGACGGAAGAGAGGCTGTGGACCGCAGGTCTCTCGAGCTTGAAACGGAAGACCTTATAAAGGTAGTATGGCAGGCCAATCCGAACACGGTGGTAGCCCTGATAAGCAGCTTCCCGTATGCGATTGACTGGACTCAGGACAACGTACCTGCAATCCTTCATATTACTCAGTGCGGTCAGGAATTGGGAAATGCCCTTGCCGACGTGATCTTTGGAGATTACAATCCGGCGGGCCGAACCACCCAGACCTGGGTGCGCGACATCCTGGACCTTCCGAATATGCTTGATTATGACATCCGCAACGGACGTACATATATGTATTTCAAGGGCGAACCGCTTTATCCTTTCGGCTTCGGTCTCAGCTACACCGAGTTTGATTATTCGGGGCTCAAGGTAAAGAACGGCGGGGAAGGCGTGAAAGTGTCGTTCGACCTGAAGAATGTGGGCGGCCGTGATGGAGAGGAAGTGGTGCAGGTCTACGTGAAGGCGCCTGGAGATGATGCGGTCAAGAGACTTCGCGGTTTTGAAAGGATCGCCGTCCCTGCAGGAAAGAAGGTGAAGGTCGAGATCGTCATACCGCAGGAAGACCTGATGCTATGGAACCTTGATGAGCATAAGTTCAAACTTTCAGAAGGAGCTTATGAGTTTATGGTGGGAGCCTCTTCGGCTGACATCCGCCTGAACTCCACTATAAGATTATAGGAATATATCAGGCCTTAGGCCTGTAGTAAGTGTAGTAATATAAATATGGCAAAGATAAATACAATAGGTGTCCTCACCTCAGGAGGTGACGCACCAGGAATGAACGCTGCGATCCGTGCGGTGACAAGGGCAGCCATCTACAACGGCTGGAAAGTTAAAGGAATATACAGAGGCTGGGAAGGCCTTATCAATAATGAGATCAAGGATTTCACGTCCGAGAGCGTCAGCGGTACGATCAACAGGGGAGGAACTATCCTTCGCACAGCCCGAAGCAAAGGCTTTATGACCGAAGATGGCCGTATGAAGGCATATGAGAATATGCGCGCGCACGGCATTGACGCCCTCATCGTCATCGGAGGCAATGGCTCCCTTGCGGGAGCGCAGGTGATAGCTACGGAATATGACATCCCTTGTGTCGGACTTCCGGGTACCATCGACAACGACCTTTATGGAACAGACACCACCATCGGTTATGACACGGCTCTGAACACCATTATGGACTGTGTGGACAAGATCCGCGACACGGCAAATTCACATAACCGTATATTCTTTGTAGAGGTGATGGGCCGTGACGCCGGCTTCCTTGCTCAGAACGCAGCCATCGCTACCGGTGCCGAGGCTGCCATCATCCCGGAGGACAGGGCCGATGTGGACCAGCTCGCCACATTCATCGGAAGAGGAGTCCGCAAGAGCAAGAACAGTTCCATCGTCCTTGTGTCCGAAAGCAAGAAGGACGGTACGGGAGGAGCACAGTATTACGCCGACCGTCTCATCCACGAGTATCCTGAATATGAGGCCCGCGTGACCATTCTCGGCCACCTTCAGCGCGGTGGAACACCTACGGCAAATGACCGTATTCTGGCCAGCCGCCTCGGCGTCGCAGCCATCGAAGCCCTCAAGGACGGACAGCGCAATGTGATGGTGGGAGTCAAGAACGACCAGATCGTCTATGTGCCGTTCAACAAGGCTATCAGAATAGACAAGCCTATTGACCGTGAACTCATTAACGTATTAAATGTATTGTCAATTTAATTTTGTCAATCGAAAATTTATTCCTATCTTTGCGACCCCTATGTAGTGTAGGGATCGCAATTTTAGTATTAAATAATTAAGTATTAACCATTTAAAAGTACAAGATGGACACACAGAGCTACAAAACTGTATCACTCAAAGCAGGTGATATCAAGAAGGAGTGGGTTGTGATCGATGCTACCGACTTGGTAGTTGGCCGTCTTGCTGCCAGAGTAGCCCTCGTTCTTCGTGGTAAGAACAAGGCGTCTTTTACTCCGCATATGGATTGTGGTGACAATGTTATCATAATCAATGCGGACAAGGTAAGATTCACTGGTAAGAAGATGACCGACAAGGTGTACGTTCGCCACACTGGCTATCCAGGTGGACAGCGTTTCGCTACTCCAAAGGAGGTTATGGCAAAGAAGCCTACTGAAGTCTTAAGGATGGCAGTAAAGGGAATGCTTCCTAAGAATCGTCTTGGTGCAAAGCTTCTCACTAACCTGTATCTTTACGCAGGTAATGAGCACCCACACCAGGCACAGAACCCTAAAACAATCACTTTAAACGAAATTTAAGCAGAGCATGAAAGTAGTAAACGCCCTTGGAAGACGTAAATCAGCAGTC
>JAFVOX010000049.1:0-27801 GCA_017505605.1 Bacteroidales bacterium
AGGTAAGACCAGCAGCACTACGACATTGATGGATTTTGACGAGGATGACGAGTTACCATCGCAGAGTTTCAAGCATAACTATACTCAAGGTTCGAATACAACTCTGTCGTCGTCAGATTTCAACTATGTGGGTACATATGCGAATGACCTTAAGCCACGCCAATATGCCTTAGAAGTACCTGAAGGCCAATCTAACGTGGCCTAAGGTTTCGCGCAACCCCTGCCGCACTGGCTATTTATCTGCAAAACTCCAAATTTTACTTAGTACACATTTATAATACCTTGAGTTATAATATCTGTAAAAAAGAAGATACTATTATCAAATTGTTGACAATCAATGCAATAAGCAAAATCACCTGCTCCAAATGACGCAGGTGATTCACATATAACTAGCTATCAATCTGATAGATACGCGCCACCGACCACGGGGTCTATCGTGTGCGTATAGCTCGTCCTGATGTCTTTATTGCTTCTGGGTCGAGGGTTTGGCTGTCGAGGACTTTGATGCCGTTGATGTAGACCTTCTCAATACCGAATGAAGCCTGCTGGTCAGGCTGGCCGTTGCGGAGCTTTGCTTCGTCGAAGACGGTGAGGTCCGCATAGCAGCCCGGTCTGATGTATCCCCTGTCCTTGATCGAGAATCTGTCAGCAACGGCTCCTGTCATCTTTCTGATTGTGTTCGGCATAGTGTCTCCTGTGCCGCAGAGAGAGAATTTGAGGAATTTCGGGAAACAGTCGTATATTGCCGGATTCTGGACTCCGTAATCCTCCACCCAGGCATCTGTCATATAGAGACATCTGTCGTCCTTTGACAGTTCGCTGACGATCTCAGGTGTGCTGTACGGGCCCATATTCACCCTGCCCTTGAAGTCACTCATCTCGCACAGATCCAAGTATGCGTCCAGACAAGACTTGCCCATCTCCTTTGCAATCTGCGAGACGCTCTTGCCCTCATATTTTTCATAGCCCTTGCCGATGTACGCAATCTGGATGTCATCCCATCCGAAGCCAAGAAGCAGTATTGTAGCTCTGATCAAGGTAGCAAGCTTCAACTTATTGAACCAATGGCGTTTCTGCTTTGGAGAAAGTGCCTGATACCAGGCTGGAAGCACAACCGTGATGACTGACACGCCGAGCAGCTCGCTGTAGATGTCAAAACCGATGTCCACCCCTTTATCCTTCAAACCGTGAAGTATGCTCACCAATTCGTCCTTACACCTGAAAGAGCGCCTTCCCACGAAAATAGCGTGCGAATAATGCAGCTTCATCCTGGTTCCGGAAGCTATCTCTACGAGTTCGTCCAGCGCCCTGAGCAGGTGCGGGCGTCCAAGAAGCGGATAGGTCATCGAGACTGCAGAGCAGGCTCTCGGATGTACAGTCATAGGTCTGTCGTATTTCTCGCACAGCCTTGCCACCTCCTTGAGCTCATCAATGCCCGCATAGATTCCCGGCTCATACATAAGTCCCAGAGAAAGTCCGCAGGCTCCCTCCTTCAATGCATCCTCCATCAGCTGAAGCATCTCCTTGAGCTCAGTTTCCGTCAAAGGCCTGTTTTCATAACCGGCCACACTGGCTCTCGCTGTACAATGTCCTGCGAGAACCGCTATATTACAAGGTGTGTTGCTGTCGATTGCAGAAAAGAATTCTGACACTGATGGATAGACTCCTGTAGTCCCTTGAAAAGAAAACAGTCCTCCGCCGATCTTATCGGTGTATTGCGTCTGCGGTCCGAAACCGACTGCGGACAAGCCGCAGTTTCCGGCTACAAAAGACGTGATTCCCTGGCGGATAAACGGTTCAAAATACTTTCCGGGCTCTTTCTTGATCGCAAACCAATCGTTATGCGAGTGAGCGTCGATGAATCCGGGAGAGAGTGAAAGTCCCTCAAGATCGACAACCTCCCATTCAGCCTCTGGCTGTATGTTTTCTTCTACCTTGACTATCTTGTCATTATCCACAAGAACGTCACCTTTGAACGGCTGAGAACCAGCGCCGTCATAAATAAGCGCATTTTTAAAAAGTATCATAGGAATAGGTTTTAGACCGTAAATATAAATATATTTTTCTTCAAGCATAACGTCGGAGCGGTATTGCAAAAGTTCGAAGTTTTAAGTAAATTTGTGCGATTTTTTTGAAAATTTTAAAATATGGTACTCCAAATCTTCACACTTATCGGTGCTCTCGGTATGTTCCTTTACGGAATGAACTTTATGAGTGCCGGTCTCCAGAAGGCGTCAGGTGACAAGCTCAGAGGCATTCTTACCTCTATGACTTCAAATCCGTTCAAGAGAGTTCTCACAGGTCTGGGAATCACCGCGCTCGTTCAGTCATCAAGTGCAACTACCGTCCTCGTGGTCAGCTTCGTAAATGCCGGACTCCTCACTCTCGTACAGGCTGTCGGAATCATTATGGGAGCAAACATCGGTACCACCCTCACAGCTTGGGTAACCGCAGTAGGATTCTCTGTTGATATCTCGGCATTCTCTGTTCCTTTGATGATCCTCGGATTCCTCCTTACCAGCTCGAAGAAGCAGAACAATAAGAATATAGGTGAATTCATCGTCGGATTTGCGCTTATGTTCCTCGGACTTTCATTTATGAAAAGTTCGGCAGGAGCCATCCTCAGCAACAAGGAGGCAATGGTGGCATTCTTCTCACACTTCACTGAGTTCGGTTTCTGGTCAGACATCATCTTTCTCCTCGCAGGTACTATCCTGACCATAGTCCTCCAGGCATCAAGCGCCACAATGGCCATCACAATGCTCCTCACAACATCTGGTCTTATAGACTTCGAGCTCGCTTGTGCAATGGTCCTTGGAGAGAACATCGGTACCACAATCACAGCAAATATGGCGGCATCTGTGGGTAACACCGCAGCAAAACGAGCAGCCCTAGCCCACACCCTCTTCAATGTATTCGGTGTGATCTGGATGCTCATAGTGTTCAAGCCGTTCCTCAGACTCGTCGGTGTGGTAATGGAAACTGTAGGTTTCTACAACCCACTCTCAATCGACCTTACAACTCCGGAGGCAGGCCCTACCCTACTTTACGGAATCTCAATGCTCCACACCCTCTTCAACATCACCAACACAATGATACTCATCTGGTTCGCACCAACCATCGTGAAGATCGTGGAGAAGCTTATCAAGACTCCGAAGAACAGCGAGGACGAGGCATTCAGACTCAAGTACATCGATGCCGGCCGTATTGCTGCCCCTGAGTTCGCTTCAGAGCAGGCAACCAAGGAAATCATCCACTTCGCACAGATCTGCCGCAACGGTCTCAGCTATGCAAGAGAGGCAATCAGCGAGACAGATCCTGACAAGTTCGAGGAACTTCGCAAGAAACTTGTCAAGTATGAAGAGATTTCAGACCGCATAGAGTATGAAATCGCTACATTCCTCAATGCAATCTCAGCACAGGAAATCAGTATGTCTACTTCATACCAGATCAAGTCAATGTACAAGATCATCGGTGAACTCGAGAGCCTTGGTGACTCAGGCGAATCAATCAGCCGCATCCTTTCACGCAAGAACATCCATAAGAAGGAATTCGACGCTGAAAACATCAAGCACCTTAACGGAATGATAGATCTCGTTGACGAGGCATATGCAGTAATGATCGAAAACCTCAATGCTTACTACTCAGGCAACCTCGATGAGATCAGAAATGCTTACGACGCTGAGGACCGTATCAACGTTATGAGAAACAACCTCCGCGAACAGGCAATCGAGGAAGTTGAAGGCGGCGACAGCACAAGCTACCTCACAAGCGTCTACTACCTCGACATCGTGTCAGAGCTTGAGAAGATGGGTGACTTTATGATCAATGTTTCCCAGGACCTCTACAAATGCAAACTTAAGATTTCACAATTATAAAGAAATTGTCTAATTTTGTGGCCCGTTGCAAAACGGGCCTTTTTTAATATATACGATTATGGCAAGAAAGAAACAGGATATCATCCTTGAAAACATTGAGATAGAAGCTGTTGCTGCTGAAGGCAAGGCATTGGCAAGAGTTGACGGCACAGTCCTCTTCGTACAGTTTGCAGTACCTGGAGACATCGTGGACGTCAAGGTCACAAAGAAGAAGAAAAACTATATGGAAGGCTTCATCCTCCGTATGGTAAAGCCTTCAGAGCACCGTCTTGAGCCTTTCTGCAGCCACTTCGGCGTGTGCGGCGGATGCAAATGGCAGCCGCTTCCGTACGAAATGCAGCTTCAGGCAAAGCAGCAGCAGGTCTATGACCAGCTCGTCAGAATCGGCCATCTCGATGTACCGGAGATTTCTCCTATCGTGCCTTCTGACCAGACTCAGTACTACCGCAACAAGCTGGAATTCACATTCTCACAGCGCAGATGGATCTTCGACGACGAGAATGCAGAGGTTCTCAGCGAACAGGAGAAGTACGGTCTTGGTTTCCACGTAGGCCGTTTCTTTGACAAGGTTCTTGATGTAAAGCACTGCTACCTCCAGCCGGAGCCATCAAATGAGATACGTCTTTTCATCAGAAACTACGCCCTCGAGCACGGCCTTACCTTCTTTAATATACGCGAGCACGTCGGCTTCCTCCGCAATATGTTCATCCGTACCACAGAAGCAGGCAATGTAATGCTCATCCTCTGCTTATATCACGAGGACGCCCAGGCACGCACAGCCCTCCTCGACGCAGTGGCAGAGAAGTTCCCGCAGATCACATCGCTCTACTACGTCATCAACGGCAAGGCAAACGACTCAATCGCTGACCAGGACTGCGTACTATACAAGGGCGAAGATGCGATTTACGAATATATGGAAGGCCTCAAGTTCAAGATCGGCCCGAAGTCATTCTACCAGACAAACACAAAACAGGCATACAAGCTTTACAGCGTAGCAAGGGAATATTCAGCCCTCACAGGCTCCGAGGTCGTTTACGACCTCTACACCGGCACAGGCACAATCGCACAGTTCGTATCACGCCAGGCATCGAAAGTGATTGGTATTGAATACGTTCCGGAGGCTATCGAGGACGCACGCATCAACGCGGCAAACAACAACATCACAAACTGCGACTTCTTCGCAGGTGATATGAAGGACATCCTTACAGATGCATTTGTAGAAGAACACGGAAGACCTGACGTCATCATCCTTGACCCGCCAAGAGCAGGTATCCACCCGGATGTCGCCCAGGTGATCCTGAATGCAGCCCCTGAAAGAATGGTCTACGTAAGCTGCAACCCAGCGTCGCAGGCCCGTGACCTTGAAATCCTCTGCAGAGACTACGAAATCACAGCTGTGCGTCCGGTAGATATGTTCCCGCACACACACCACGTAGAGAATGTAGTAGCCTTGAAGAGAAAGTAATAAGCGTTTACTCACAGTAAAGGCGTCCCTGCTCAGTCGACACGACCTTGAGGGTCTGTCCCTTGACAGCATAGCCGCCAAACTTCATAGAAGCTTCGAATATGCGTCCGTCAGCGGTTCTTACCTTACCTGACGGGCGCATATCCGTAAATACGGTAACTTCCTGTCCGACAAGGGATTCAAGACCTGAAACAACGCCGACAAAACCTTCCTCACCAGTAAGCGACTGTCTGAGGGCGATATGGTCGAAGGACCTCGTCTCGTAAAGTTTCTTTACAAGCCACACAGATCCGAAGATGGCTACAGCCGAGGATATGATGACAATGCCCAGCGGCATAAGCACAGGCTCAAGATTGAGGGTGCCGTCCCAATGGAAGAGCTCAGCGTTGTCTACCATTGCGAAAGCAAGGGACACGACGATAGCGATGATACCTGTAATTCCGCACACACCGAAGCCTGGAAGCACAAATATTTCCATAGCTAACAATATAAGGCCTACCACGAAAAGAAGGATCTCCCAATATGAAACCAGGTGGCCAAGATAACCCGGAGCAAAATACAGAAGCGCACCCACAACAGCGGTAAGAAGCGGCAGGCCTATGCCAGGAGTTCTGATTTCCACGAATATACCTCCGATTATCATCATCATAAATATAGACTGGAGAAGAGGATTCAGCAGGAACTGTATGAGACGGTCGAGCCAGGTCATATCATCTTCCATATCCTTGATTATAAACTCATTATCTCCTGCCACAATCCTTGCCACATCACTTACTTCCTCCGCAATGCCTTCACAATAACCCACTTCCATTGCCTCGTCAGGGGTCAGACTCAGCACATTTGCAGTGTCGACCATAGATTCTGCAATCTCCGGATCCCTTCCGTTTGCCTTTGCTGTCGCCCTCATCATTCCACGCATAAACGACTGGTACTTGTCCGGAGCGACTTCTCCCGTCTGATTCACCACAGTCGCAGCGCCGATTGAACTGCCTGTCCTCATATATATGGAATCGCAAGCGATACTGATGAGCGCTCCAGCTGAGGCCGCCTGCATATTAACATAGGCAACCACCGGCTTGTCGTATCTGAGGATCGCTGCCCTTATGCTGTCTGCGGCATTTACTGCACCTCCGTAGGTATTGATGTCAAGAAGCACATAATCAGCTTCAGCTTTCGCGGCCTTTTCGAGTCCGAGCACGACAAGTCTCTGGGCTGAAGGGTCGATGTCCTGATCGAGTCTTATTCGATAAAACACTGATAATGAATCACTACAGTATGCAGAGACACTAAATAGCACACAAGTTAGGGCAAGCAGAAAACGTTTCATAATGAATGATTTGATAAACAAAGCAAATATAACGAATTATGGTAGAAATTTCTTACCTTTGCGACCTTTCTTAACAAACTAAAAACTTAATTGATAATGTTACTTCAGATTGTTATTCTCTTAGCAGGATTGGTCCTGATCCTTATGGGAGCCAATTGGCTTGTTGACGGCTCATCAAGCGTAGCAAGAAGATTTGGCATCAGTGAGTTTGTAATCGGACTCACAATCGTGGGCATAGGAACCTCAGCGCCGGAGATGGTAGTAAGCTTCCTGTCAGCTTTCCAGGGCAAGTCAGCAATGGCAGTAGGAAACATCGTAGGCTCAAACATCTTCAACACATTGATGATTCTTGGAGTCACAGCCTTGGTAGCCCCAATGGCCATCACAAAATCAAACCTCAGAAAGGATATACCTCTTAATATAGTTGTCACCCTCCTTCTTATTCTTCTGGGAAGAAGCGCCACAATGCTTGGAATCGGAACCACAGACAGTGTGAGCCGACTTGAAGGCTTACTGCTGCTGGTGATTTTCGGTATTTATATGTGGAGCACCTTCAAGAGTGAAAAAGGTGAAAAGGAGGAAAGTGTAGAAAACAACATAAAGCCAGTTATGGCTGCGGTAATGATAGTCGGAGGCCTTGCAGGTCTTATCATAGGCGGAAGACTGTTTGTCAACTCGGCGACTCAGATTGCCCAGATCGCGGGTCTGTCTGAAAAATTCATCGCCATCACCATTATGGCAGCCGGAACCTCACTTCCGGAACTTGCTACCTGCGTGGTCGCTGCCGCAAAAGGACAAGGACAGCTTGCACTCGGAAATGTACTCGGATCAAACATATCAAACATACTCCTTATCCTCGGAGGCTCGGCACTCATACATCCTTTGTCATTCGAGGGTATCACTTTAATGGACATCTCACTATTTGCAATTGCACCAGTGCTGATCCTCCTCAGCTCGATGACCTTCAAGAAGAAAGAGCTCGACAGAGTCGAAGGAGCCATATTCCTGTGCTTGGAAATTGCCTATATGACCTATATGATTTGCACAATTTAGGGGAAAAACGATGTTAACAAAAATGTTATAGGTAATAACACTTTTGTTTCTTATATTGATATA
Organism: Bacteroidales bacterium; assembly: GCA_017505605.1. Taxonomy (GTDB): domain Bacteria; phylum Bacteroidota; class Bacteroidia; order Bacteroidales; family UBA932; genus Cryptobacteroides. The sequence goes on from JAFVOX010000049.1 coordinate 7,787, forward strand.
TGGATATATACGAAAAGGAGCTCTATTGAGCTCCTTTTTCGTATTATTTGATGATTTTGCTAAAGCAGAATCGATCCTGTCGTCTTTTCCTTGATCAGAAGTTCCTTTGTAACAACTGGATTTGCGTAGATGTCGAGGAAGATGCGTCTGAGATCCTCTCTGTTGATCTCCTTCTCGACAGTGTCGAGCTGGTGCTCCATATAAGCGACAAACTTCTCGACGTCTTCCTGTCCATACATATCTGCATACTTGTATGTGTGATTTGCGATGTCGTAAGCAAGGTAGTTGTTCTTCCAAAGCTTATAGCCCTCAATCACTCTCACATCTACCGCGTGGCGGATAAGCTGGTAGCGGTCGTTTTTGTCGCACTTTGCTGCCACTTCAATCTCTCCACTTGTAAGAGGGGTTCCTATGTTCAGATGAATGTTGCCCTTCTGCTGCATTATGCCGACAAGGATGCTGTTCAGGTCTTCGCCTTCCTTCTTGACATACTTGTGCTTGCGTGAAATCACCAACTCACGCGCCTTAAGGACGTCGCAAGGCTCGATTTCGTATGAGATACTCATCGGAAGTATGTTGAGCTCCTCGAAATTCTGCTGGAAATCCTTTGTTCCGCTCATATCGAGCATCTTCAAAAGACCCTGCTCTGTGATGTCATAACCATTTTTGGTACGTCCCTGGCGCTGTGCAAGCCAAATCGAACTTCTGCCTTCCGTAACATTAAGTCTGATGTACTTTGACAAGAGCTGTGAAGAAAGATAAAGCTCACGGGCAGAAATGCCGCGTACGACCTTGATCATTCTGTTTGAACGGATCATATACTCGATGGCCTTGCTGGTGATAAGGTTGTCACCTACAGCAATCTCGGTCATAGGAAAGCCGTTTGTCTTGAGAACCAGCTGCGTGATTGCCGGGTCAAGGATGATGTCTCTATGATTTGACAGAGCGAGGAACTTCTTGTCAGTCGGGATGTTGGCGATACCATCGTAAGAGAAATTGTGTGCGGTGTGGTCAATGACCCAACGTACAACCTTCTGCATCACAAGAGTCTGAAACTCGTCTATTGTCTTTACTCTTTTAAGAATGTTCTTCAGATAGTCAGGGGATTCTTCCGGAAAAAAGTGCTGAGAAACCTGAGTCACCACCGGATACTCTGCCAACTTGCTCAGCGCTTCAGCCGCTTCTTCATCAGTATATGGGCTGATGCTTTCGAATTCAGATAAATCTACCATAAGTTTTAGGGTATAAATAGTACAACACGCAAATGTACTATATTTTTAAGAAAATATCAAATAGGACACACTAAGTGTGTGGAGTATCAGCCCCTTCTGAACAGGACAGAACTGTCACCGTAGCTCAGGAAACGGAAATCATTGGCAAGAGCATAGTCATAGATACGCTTCCAGTCACCTGCAACAAAAGCTGAAATCAGCAGCAGGAGCGTACTCTTTGGCTGATGGAAGTTTGTAACCAGCACATCCACGACCCTGAAACGGAAGCCGGGAACAATGATGATACGAGTTCCGAGCTGAATCTCATTAAGCCCCTTTGACTCCATATATGAGATTAAGGCACTTATGGCTTCCTCTGTAGTATACTCATAATCACGTGAATACGGTGCCCACTGGTCGACATCTGAAGGCTGACCTGCCTCTATGCAGCCTACTCCGACATAGTAAAGTGACTCAAGTGTGCGAACTGATGTCGTTCCGACAGCAACAACTTTACCTGTCCTTTCCAGAAGTCCTTTAAGGAAGGTGAGTGTGACGACAAAAGGTTCCCTGTGCATTGTGTGTTCTGCTACTCTCGAGCTCTTTACAGGCAGGAAAGTGCCAGCACCTACGTGGAGACATACTGTATTGACTGTTATGCCTTTAGACTTGATGTTCTGAAGGACTGCATCAGTAAAATGCAGACCTGCTGTAGGAGCTGCAACAGAGCCTCTGAACCTTGCGTAAAGAGTCTGGTATCTCTCCAGATCTATCTCCTCAGTGTCTCTGTTCAGATACGGTGGAATAGGCACTGATCCGCAAAGCTCCAGCACCTTTGAAAAAGGGGCGCCGTTTGCCCAGGTAAACTCTACAATTGAGGCTTCTCCCTGTCTCTCGATAAGGTCTGCACAAAGTCCCATTTCCTTGATTGCCTCATCTTCAAGAGGATTGTAGAGGCTCAGGGTGTCATTTTTCCAACGCTTGACATTACCGACAATACATTTCCATCTGCACCTGTCAGTTACTTCAAACATAGTCACATACTCTTGAGGCATTATCGGCTCCAGGCAGAAAATCTCGATGTGAGCACCTGTAGGACGCTGGAAATGAAGTCTTGCAGGCACAACCTTGGTGTCATTAAACACCATAAAGGCACCATCGGGAAGAATGGAGGGGAGATCTGTAAAGGAGTGACCGCTTACATTTCCGTCTATATATTTCAGAAGCTTTGAAGAGTCCCTGTGAGATAGGGGATATTTTGCGATCTTCTCGTCTGGAAGATCATAATTGTAGTCATCAATTATTATTTCAGGTACCATCGTGAGAATACGATATTTTAGTTCAAATCTAATCTGGTACAAAAATAATCAAATATTGTCGCATTTTGAAATATATGACAAAAGACTGATCCGTGTAACCAATGTTACAGATGTAATTAACATAAGTGAATAACATTTGTATAATCTGCGCTATACTCTTGTAAATTTCTCCACAAATCCGGACGCCTCTCTGATTAATTTTGTAATGTGTAATTTTGTAATATAAGTTTTTCTTATCCTCAATTTAAATTATAGTTATTATATTAATAATCAGTCACTTAAGTAAGTTTAATTAAACCTCGTAAGTATATAATATCTGTAAAAGTACGTCTATATAAGCATTTTAGCCTATATAGACGTACAATATACTCATTTATATTATTATTAATCAATTATATACATATTATTATATAAAGTACATCTTAAATATTTTAGCCCCTCGCCTACCCTACGGTTTACAAACTTTAACAACCAATATCGTTAGGATATCTCAAATTTTGTTGCTACATTTGTAACATTAAGGTATACAAATATGAAAGATAGGTTACGTCAGTTTCTAGCAGCTGAAAACATCTCACAGGCACAGTTTGCCGACAGCATCAATGTAGTACGCGCCAGTGTGTCGCACATCCTGGCAGGTAGAAACAACCCGAGCTTCGATTTCATCAAAGCTCTTATGCTTAACTACCCTCGCCTGAATGTAGAGTGGCTGATGTTCGGCAAAGGCAAGATGTACAAGGACTCGCCCGCTGAACTTCTCTTCCCGGAATTTGATGAAGTACCAGCTGAACCTGCACCAGAAATGCCTGAAATCAAGGAAACTGTCCAGCAGTCGGAAAACAAGCCAGTCTCGTTTGACATAAATACTTTAATTGACACTGCTCAAACTGTTAAAAATCAGAGAAAAGTAGCTAAAATTATTGTACTTTTTGATGACGGTACCTATCAGGAAATGTAGCTTGTAGACGGTTACCTTTGAGATATAGGCTTATTTTTGCTATATTTGCGAGATAACAAACATACGCTATGTACAAACATTTCTTAAAACCCATTCTTTTCCGTTTCAACCCTGAAACGGCACACAATCTTCTTTTTTCAGTACTGGCCTTCCTCAGACACGTACCCTTCGCAAGATCTATAATCAGAGGAATCTATAAGAAAGAATCCCCTTCTCTTGCTCGTGAAGTCTTCGGAATCAACTTTCCTAATCCGGTAGGACTTGCAGGAGGATTGGACAAGAATGGTGAATTCTACAACGATATGTCCAATTTCGGCTTCGGATTCGTTGAGATAGGATCGCTCACTCCACTTCCACAGGACGGAAATGCAAAGCCAAGATGCTTCAGAGTACCTGGAGACAAGGCCATCATCAACCGTTTCGGCATCAACAACAAGGGCGTAAAGAACGCTGTAGAGCATCTTAAGAAGAACCGTCCTGAAGTCATAGTGGCAGCCAATATATCAAAGAACACAACCAGCATCAATGAAGATGCAGCAAAGGACTATGAGAAGGCATTCGGCCTCCTGTACGATTTCGTGGATATGTTTGTAGTAAACGTGTCTTGCCCTAATGTAGTGGGACTCACCGCATTACAGGACATTTCATTCCTTTCGGAGATTGTGGACAAGCTTCTTGAGCTTCGTATGTACTTCGACAACTACCGCCCTATCCTCCTGAAGGTTTCTCCGGATCTTTCGCATCAGCAGCTTGACGAAATCATCGAGTACTGTCTCCGTTCAGGCATTGACGGACTCGTGGCAGGTAACACCACTCGCTCAAGGGACGGCATCACCAGCATTTCTAAGGAAAAGATAGAGGAAATAGGCAACGGAGGTATGTCTGGAGCCCCTCTTCATCAGAAGAACCTTGAACTTGTCAAGTATGTACACACCAAGTCTGAGGGAAAGCTTCCTATCATAGGTGTAGGCGGCATTATGTCACCAGAGCAGGCTAAGGCTATGCTTGATGCAGGTGCCTCACTTGTAGAGATTTACACCGGATTCATCTACGAAGGCCCGGCTCTGGTAAAGAACATCATCAAGCACCTTGAAACTACATTGTAAATGACTCAGGCATCGATTTGCACCATTGGAGACGAGATCCTCATCGGCCAGATTGTCGACACTAATTCGTCACACATCTCTCAAGCTCTCAACACTTTAGGTATAAAAGTCACAAGAATGCTCTCTATCGGAGACGATCACGATACGATTGTGAATGCTCTCGAGGGAGAGCTTTCTACAAATGATATCGTAATCGTAACCGGAGGTCTCGGACCTACCAAGGACGACATAACGAAGACTGCACTCGCCCATCTCTCAGGTGCAGCAACTTACAAGACTGACGAAAGACAGCTTGAAATCATACATAAGCTTCTGAGTGCCAGAGGACTTGACATTCTGGACATCAATCGCGCACAGGCTTCTGTGCCAGACACTTGCGAGGTAATTCCGAACAAGCTCGGCACTGCCCCTATTATGGTCTTCCGCTTCACGGACGACCGTTTCGTACATCCCGCAACCCTGTACTCACTGCCAGGGGTGCCGTTCGAGGCCTTAGGCGCCCTTGAGGAGATCCTGGAGGACATCAGACAGCACAATTCCATCTCTGACATACATCACAGAACAATAATGATCTACGGAATCGCCGAATCCGCCCTTGCAAAGAAGATCGAGCAGTGGGAGGACAGTCTTCCGGAGGATATGCATCTGGCCTACCTGCCTAATCCGCTTACAGGCGTGCGCCTGAGACTTTCCATATATGGAGGTGCAAAAGAGGAGCAGGAAGCGAGAATCGAGGCTGAATTGGCCGGATTAAGGCCTATTTTAGGCGACTTGATCTACTCAGAAACCGATGACAGCCTCGAGAACTGCATAGGCTCAATGCTCAGGAAGGCCGGGCTGACCGTGTCGACAGCCGAATCGTGTACCGGAGGTACGATTTCGGCGATGTTCACATCGGTAGCAGGCTCTTCTGACTATTTCCTCGGATCAGTGACCTCGTATGCAAACAGTGTGAAGACAGGGGTACTCGGAGTGCCGGCTGAAATCATAGCAAACTACGGTGCTGTGAGCAGCGAGTGTGTGGCTGCGATGGCTCAGGGGGTGCGGAGGCTGACGGGAAGCGACTATTCAGTCGCGACGTCAGGCATAGCCGGCCCCGGCGGAGGATCGGAGGAGAAACCTGTAGGTCTGGTGTGGATCGGAGTAAGTTCTGCAAAGGGTACCGAGACTTATAAACTGGTCTTCAAAAGCGACAGAAAACGCAACATCGAGAGGTTTGCATCATCTGCATTGAATCTTTTACGAGTTAAGCTTGTAAACGAGCTAAAGTAATAACAATCAACTAATTTAACACTTTTGTTATTGATATTAACATTTTTGTTACACGAATCTTTGTAAACAATAAGACCCGCTTATAAAAGGCATAACGCGCTAAAAATCAATAATTTAAGGAAATCTATACCAAGATGGGATACATTCAGGATAAAGTGGAGAAACAGCAGAAGAGAATCCGTTTCAACGGCTTCTTTTATGCTATAATTTCGTCCGCTTCATTCGGTTTCTCTCCCCTTTTCAGTATAGCTTTGATAGCTGCGGGACTCTCCCATTTTGACATACTGACCTACCGTTGGGGAATTGCTGCATTAGTCCTTATGATCTATGCAGTGATAAAGGGAAAGACCTTGAAGCTCCTGTCTTTTGGAGAAGTCTGGAGAGTTCTTCTTCTCAGTGCCCTTCGCGCCATCACATCCATCACCCTGCTTATCGGCTATGCGAACATAGCAAGCGGAATCGCTTCGACTATCAATTTTATGTATCCGGTAGTGGTGGCTCTGTGTATGATGCTGTTCTTCGGAGAAAAGAAGAGTCTCCCCAACATCCTAAGCATCCTGATGTCGATAGCCGGAGTATATCTCCTCGCGCACGGTGACGGACTGTTTGTAGAGGGAGGTAATCCGACTCTCGGACTCACCTGCTCCATCATCTCTGCTGTCTCATTCGCAGCATACTATATTGTAATGAAACGCACCAAGGCTGATAAAATAGAGGTCGTGAAATTCACGACCTGGATTATGATGATGAGTGCAGTATATTTCTTTATATGCGGACTTATCTTTGACGGACGCATTACCCTTGTTGCAGATGGAAGGGACTGGATATATATCCTTGGACTCGGACTCTGGTCGACTATGGTGTCGAACTTTACCGGTGTGAAGGCCATCAGAAGAATCGGACCTACCCTTACTTCCATCCTTGGAGCCCTGCAGCCGCTGACAGCCGTCATCCTCGGAGTCATATTCCTTGATGAGCATCTTGGAGTGAAGACAGTCATCGGAATGATAATGATCCTGGTGTCTGTAACTATGGTAGTCCTGCAGAAGCACGACCACCAGAAACAGCGTTAGGCTGTCACCTGATCAAAAACCCGGAAGAAGTTTCCGCCTGCCACCTTCTCTATATCCTCTTCTGTATATCCCCTCCTGCGCATCTGATCGAAGATGAGTGAAAACTTCGATATATCCTCCATTCCTTCCGGAGTGACCTCTATTCCATCGAAGTCCGAACCAAGACCGACGTTGTCTATTCCTACGAGGGACACAACGTGGTCGATGTGATCGACGATTCTTGTATATGATGGACGCTGGAGAGACTGTATCTCATCCTGCAGCTGATTCCAAGCCTGTCTTTTCTGCTCATCAGCAGGATCTTTTATGAATTCCGCCTCAATATGCTCCTTTTCTGCAAGTCCTGACGCGTCAAAGACTTTCCTGAAGCCGTCGTCGAGAAAGAACGGATAGAAGTTGATCTGGATCACTCCCCCTGCAGCAGCAAGAGCCTTGATCATATCGTCAGTCATATTTCTCGGATGCGATGCAAGTGCACGACAGCAGGAATGCGTCGCCACAACCGGCTTTGATGAATGCCTGATAACGTCATAGAAAGAGTCATCAGAGATGTGGGAGACATCTATGAGCATTCCCAGACGGTTCATTTCTCTGACCACTTCCCTGCCGAACGGGCTCAGGCCACCCCAACGCCTTGCAGCTGCACAAGAGTCACAGATCTCATTGTCTGCCGAATGGCAAAGGGTCATATACCTTACTCCTTGATCATAGTACTTCTGCAGTTTTTCCAGGGATGTTCCAAGTGGAGATCCGTTTTCCAGTCCGATGAACACTGAGAATAGTCCATTCTCCTTGTTCTGAAAGGCCTGCTGAGAAGTCTGAGCATAGGCTGCCTTGTCCTGATTTGCAGACATTGTAGCACTGAGACGCTCCAGAAGCAGGTCAGCATAAGCCTCAGCTTCCAGTTGGTCAAGCGATGCCGGGACATATATAGCAAAGAACGCCCCGTCGACTCCTCCTCTTGCAAGTTTCGGAAAATCGACGTGGGCGTGGTAGTTGTCAAGAGACAAGTCTCTGAGTCTCAAGATCTGCGACGGTGTGTCGCAATGCGAGTCAAGGACAAACATTATTTTACAGTTCTCTGTCTTACAGCCTCGTACATAAGTACCGCAGCTGCCACTGAAACATTGAGGGAAGTGATTTCTCCTGACATAGGGATGGCAGCTTTCTCGTCAGCAAGTTCAAGCATACTCTGCGAGATACCCTTTCCTTCCGATCCCATAATGATGGCACAAGGACCTGTCATATCAACATCGTAGATGAGCTTATCCACCTTCTCAGTTGCTGCCACAAGACGGAATCCGCTCTGTTTCAGATAGTAAGCAGCAACACGAAGATTAGGAACCTTGCAAGTGTCTATCCTCATAAGGGCACCGGCAGAAGCTTTCACGGCGTCCGCGTTGATTGCCGCGCCGCCTTTGGCAGGCACAATCACGCCCTGTCCGCCTGCACACTCGAGGCTTCTTGCTATAGCTCCAAGGTTGCGTACATCGCTTACTCCGTCAAGGATTACAAGGAGAGGGTTCCCGCTGCGTGCAAGTGCATTGTTGACCATCTGCTCGATGTCTACATAGTCGATCTGAGAGATGTAGGCAAGCACTCCCTGATGTGAGCCGCGCACTGCTCGGTTCAGTCTTTCCACCGGAACGAACTGGAACGGAATCTCATTGTCCTTGAGCAGTTCCATAAGTTCTCTGAACTGCGGACCCTCAAGTCCCTGCTTCAGGAGCACCTTGTCAAACTTCTTACCTGACTTTACAGCTTCGAGTACCGGATGCATTCCGAACAGGTACTGCATTTTGTTTTCTTCCATATATATAAATCTTTATTATTCAATTGATTCCGAGAGCTTTTCCCATTCGGCCATCTTGAAGTCGAGCTCGCGTTTGTTCTCGAGGTACGACCTGGTAAGCTCCATAATGTCATCGTCAGGACCTGGATTGGCAAGAACAGTCTCGATCTGGCTCTGCTTCTCCTCCAGTTCCTCTATGCCCTTCTCAAGGAACGAGATACGGTTCCTGATCTTCCTTTCTTCCTTGGAGATGTATTTCTTTGCCTCGTACTCCTGCTTGGCCTCCTCCTTCTTCTGGATCACCTCTGCAGGTTTCTCCTCTGCTACCGGCTTGTAGTGTCTTTCAAGTTCGTTGAGAGTCTCAAGCTTTCTCCTTTCGAGGAATTCCTGAACTCCTCCCAAGTGCTCCTTCACCTTTCCGTCTCTGAACTCATAGAGTTTGTCCACAAGGCCGTCGAGGAAGTCTCGGTCGTGGGAAACGATGATAAGTGTTCCGTCATATGACTTGAGAGCCTGCTTGAGTATGTCCTTGGACCTGATGTCCATATGGTTGGTCGGCTCGTCGAGTGCAAGAAGATTGTACGGCTTGAGGATGAGTTTGGCCATCGCAAGGCGTGCACGCTCACCGCCGCTGAGTACGGCAACCTTCTTGTCGATGTCCTCACCCTTGAAAAGGAAGGCTCCGAGAATGTCGCGAAGCTTGAGTCTGATGTCTCCCACTGCTATACGGTCAAGGGTTCCGAACACGGTGTCTTCCTTATCCAGAATGTCCTCCTGATTCTGAGCATAGTAACCCACATTTACATTGTAGCCAACCTTAGCACTACCCTCTTTCGGATCCAACTCATTCATAATCACTCTCATAAGAGTGGTCTTTCCTTCACCGTTCCTTCCTACGAGAGCCACCTTCTCACCTCTGCGCACTTCGATCTGAGCGTCAGAAAACACTATCTTCTCGCCGTAGCCCACCTTCAGGTCCACGGCCTTAAAGGCGATGTCCCCCGAACGCGGCGCCGGCGGGAACTTCACTGCAAGTGTAGACTTGTCTTCGATGTCCACCTCTATCCTCTCAAGCTTCTCAAGCTGCTTTACCCTGGACTGTACCTGGTTCGACTTGGTCGGCTTGTAACGGAATCTTTCAATGAACTCCTCAGTCTTCTCGATCATTCTCTGCTGGTTCTCATAGGCGGCCTGCTGCTGTGCAAGGCGTTCCTTCCTGAGTTCCAGATACTTGCTGTACGGAACCTTGTAGTCGTGGATCCTTCCGACCATAATCTCGACTGTCCTGTTGGTCACATTGTCGAGGAACTTTCTGTCGTGTGAGATCAGTACAAGGGATCCGCGGTAGTCCTTGAGGTAACCCTCAAGCCACTCGATTGATTCTATGTCAAGGTGGTTGGTCGGCTCGTCAAGAAGAAGCACGTCGGGCTTTGAAAGGAGTATCTTCGCAAGCTCGATACGCATATTCCATCCCTGACTGAAGGTCTCTGTCAGACGCTCCAGTTCTTCATACTTGAATCCGAGTCCGATGAGAGTCCTCTCCGCCTGTACACGAGGATTCTCGGAACGGCTGTAGGACAGACGGTCGTTGACATCGTTCATCCTCACGATCAGGTCGTGGTAGCCCTGAGACTCATAGTCCTCTCTCTGAGCAAGTTCCGTAGAGATGGCCTCAAGCTCAGCCTCAAGGGCAAACATATCTGCGAATGCAAGCATTGCCTCCTCAATGACAGTGCGGCCTTTGTGATGCTCCATAATCTGGGGAAGATAACCTATCTTCATTCCACCGGGAACAGCCACCTTACCGCTGGTCGGGCTCTGCAGTCCGCATATGAGCTTCAATATGGTGGACTTGCCCGCACCGTTCTTTCCGACAAGACCTATCTTGTCGTTTTCACTGATGTGGAAGTTGATGTCGTTAAGAAGAACGAAACCGCCATATGCGACTGTAAGACTGTTTATTGATATCATAATGTATTACTCCTCAATCATTTCCACTGGTTTGTCCTTGCAGATCAGGATGCTGAGCTCGTACAGGAGGTACAGCGGCAGGCAGACCACCATCATAGTGAACGGGTCGCCGGAAGGGGTTATCACGGCAGAGAGCACCAGGATCACGACAAACGCGTGCTTGCGGTACTGCTTGAGCAGGCTGCGCGAGACTACACCCAGTCTCGAAAGAGCCGCTATCACCGCCGGGAATTCGAACACGATGCCGAACGCCAGCATAGTCGAGACGAACATAGATATATACGAAGAGAGGGAGAAGTTATTAGGTACGTCAGGGCTCACCTGATAGCTGGCGAAGAAATTCAGCATAAAAGGAAATATGACGCTGTATGCTACCGCCAGTCCTATATAAAAAAGGATGGATGCAAAACCGAGCGCCCCTCGCACAGCTCTCTTCTCGTTCTCATATAACGCCGGAAGCACGAACTTCCATATTTCATATATGAGATAAGGCACAGCCAGAATCAATGCACACAGGAAGGTGACCTTCATATGTATCAGGAACTGAGCTGACACCTCAAGGTTTACCAAAGACAATGAAAAATCTACCCCAAGCATACGGTACAGAAAGAAATCTGATGATGCCGGGGCAAGGACCACCTTGTCGAACAGGAAGTTCTTGAAAAAGAACATAACCACGGCCAAGGACACGAACACGGCCAGGACGTGGAATATGCTCTTTCTCAATTCTTCAAGATGATCCCAGAAAGTCTGTGGTTCTCCGCTGACTGCCATTACTCAGTCTTTTCAGCTTCAGACTCTACGTCCTTCTTGATCTCCTTGATCTCTTCTTCAACCTCATTGAGTCCCTGCTTGAAACTCTTCACGCCTTTACCAAGGCCGCGCATAAGTTCAGGAATCTTCTTACCTCCGAAGAACAGAAGTACAACAAGAACAACAAGGAGTATTTCACCCCATCCTAAACTACCGAAAAGAAGTGGATTTACTGTCATAGCTTTATGTGTTTATTTTTTCAATGCTTCAAGTGATGCTGTGATGCTCTCGATCTTTGAAAGAGAGTCTGCTTCCTTCTTGCGCTCAACTGCAACAACTGCCTCAGGAGCATTTGCAACGAAACGCTCGTTTGAAAGCTTCTTGCGCACGCTGTTAAGGAAGTTCTGCTGGTACTTGAGTTCTGCCTCAAGCTTGGCGATCTCCTCCTCCACGTTGATAAGACCTGTCAGAGGCACGAACATCTCGAATGTTCTCACCATAAATCTCTGAGCAGCAGACATATCGCCTTCTGCAGGAGCTACCGTTACATTTGCAAGCTTCACGATCACAGGAACAACTTCAGCGTGGAAGTCACCCTTTACCTTGAGTTCAAGGGCCTCTCTTGGAGAAAGGTTCTTGCTCTGGCGGATGTTACGTACACCTGCAATCGCCTCGCAAGCCATCTCAAACTTGGCGATGAATTCTGTGTCGTATGGCTTAGCCTGTGGGTAGCGCTGGGTCATAATGGTCTCGCCTGCCTTGCGCTCCGCCATATTCTGCCAGAGTTCCTCTGTGATGAAAGGCATAATCGGATGGATCATCTTCAGGAGTGAATCGAAGAATCCGATTGTTGCGTCGTAAGTATTTCTGTCGATTCCTGCACCGTACGCCGGCTTGACAGCCTCGAGGTACCAGGCGCAGAAGTCATCCCAGAAGAGCTTGTAGATGGCCATAAGGGCATCTGAGATACGGAACTTGGCGAAATGATCCTCTACAGTTTCAATTACCTGGCTGAGCTTGTTCTCGAACCACTTCACTGCAACCGCAGAAGCCTCAGGCTGCTCTGCCGACTCGTCTACATTCCATCCGGTCACGAGGCGGAAGGCATTCCACACCTTGTTGTTGAAGTTACGTCCCTGCTCGATCTGCGACTCATCATAGAGGATGTCGTTTCCTGCTGATGAACAGAGTAGCATACCAAGGCGGACAGCGTCTGCACCGTACTTCTCGATAAGGTCAAGCGGATCCGGAGAGTTTCCGAGAGTCTTTGACATCTTGCGGCCGAGCTTGTCGCGTACGATACCTGTAAGGTACACATTGCGGAAAGGAACGTCGTTCATAAACTCGTTTCCTGCCATAATCATACGTGCCACCCAGAAGAAGAGGATGTCCGGACCTGTCACGAGATCGTTTGTAGGATAGTAATATGCAAGGTCTTTGTTTGACTCGCGCTCCGGATGGCCTGCCTTTGCAGCATCGAACACAGAGATCGGCCAGAGCCAAGATGAGAACCAGGTGTCGAGGACGTCCTCGTCCTGACGGAGGTCAGCTGCAGTGAGTGCAGGATCGATCTCCTGTGCCTTTGCAAGAGCCTCCTCAGCTGTAGGAGCCACAACCACCTTTCCATCAGGGAGATAGTATGCAGGAATCTGCTGTCCCCACCAGAGCTGGCGTGAGATACACCAGTCGCGTACGTTCTCCATCCAGTGACGGTAAGTGTTTCTGTATTTATCCGGAATAAGCTTCACCTTGCCGCTCTCTACTGACTCGAGAGCATCCTTTGCAAGGGCCTCCATACGGAGGAACCACTGCATTGAGAGTCTTGGCTCGATGACAGCATTTGTTCTCTCAGAGTAGCCGATCGGCGAAGTGTAGTCCTCCACCTTCTCGAGGTTGCCTGCCTCTTCGAGCATCTTCACGATCTTCTTGCGTGCATCGAAACGGTCCTCGCCCACGAGGATCTGAGCCTTCTCGTTAAGACGGCCGTGGTCGTCGATGATGTCAAGGATAGGAAGGTTGTGGCGTGCTCCGATCTCGTAGTCGTTCACGTCGTGAGCAGGAGTCACCTTGAGACAGCCTGTTCCGAAGTCCATTGCCACATAGTCATCCTCGATTACAGGGATCTCCTTGTTGATCAGAGGGATGAGCACCTTCTTGCCTTTGAGCCAGTGGTACCTCTCATCTGCTGGATTTACGCAGATGGCAGCATCGGCCATAATGGTCTCCGGACGTGTAGTGGCGATGATCAGGTACTTGTCAGTAGGGTTGCCGTTTCCATCAGAAATGAAATAACGAAGATGATAGAAATGGCTGGTTGTGTCCTTGTGGATCACCTCCTCGTCACTCACAGCAGTAAGACCTACAGGGTCCCAGTTTACCATACGTACACCTCTGTAGATATATCCCTTGTTATAGAAATATACAAATGTGTTGATCACGGCGTCACTGAGCTCAGGATCCATTGTGAACTTTGTTCTGTCCCAGTCGCACGATGCGCCGAGCTTGCGGAGCTGGCTCAGGATGATGCCTCCGTGCTTCTCCTTCCACTCCCAGGCGTGCTTGAGGAACTCCTCACGGGTGAGGTCTTCCTTCTTGATGCCTTCAGCAGCAAGCTTTGACACTACCTTGCTCTCGGTAGCTATGGATGCGTGGTCAGTACCAGGCACCCAGCAGGCATTCTTGCCGTCCATACGAGCCTTACGCACGAGGACATCGTTGAGAGTGTTGTTAAGGACGTGACCCATATGAAGGATTCCGGTCACGTTTGGTGGTGGGATCACCACTGTATAAGGTTCTCTTTCATCAGGTTCTGAGTGAAAAAACTTGTTTTCAAGCCAATAGGCGTACCATTTATCCTCCGTCAAGGCAGGATCATACTTTGCTGGCAGTTCCATATATTAAATCTATTTTATTGATTATCAATTAATTGACTTTAAACCCTCAAAGTAGGGCGCAAAATCGTACAAATATAATAAATTTCCCATAAAAAAAGGAGGCCTGAGGCCTCCGATTTATATCGTTAATATATGGCCGCTATCGGCCATATCCGTGTCCATATACCTTCAACGGCTCAGACTCTGAGCTTGAGTCCCGCGAAGATTGTGTCCGGCCTGAACGAGAAGACCGACGCCATCTCACCCGACATACAGAATCCGCACTGCTCGCATTTGTCAGTTCCGTGACCGACGCACAGGCCTCTCTTTCCGTCCGGATAGATGAAGTTAGTTACCCAACATCTCTTAGTGAACTTATTGGTCTTCATAAGCTTAAGTCCCGAAACAGAGTTCATTATCGGATAGCCTTTCTTCTTGTACTCTATCACCTTGTCGATGATCTGGGCACGTTCCTCAAAAGGGATTGAAAGGTACTCAGTGCCAGGGAACGGAGTGTGGAAGTTTACTGAAATCGACTTGATGTAAGGGTTGTTCTTTACGTACTCAAGTGTGTTTTCCACGTCAGTATGATTCAATGTATTCACTACCATATTGACACTCAAGTCCTTGTGTCCACAGCCTGCGATGTTCTTCTCGAGCTTTGCAATCGTGCCCTTACCGCGCACCTCCTCGTGGTAGTTGATGCCGTCGAGGCTCACCCAGATGCTGTCTGCGTGAGATCCTGCGAACGGAAGCTGGGCATTTGTAGTGATCGTGCAGGAGAAGAATCCGATCTCCTTTGCCAGGTCGATGAGGTCATTGATTCTGTAGTCGCCATCCTTCCATATGGTCACCTCACCACCTTCGAAATCCACGAATCTTGAACCCAGGTCATAAGAATACTGAAGATGCTCGCGCACCTGCTCATAGGTCATATTATGAGGATTCTTGAGTTCGTACACATTGCAATGCTTGCAACGCAGGTTGCACACATCAGAGATGAAAAGAACGGTCTGAAGAGGAGCCTTTCTTCCGAAAAGTCTGGCTCTCAGGAACCACTGTGCAAGATAAAAGAGTTTCTTCATATAATATATTCTAATTATCCAAATATCAAACTAATAACTGCCGCCACAAGACAGAAGAACTGAACTACATTCCTTGCCACAAGCCAGCGGAGCATAAACCAGTCAAGACCTGCTGCACGATACCTTTCGAATGCTCCCATAGGACCCATCCACTTCTTGATGACAATCGGCACTTCCTTCTTTGCAACAAAGTCAGAAAGCGACTTGAAAAGCCAGCAGGACAGAGGCATAACCACAAGTACAGCCAGATAAGCAAGATGTAGCTGTCCAAGCGCAACTCCCATAATCACAAGGATATACGGCAATACATTTAAAGTAAAGGACAAGGCAAGCATACCCTTGTCTGATCCCATAAGATGAGCCATAGTAAACTTGCCCATCTTCCTGTCCGGAACAGCATCAAGCACAGAATGAGTGTACACGATGTTTGTCACAAGAAGACCTACGGATGTTGAAAGCCAGGCAATCTTCGGAGTCACTTCTCCTGTGATCGCATAGTAGACACCGGTCATCATCAGAGGTCCGAACATAATGAAGATAACCATCTCACCAAGGCCCCTGAAGCCGAGCTTGAGAGGACCACCCGAGTAAGAGTAACCGATGACAAAACCTACAAGCATCCACCACAGGATCATCAATCCCCTGACAGCGATAACCACGCCTCCCATAGCCGCAGCGATTGCAAGGAACACTCCTGTTGCGACAAGAAGCTGCTTTGGAGTCGCTTCGCCAGAAGTCAGATAAGGGTACTTGGTCATACGGCCTCTGAAGCCTTCAGAAGCCGCTTTTTTACGGGCCTCACCAGAACCTTTATGATAGTCGAACCAGTCGTCAAGGAGATTCATACCCAAGTGGGCGAACATAACTCCCAAGATACAGGCCAGAGCAGCAATCCAGGAAAACGTACCAGTTCCTGCAGACAGAGCAACAGCTGTCAAAGCCGGAAGCATACTCTGAGGTAGCGACACCGGACGCGCATTATTGAACCAAAATTTGATCTTTCCCATTTTCTAAGTTTAATCAAGCTTGCAAATTTAGTCATTTTTTGAGCATTCAAGCCTTTACCAGAGGATTTTTCGCTAACTTTGTAGGATAAACGTAAATTTCAAAATTATGGCAAACGAAAAAGAATTCAAGATCGAGCTCAAGCCGGAAATCGCAAGAGGCTCATACTCAAATCTCGCAATCATAACACACTCTCACAGCGAATTCATCATCGACTTCGCAACTATGCTTCCAGGCATCCAGAAACCTGAGGTAAGCAACAGAATCATTATGACTCCTGAGCACGCGAAGAGACTCTATCTCGCAATCCAGGACAACATCAACAAATACGAAAGCCAGCACGGTACTATCGCACTGGGTGGCGAGCCGAAGGCGACCTTCCCTATGGGTGGATTCGGCGGCGGCGCCAAATCATAGCCATATCCCTGGATGGAAAACATATTAAGGAATATAAAGGCATTCGCCTTTGATGTGGACGGCGTCTTTACAGACGGCGGCATCCTTGCTGATTCGCAGGGTGAGCTGTACAGGACCTTCGATGCGAAAGACGCTTTCGGAGTGAGGATGGCTGTAATGCACGGCTATCACACTGCCATCATAACAGGAGGCTGTTCGGAAAGCATACGCAAGCGTTTCAAGACCTGCGGAATCGAGGCTGAAGACATCTATATGAAGTCAAGAGCTAAGATCGAGGACTTCAATGACTTCTGCGCCAGACACAGTCTCAAGGCTGAGGAGGTGATGTACTTCGGAGATGATCTTCCGGACATCCCGGTGATGATGGCCTGCGGCTGCGGAGTCTGCCCGGCCGATGCTGTAGACCAGGTGAAGGAGATTGCTGATTACGTGAGTCCGAAGGACGGAGGCAAGGGCTGCGTCAGAGCTGCCATCGAGATGGTTATGCGACTCCAGGGCGAATGGGAGCTGGATGTAGATTACTACAAGAAAATGTTCTGATTTCGCCACACTTTCACAGAATTTCACCACAAAACGACGCTCTACACAACAGATTTGCCGTTTTCGCGACATTGCCGGCTGCAGATTGCGGCCGGTATTTTTGTTGCTATATCTTTGCCGCACTTAAACGGTATAAAAGATTATGAAAATTAAAGGAAGCAATGTGCTGATCACCGGTGGTGCATCCGGAATCGGCAAGATAATGGGCCGTATGGCCCTGGAAAAAGGAGCACGCAATCTCATCATCTGGGATATAAATATAGCGGCGATCGAAGCGGTGAAGCAGGAGTTCAAGGAGCTCGGAAATGTATATGGCTACAGAGTGGATGTGTCAAGCAACGACACAGTGGTGAACACATATAAAAGAGTACTCGAGGACTGCGGCGAGGTGGACATTCTCATCAACTGCGCGGGAATCGTGACCAGCAACAAGACATTCGACAAGATGTCGGCTGACGAGATCACAAGAACCATCAATATCAATACAATAGCACCGATGTTAGTTGCGCACGCAATGCTCCCGGATATGCTCCGCAGGAACAGAGGACACATCTGCACCATCACATCTGCAGGCGGAATGCTTTCAAACCCGAAGATGTCCGTATATGCAGCCAGCAAATGGGGTGCAACAGGTTGGTCAGACTCAGTACGAATCGAACTTCAGGAGATGAAGAGCAAGGTACGAATCACTACAGTTGCCCCTTACTACATCAACACAGGAATGTTCGACGGCGTGAAATCCCCTATCATACCTATCCTCAAACCGGAATACGTCTCACGCAAGGTTCTCAGAGCGATAGAGAAGAACAAGAATTTCGCAGGAATCCCATTCGGCTTCCACTTCATCAGATTCTGGCAGGCCTTCCTTCCTACACGAGTGTTTGACTTCTTCTTCGGCAAGGTCTTCGGCATCTATCACGCAATGGACCAGTTCACAGGAAGAACCGAAGGAAATAAAGCAAAGGCAATTGCATAATTGTCATATCGACCGAGCGAAGCGAGTGGAGATATCCCTATATTATATATATTTGCACGAAAGAAAGTCAAATCACAATTCAAAATGAATCTGGAAAACACGAAAATAGAAGTCATCGACAAAATCGTCGCAGACCAGAAGACCTACTTCCATTCAGGAGCCACTTCAGACATAAAGTTCAGAAAGCAGATGCTCAAGAAGTTCGCGGCTGCCCTCGACAAATGGGAGAAGCCCCTCTGCGACGCGCTGTGGACTGACCTTCACAAGTCATACGAAGAGGCATACCTGACAGAGATAAGCATAGTAAAAGGCGAGATAAGAAACCACATCGCGCACATCGCAAAATGGGCTCGCAGAAAAAAGGCTTATTCGCCGCTTAAGCTCTTTCCTTCAAGAAGTTATATAGTGAAAGAACCTCTCGGTTGCTCACTCATCGTATCCCCTTGGAACTACCCTGTTCAGCTTCTTCTGAATCCACTGGTCGGAGCCATTTCTGCAGGCTGCACCACAGTGCTCAAGCCATCGCCTTATGTCCCTACAGTATCCAAGGTCATCGAGGATATGATTGCTGACACTTTTGAAGAAAAGTATATAGCTGTGGTCCAGGGAAACAGGGACGTAAACACAGCCCTGCTCGAAAAGAGATGGGATGTGATCTTCTTTACAGGAAGCCCCGCACTGGCAAAGACTGTAATGGCAGCTGCGGCAAAGAATCTGACTCCCGTCATCCTGGAACTTGGCGGAAAGAGTCCGTGCATAATCGACAAGACTGCAGACATCCCTCTTGCAGCCAAAAGAATTGCCTGGGGAAAGACTCTCAACAGTGGCCAGACCTGCATTGCTCCTGACTACATCCTCATTAACAAAGATGTTAAAGAAGCTTTTGTTCAGGAATTTGCAAAACAGGTGCACCTTCTTCACGGAGAAGACGTCTCAGCAGACAAACATTATGTCAGAATGGTCAACCAGAAGGCTTTTGAAAGAGTCACAGGCTACCTGAAAGACGGCAAGATCCTCTTTGGAGGCAGCTCAGATGCAACGACACGCTACATCGAGCCGACCCTTGTGGAGGTGACTGACACTACCCTTCCGATAATGAACGAAGAGATCTTCGGACCGGTATTCCCGGTCATCACCATCGACGACGACGGCAGGATGTACTGCAAGGAGTGTCCTGATCAAGCCAAGGGCACTTCATTCCGAGAGACAGTCACAGAATTTGTAACCAAGCGAGAGAAGCCTCTTGCATTCTACTACTTCGGAAAGGAGTCAGACGGCTGGGACATTGTCGGAAAGACATCATCAGGAGGCGGCTGCATAAACGACGTGATTATGCACATCGCAAACGAGAACGTGCCGTTCGGCGGCGTCGGCAACTCCGGAATGGGCAGATACCACTCCCGAGACAGCTTCGAGGCCTTCAGCCACACCCGCTCGATCATCGCGACAGGAACCTGGATCGACCTTCCGTTCCGATATATGCCGTACAAAATGTTCGGCCTTGTAAAAAAGATTCTATAACAAACTCAAGTTTCGCAAGTGGTAAATCATTGATTAATTGAAGGTTGGTGATACTTGCGAAACTTCCTCCCACCGCACCTTCTATATTTACGTTACCCCTATCCTAAATCCTCACCGTCACTCCGTGCTGCTCGCTGCAAAAG
>JAFVOX010000050.1:0-42102 GCA_017505605.1 Bacteroidales bacterium
CTTTTGCAGCGAGCAGCACGGAGTGACGGTGAGGATTTAGGATAGGGGTAACGTAAATATAGAAGGTGCGGTGGGAGGAAGTTTCGCAAGTATCACCAACCTTCAATTAATCAATGATTTACCACTTGCGAAACTTGAGTTATATAATATTAAATTATATCTCAACAGATGCTCAAAGACGTCTGATCTGCTCTTCAGTCAAGCCTGTCAGCCTGGAGATCAGCTCTACATCCATTCCTTCCTTCAACATATTTTTGGCGACCTCAGACTTTCCATCAATTACCCCGACTGAGCGACCTTCGGCGTGACCTTCTGCCCGACCTTCGGCGCGACCTTCTGCGCGACCTTCTGCGCGACCGATTTTATGTCCGTCGTGATAGCGCTCATAAAAAATGTTGTCGTAGTCGTTTTGATTCATAATATTTTTCTCGTATTGTATTCTTTTTTCCGATGTCCAAGAAGCAATTTCCGCTTCATTGTAAAGTTCTTCAAGTTCACTCCCTGCAACCCACGCAGGCCTTTCTTTCAGCATATGCATATTTCTGATGCTGTATAGCCACTTATCCTGCAGAGTCTCGCATTCATCTTCACTTTTCATAAACTTCTGAAGATCAATGAAGATTAGATTTGTCCCATCTCCAAGTTCACGACCTGTATCCTTACTGCGATACACAAAGTGCGACACATACTGATTGCACGCATCATCCTTATCACCAACTATCAAATTTGGAAAGTTCAGGAAACTAACCTGAAAGACCGGAGCAAAATAATAGTCCCAAGGTCTTCCCTGCCCTTTCTGAATCTGCCTCTCTATCCTACACTGATCCTGAACTGAAAGGGTAGAATAATACACCGCCCTTTTATGATAGTAGTGCTGGCTCCACATCTGCATTTCGATGAGAAAACGTCTACCGTGACTATCCCTGCAATAAATATCGAAGACAGACTTGCTCTCCTCCTCTGTCAATCCCAGTCTTTCTGTAGGAAGATATTTCACCTTTACTATCTTCAGTCCCAAAAGACGGTTCAGCATTGTCATCAGCAACTTTTCACTCCTACCTTCAGTTCCGAAAACAATCTTGAATCCGGAATCATAAATAAGTTTCGCAAACACTTTCGGCTCTCTCGCCTCGGATTCAGCGTCCTGGACACCTACTCCAATCTTCTTTACTTTACCCATAATGATGAAATGTTAACGGACAATATTATCCCATTAAAATTTTCATCATCCTCCCTCATTGCTCCCGACAAATATACTTTTTGTCAATAGGATTTCAAACATCAGAGTAGCGATTTTTCTTTTTCTATAACATCTTTTTTCTCTTTTTTTAAAGTTTTGCTTTTTTTTATACTTTTGCAACATAGCGAAAACAACACGAAACAGCGACAGACAAATGCAAATGAAAATCCTCTGGCTAGATATAAACAGCTCGTATTCGCACTCCTCTGTAGCTCTTCCAGCAATTCATTCTCAAGTTAGTGATGTGCAGGAATGGGAGTGGTGTGTAGTTCGTGCCACCATCAATGACAATCCCGGAGCGGTGGCAGCTACGGTTGCAGAGCGTAAGCCGGATGTGATAGCAGCCACATTCTGGCTATTTACCCATCAGATGCAGATCGAAGTTCTGTCACGTGCTGTTCAGATGACCGGACCTGTGACGGTGGTCTGTGGAGGCCCGGAGTTTCTTGGAGACAACGAAGCCTTCCTCAGAAGAAACCCGTTTGTAACTGCTGTCATAAGAGGCGAAGGCGAAGAGGTATTGCCTGAATTCCTGAGACATACAGAGGATCGCTCAGCGTGGTCTGGAATCGCTGGACTATGTTGGCTGGCAGATGGCTCATACCAGGACAATGGAGTTGCACGAGTGGCCGACTTCGCAAACTTGAGATATCCTGAAGATAGCAGTTTCTTCTGCTGGGACAAACCATTTGTTCAGTTGGAAACTACCAGAGGATGCTTCAACACCTGCGCTTTCTGCGTCAGCGGTGGCGAGAAACCTGTCAGAACCCAGAGTCTGGAACAGATAAGAGGCAGACTTGAGACCATCTGCTCCCACGGCATCAAAGACGTGCGCGTGCTGGACAGGACATTCAATTACGACACTGGGCGGGCCTGCTCTATGCTTGACCTCTTTTCAGAATACGCAGGCCGGATGCGTTTCCATCTTGAAATACATCCTGCCCTGATGTCAGAGCAGCTCAAAGAAAAACTGTCGACACTCCCCTCTGGGCTTCTTCATCTTGAGGCCGGAATCCAAAGCCTCGACAGCAGAGTCCTTTCCGAGAGCGGACGTAAAGGAAGCCTCGAATCTTCTCTTGACGGCTTGAGGTTCTTATGTTCACTTGATAATCTGCAGACACACGCGGATCTGATTGCTGGTCTTCCGGAATACAGCCTGGAAATGCTAAGCAGAGATATAGTCAGATTAGTAGAGCTAGGGGTGGACGAACTCCAGGTCGAATCATTGAAATTATTGCCGGGTACGAGGATGCGCTCCTGTGCTGAAGCAAAAGGATTGAAGTACTCTCCTCTACCTCAATACGAGATCCTGCAGACTCCACAAATGACCCCACAGGAACTTGGAAAAGCAATGAAGATTTCCAGAATGATTGACCTGTACTACAATTCAGAGGCTTGGCAGGACATTATCAGGGAACTCATCTGCAGCACAGAGAACTTCCTGCAAAAATTCACAGACCACCTTGATGATATGATGATCCTCAACTCTCCAGTCAGCTTGGAAAGACGAGGCCTGCTGCTGTACAACTACTGCAAAGAGCATCATCCGGAATCCTTATCAAAAGTCTCCCTCGCCTGGATTGAAGCCGGCTTCTCACTGAAAAAAGAGCCTGCCGGCAACATTCTGAAGGTCAAGCATATGGAAGCATACCTCTCAGAGAACAATCTTCAGATCAAGACAGAATACGGCCAGCTTGATTCGACTCTGAGATACTACCTTTACACATCAGAAGAGCAAAAAGTCATATTCGGTTACGACTCCCAGACCCACCTCCCGGCACCGATTTTCAGAGCGGCAGTCACCACCAACCAACACATCCGCTGACACTCAACCACTTAAGCAATATGCCTGCCGTCAGGATGCAGCAGGCATATTGCAAAACACGCTTATAATTACTAACTTAGCGTGATAAATTCAGCCATATGAAAAAGCTAATTATCATTATAACAGCACTCCTGTCAGTACTGTCTTGCACCAACCTGGATGAAATCCTCGAGCAGCTGCGCGACCACGAGCAGCGCATCCAGAAGTTGGAGGCGCTCTGCACCCAGCTGAACAGCAACGTAGAGGCAATCCAGACCATTCTGACAGCTTTGGAGCAGAATGATTATATAACCGACATCACCAAGATCACAGAGGCTGGCATCGAGATCGGCTACAGCATAACCTTCGCAAGAGGCGGCACAGTAAACATATACCACGGCAGCAACGGCTCTGACGCCCCTGCACCCAAAATCGGCATCCGAAAGGCCTCAGACGGCGAATATTACTGGACCTCAGGCGACGAATGGCTGACCGACGAAAGCGGCGAGAAGATTCCCGCATCGGTTCCAAACGACCCTGACGGCAGATATATCACCCCATATTTCCGAATCGCCGAAGGCGTATGGTATATATCCTACGATGGCGGAAACACTTGGCAGGTGATTGAGACAGAGGAAGACGAGAAATGTCCTATATTCGAAGCTGTGGAGATTGGAGAGGATCATCACACATTCTACCTCAACGACGGAACTGTGTTTACAGTTCCCGCTTACAATCCTTTTGCCGACATTTCACAATATGCAGGAAAGATTGTCTCGTTGATGGGTGATTCCATCTCTACATTCAAAGGTTCAATCCCTGAAGGCAACAGCTACTACTATCCTAAATTTGATGTCAAGTCTGCGGAAGACACCTGGTGGTCAATGCTTATTGACTATATGGACGCGCAGCTGGGAATAAACAACAGCTGGTCAGGAAGCCAAGTGACAAACACATCGGAAAGCAACACCGGCAACATAGGTCCGGACAGATGTATGGCATCAATTGCCAGGATCGAGTCGCTTGATGACAAGGGAACTCCAGACATAATCCTTTTTTATGGAGGGACAAATGATGTGTACGACACAGTGCCATTAGGATCATTCGACAAGAACTCACTTCACACCACTGTAGACTTGGAGAGGACTATCTGGGACAATTTTGCAGACGCCTATAAGGACGCTATTATGCGACTGCAGCATTATTATCCCTATGCCCAGATCGTCTGCATAAGTCCTACTTACAGCAACATTACAACTGACTACATCAAAAATCTGGACAGTTACATTTCAGTCATTGAAGACATCAGCGACTACTTCGGAGCCCATTTCATAGACCTACGCAAATGCGGCATAACCCTGGAGTCATCTAAAACCCAATACGGCTTTTTTGGCGACGTCACTCATCCCAACAAAGAGGGTATGAAGCTTATAGCCAAGTACATATACCGACAGATCTGCACAATGATCCAATATGACGAGGAAAATATCGGCGAGGAAAACTCCGAGGTAGACTTATTCGTATTCGCCGGACAGAGTAATATGATGGGAGCCGCACATCTTGCTCCAGAAGAGGATATATTGGTAAAGAACGCCTTCGAATATAAATATGCCCCCGTTCTGAAAGGCGGCGATAAAGGTGAATTCATATATGCCCAGAACCCTGCAGGTGATTGGCACTATATCGACCCGTCAACCGCGTACGGCGCTGATTATATAGATGCTGCAAGCGGTAAATCAAAACTGTCCAACTATTCGGCCAACACCTATTTCGTTCCAGCCAGCAGAGATCTGGAAAAAGGATTTTCCGGACAGAGCGAATATTTACATTACCCTTCTGCCAGTATGCCTCCATACTTTGCGAAATACTACTCAGAATTAGGAAACTCGTGCATATATGCTCATATGGCAAAAGGCGCTTGCAAAATAATCCACTACTTTACGTCCGACACGGCTGAAGAGTACAACAGGCTGATAACCGAGTACAACAACGCTAACTCGACAAACTATTCGACTATATCAGTCAAGAATCTGTCAGGTGCAGGCGACGCCTTTGATGCAAAATACACAGCAATGCTTAATGACTATACCGAATTCAGGCCAGAAAGCACCATTTCCAACAAATGCTTTGTGTGGCTCCAAGGCGAAAGTGACACACATAATTACGTAGAATACAAACTGAAACTGCAGGCCTTATGGGCTCATCTTCAAACACTTGGCTTTACGCATTTCTTTATTGCACGCGTCGGTTTCTGGGGATCCACAGCAATCATAGAGGAGATCAAGGCTCAGACAGACTTCTGTGCAGAAAATGAAAACTGCTACATCGTCACCCGCGCACCAAGTCTTATCCCCCATCCTTCAGCCACCACATCCAACTGGTGGGCAAATGAACCCTCATCTGAATATGACAACTGCAGGGACAGTTACATAAGCAACACCAGCAACAATCATTTCAATGAAAAGGCGCATAAGATATTCGCAAAGAAATCCGCACAAAACATAGACCGCATTCTTCATATGGGACTTCCCCCTGTCCTCGAAGAAGAGAATATAAAAGGAATGATAGGCTACGGTGAAAACTAGTTGACTGTTCCTCCTTGCCTGTCCCTCCTTAGTGACCTTCGACCACACCGCCATCCTCGCACAAGAAATGCCTATTTTTTCTGCGAGGATTCCAAATGACGGCTCAAAAACGGCCTTTTTGCAGAAAAACAGCAATCCTTGCAGAAAAATCAAGCGTTTTTTCTGCAAGGATTGCTACATTGATATTGGCCTAAAGCATATGCCCACCTCCAGTCCTTGAAAACAGGCCTTTTTAAGGACTAGAGCCAGAAATTGCAGGGCTAGTCCTTAAAAAGGGGGCTCTGTAAGGACTGGAAGCAGAAAATGCAACGCCAGTCCTTAAAAAGGGGCCTTAACAAGGACTGGAAAGTTGCTGCCAGGCGATTTCAGGTGGGAAATGCCTCGGGCCTAAATTTTTGCCGTGGTCTGTAAAAACATCATCAATACTTCTCTCACAACCCACAGCAGCCTTTACCTGCAATCGCCCAAAGCATATGTTCACCTCAACCCCTGACAACCAATCACTTACACAATATGCCTGCTGCATCACAACAGCAGGCATATTGCAAAACTCCCTTATAATTACGACATTAGCATGATAAATTCAGCCATATGAAAAAGTTTGCAGCCATCATAATAACCATCCTTTCAGTAATCTCCTGCACCAACCTGGATGAAATCCTCGATCAACTCCGCGACCACGAGCAGCGCATCCAGAAGCTGGAGGCGCTCTGCATCCAGCTGAACAGCAACGTGGAAGCCATACAGGTCAGATAACAAAACTCACAACAAAAAGGTAGAGAGAAAATATGGAAATTACCACTCTGTTGGAATATTCAGACCGTTCACAACTCCGAGAATGGCTGCAAAAGAATCACTCCAAAGAGAAGGAGTGCTGGGTCGTCATAAGCAGGAGCAAGACTCCCCCGCCGGGCGTTCTTCCTTACATCGATGTCGTGGAAGAGTCACTTTGCTTCGGATGGATTGACAGCACACTCAAGAAGCTTCCTGATGGCAGACTTGTTCAGAGACTGTCTCCAAGAAGAAAGAACAGCCATTGGACCAAGCTGAATATGGACAGATGTATGGATCTTGAAGATCGTGGCCTGATGACACCGGCAGGAAGAAGTGCTTTGGATTTCGTGGACAAACGGGGGACAAATCGATTCATCAGCTAAGCTTCTTGCCGTCAGGGCCGAACGGGCAGAGAGGACCGCCAGGGCCAAGAGGACCGAGAGGGCCGCCAGGGCCAATTCCTCGTGCTGCCATACTGCGGGACATCATATCCATCATAACTGCATCCAGAGTCCGCTCGTCATTTGTCAGTTCACCGATATGTATTCCGAAGCTGTCTATTCTGTGCCCCATATCATTTGTCAACTTATATATGCTATTGGCCACTTCATCAGCATATTTGCGTGCTTCCTGACCATTTTTGCAATATATTATCAACTCCAGACCTGTGGGAAAGGATGCAAATCCTTTAAAGATTACCTTTGTCTTTGCACTGGCAGATGCCGTTGCACCAAATAGAAAATTCTCCCCATTGAAATTCGAAGGGAAAAGCGGCGTGTCATCAATTGTCTTGATCGACACAAGAAAATGTCTCTTGCTCATAACTTTATTATTTGTTTAACAACTTCACTGAGGAAACGGATTCCTCACCTTCTATATGAGGCAAAAGTAGATAGTAGATTCAACAAAACAAATAAGATAACCTATTGTATTTCAATAAGTTTTTCGCCAATTATGAATAAGAGCTTAGAGTAATATGTACTCTCAATATGTATATATATTATTAATATAAATACTAGTATATTATATAATAGCCACCTTTATCACTCCGTCCTCCTTGTTTTCGAAGAGGCTGTAGGCCTCGTCAATGCGGGAGAACGGGAAGGTGTGGTGATCAGCGTGATTGTGTCGATATTTCCACCTCAGATCAGGTAGAGTAACTGATAAAATTATGTATAATCTAACAGAATCTCACATTTAACACGTATCTTTACGAAGATTTTTAACACACATAAGCACACAATGAAAATTACCATCAAACGCATTTCAGGACTATTGGGACTGCTCCTGGCAATCGGATTCGGGGTCTTCGTTTATGGAGGATGGCAGATGTTCGGCGACGAGCTCAAGGCCATAAAATCGCTGAAGATGATTCAAGAACGGGTATATACCTTTGAATATAAAGGAGATTACGGATTCAAAGCCTTTCTCGAACAAGGTGGTGCAAAGACCGACGCACAGATGGCCGAATATATCGCCGGATTTCTTTCCAAAGGATATATAAAGACAGGCGCGCAGACACCTGATGGCGGCTGCAGCACTATCGCGTCCAGTGACCTGTTCTGCAGGAATTTCGATTGGAACTCGAAGAGCCATTATGCAGTCATAAAGACACACCCTGATGATGGATATGCTTCCATCTCGACAACAGGCTTCGCCTTCCTTGGAATGGGAGAAGACTGGCACCCGATAGCAGGAATGGACGGAATGGTCGCCCTCGCTTCCATATATGTACCTTTGGATGGTATGAATGAGAAAGGACTCTGCGTTTCGGACCTTATAGAGATCGACGGATCGACAGAGGTGCCTGACACTGACAGGGCTGACCTTACTATAGTAGCTGCGATAAGACTGGTTCTTGATTATGCGAAGGACACGGAAGAAGCAGTCAAGTTGCTCTCAGAGTATGACGTCTTCCCTTCTGTCAACGCAGCCCACCACCTCGCCATTTCAGACATCAACAACCATAATGTAGTAGTGGAGTGGAAAAACGGTCAGATGAGAGTCACAGAAACAGACATCGTCACAAACCACTGCCTTGCAGAAAATCTCCAGTCGCCATTGACCGGAGAGTCACTCAAGAGATTTGCATCACTTGCTCAAAAGCATTCGGGATTCAAGTCACACGAAGAAGGGCTTCAGGCACTTCAGGACGCCTCTTACGAAGAAGAAACACTTTGGTCGGTAATATACGACAAGGAAAATCTTTCCTCAACAATCTATTTCGACTGCGATTGGGACAACCCTCTGACCTTCAGTATAGCAGAATGATCTAGTCGAAGGAGATGCTTTCGATTTTCAGGCGCAGGGTTCCGGACGGAGTCTGGGCCTCGGCCACTTCGCCGATCTTCTTGCCCATCAGGGCAGCTCCGATCGGAGATTTCAGCGAAATCTTACCGGCCTCCAGGTTCATTTCGTGGGGGCTGACTATCTCAAACTTCATACGGGTATTGGTAGAGAGATTTGTAAATTCCACCTTACTCAGGAGACAGACTCTGTCTTTTGGAAGTGCGTCTGGATCGATCACACGGGAATGTTCCAGAACTTTCTGCAGGAAACGGATACGGCTGATGGTCTTCGCCTGTCTGCGCCTCGCCTCACGGTAGCCGGCATTCTCACTCCTGTCCCCCTGCGCGCTGGTCTCCGCCACCTGATCCCTGATTTCGGGATAAATCACGGTGATAAGGTGATTCAACTCAGCCGCGATCTCATCATATCTTTGTTTCGACAAGTATTCCATAGGGCAAATTTACTTATTTTTCGGCGAGGGATACAATAAAGTTATCAACAATATGTAGGATATATCATAAAAATATATATCTTTGCTGCCCCTTTGAGAAACGCCGATGTAGCTCAGTTGGCCAGAGCACGTGATTTGTAATCTCGGGGTCGTGGGTTCGACTCCCTCCATCGGCTCAAAACATCTGACTATTGGTGCGGTAGTTCAGCTGGTTAGAATACCGGCCTGTCACGCCGGGGGTCGCGGGTTCGAGTCCCGTCCGCACCGCAAAACAGCCTTGGAATCATCTCCAAGGCTGTTTTTATATCACCATATATTAATGACAGTCGTGATGGTCGCACGCCTCGCCATTGTCCTTTACGTTTCCTGCGAGGTAGGCTGTCACAAGCTCCTGGACGTCGCCGCTGCAGCCGCGTATCACTTCGATCCTCTGGGCTTCAAGAACATTCTTCGCTCCCTGGCCCATATTTCCTGCCAGCATCACTGCCACTCCCATCTGGCGAAGGACAGGAGCTATTCCGCTCTTGCATCCGCAACCTTCCGGAGAAGCCATCTTGCTCACTCCTGTAACCTTACCGTCGATTACGTCAAAAATAGAATAATACGCGCAATGGCCGAAATGATCATCAACGCGTCCGTCTCGTGTTGGTACTGCTATCTTCATAATCTTATTCAAATCAAGTTCCGCAAGTGAAACATTTCAAAATAAGGTACTTTCGCACTTGCGAAAGTTAAACCTGACTTCTTGCAAAATTAATCATTTTTATCGACTCCGCAACCCCAAAAACACCGACTGACAGGCATAAGATTTGCATATACGGGAGCCCAAGCTTTAAATATTAAAGTTGATTTAGATTCTTAACCAAATGAAAGTATTAATAGTCTCGAATAATTATTATTTGAGAGGTAACGGTGTCTGTACGGCTGTACAGGCATTAAGGTCTCGCCTTATGGAGAAAGGCATTGATGTCCGAATACTCGCCTGCGAAAACAGCGAAGCAGGCGGAGCTCAGCCCGACTATCCTCTCAAGCACTTTAAGTTCCCTATTTTTGAGCCGATAATCAGAGCCAACGGCTACCGCTATCCTCAAGTAGACAAGACGGTCATCAGAAAAGCTGTAGAATGGGCTGATGTCATTCACCTGATGGAAGGATTTCCATTGCAATCAACTGCAGCCAGAATAGCCTCCAGGCTGGAAAAGCCTTGCGTAGGCACCTACCATATCTTCACAGACAACATCACTGCAAATCTGGGAATCGGCTACGACACATTCGTGAACCGCCTGATCAACAAATGGTGGAGCAACAGTGTCTACAACCGTTGCTTAAGCGTCCAATGTCCTACACAAAAGGTAAAGGAACATCTGGAAAGGAACGGTTACACCTCACATCTGAGAGTGTTCACCAACGGAATAGAACTTTCCGAGCCCGTAAAATCAGATTTTGACACTCTCACAAGACCCTACCGCATTCTCTGCACCGGCAGACTATCCAATGAAAAGTCCCAGATCACTCTTCTTGAAGCAATGAAGCACTCTCGTTATGCCTCAGAGATAGAGATCCGCTTTGCCGGCAATGGTCCGAAGGCGAAAAAGATAAAGAAAGCCGCCCGTAAGCTATATGACAACGGAATCCTGGCACATAAGCCGGTATTCGGATTCTACTCGGCCAATGAGCTAAGGCAGATGGCTGCTGACTCCTACCTTTATATACATTGCGCCATAGTTGAAGTCGAAGGCTTATCCTGCCTGGAGGCCATCCAGCAAGGAACAGTTCCGATAATTGCGGAAAGCAAGTTGTCTGCCACAAGCCAATTCGCCCTGGACCAAAGGAGCCTGTTCAAGGCAAGAGATCCCAAGGAACTGGCACAGAAAATAGATTGGTGGATAGAGCATCCTGAAGAAAGGGATGCTATGGGCAGACTGTACAGTGAATCAGTGAAAAAATATGACGCTGCAGATTCTACAGCAAAAATAATAGAGATGTATGAAGAAGCTATTGGTTAAAATGGCCGCAGCTTTTGCGGCCGTACTCCTTTCCGCTTCGTGCGGTATATCAAAATATTCAGCTTTTCATCAATACCCGACCATAGACAAGCAGATCAAATACGAAGGAATCGTGGAAGAGTGTTTCCACAACTGCTCGGTAGAAGGCCCTCGGAAACGACGTATGATCGTATATCTCCCAAAGGACTATTACCTGAGCAATGACAGTTACCCTGTCCTGTATCTTTTACACGGAGCAAGAGGCAATGAACTCTCGTGGATCGAAAAAGGTGACATCCTGCACAACATAGACAGTCTGACAGCCTCATCAAAAATGAAGGAGACCATTGTCGTATTCCCCAATGTAAACCAATACAACAGCGAGGAAGACTTCGGAAAGTCCCGTCTGAAAGGTGCTATAGAATCATTCTTTGAAACAGACGGAGTCGTCGAAGCCGCCTTTATGAACGACGTCGTGGCAACCATAGACAGCCTCTACCGCACCGTGCCTGACCACGCCCACAGAGCCATCGCAGGCCTTTCGATCGGAGCGATGCAATCTATGTATATATCCGCAAACTCCCCGGGATCATTTGATTACATAGGCTTATTTTCATCGATGGTTCATCCAGTCCTCAGGAAAAGCGAACATTCCTCGTTCTATAAAGACCTGAAGAAAAAGATGCAGACTCAGTTTCAGGATCAACCGGTAACATATCACATAATGATAGGCAAGACGGATATATATTATCCACGTATGCTGTCATTCAGGAACTATCTCGACAAGAAGGGATATCGCTACGATATGCACGTCACCACCGGTGGCCACCAATGGTACAACTGGGAAGAATATGCGAACATATTTATGCAGAAAATATGGAAATAAAGAAAGATTGATTCAGGTATATATAAACGAAGCGGCCTCCGTTGAAGGCCGCTTCAAAAATGGGTACTAAAACAATATTTCACAACATTGTATCTTATCGCATTGTAAACCGAATCAGATCAAACCATTCATTCCAAGTACCATCAGCATTCCATAGCCGAGCACGAGGCTGAGGGCTCCGATGATCACGCCTGTCTTCACCATATCCTTCTGCTCGATCATACCGGTAGCGTGAGCAATTGCGTTAGGAGGAGTACTGATAGGGAGCACCATAGCGAGTGACGATGCCAGAGCTACTCCGATAAGGAGTGTAGAGACTCCGCCGCAAGGTGCAAGCATATCCTTCATTGCACCACCTGCAAGGGCAAGGATCGGAACAAGGAGGTTGGCTGTAGCTGTGTGCGAAATGAAGTTCGCCATCACGTAGCATATAAGTCCCGAACCGATGATTACGACAGCAGGCTGCCAAGACTCGAATGGGATTGAAGCGATGAGTTTCTCAGCAAGACCTGTGCTCTGGAGAGCTGCGCCGAGTGCAAAACCACCTGCAACCATCCACAATACGCTCCAGCTGATCTCCTCAAGATCCTTCTTGTTAATAACGCCTGTCACAGAGAAGATGACTACAGGGAACATAGCAACGACATTAGAGTTAACTCCTGTCACCTTGTCGAGCATCCACATAAGGATAGTCAGTGCAAATGTCACATACACCACAATAGACTTCCAGTCCTTCTTGATCTCACCCTCTATCTTGAGTTCAATGGTCTTCTGCTTGAATGGGAAGAGCTTCAAAAGGAGGAACCAAGACAGAACCAGGATCACTATCACGAAAGGAAGCATAAAAGATGTCCACTGACCGAATCCGATCTCCATTCCAAGAACCTCATTGAGATACTTCATCGCAATCGCATTTGGAGGAGTTCCGATAGGTGTCGCCATACCTCCGATGTTTGCTGCAATAGGGATAGAAAGAGCCAGAGCGATCTTTCCCTTTCCATCAGCAGGCAGCGATCTCAGGACCGGAGTGAGGAAAGTAAGCATCATCGCAGCTGTAGCAGTGTTGCTGAGGAACATCGAGAACACCGCTGTCACCATAATGAATCCCAGAAGGACGAACTTCGACTGTTTTCCGAACGGCTTCAGGAGCACTCTCGCCAAAGTCACATCAAGACCACTCTTTGTTGCAGCGATCGCGAGGATGAATCCTCCGATGAAGAGCATAATTATAGGGTCGGCAAAGCAATGGAGAATCTCCTTATAGGAAACCTGAGTTGCAAGGTCTGTTGCAGAAAGTCCTTTTTCGAAGAACCAGAAACTGCTGTCCGACGTCGCGAACAGGAGCAGACCAACAACCGCCATTGAGGTCGTCCAGGCCGGTATCGACTCAAACACCCACATAAGGATGGCGAAGCCGAATATGGCAATAACCCTGTGCTGAACGACGGTGAGGCCGTCAATGCCATAAACGTGCGGCGGAAGACACCATAATAATATAAGAACAGCTACTGCGATAAAAAGCTTTATGATTCTTGAAAGCAGTTTGTCGTCTCGCCTTTGCTTTTTCCACTCGTGGTACGATTCCACCAGATGGATTCCATTGAAAATCTTAAACATCACTAAGTCTATTAAAAAAGTCGGGGCAAAGGTATAGCCGATGTGTCCGCCCGGAAAGCCACGATGATTGTTATTTCCGATTGCCACTATAGGATAAATCAATATCCCGGTAATGTAAATTGCATAAATATATCCTATTTTTGCACGCTCAAACAAAACAGGTATGGAACTGCGTCAGTTAAGATATTTTGTCAAAGTTGCAGAGTTGCTCAGCTTCTCGAAGGCATCAAAAGCTCTATATATTACTCAAAGTACTTTATCCCAGCAGATAAAGCAGCTTGAGGATGAGCTTGATATGGCATTGTTCTTCCGCAACAACCACAAAGTCTCACTGACTGAAGCCGGACAGACATTCCTGGAAGGTGCCAAACGCTTGTTGGCAGAAGCCGATGACAACAAGGCAAAGATGGTGGACCTGGCGCTGGGACACAGCGGAACACTGAACATCGGAGTCACCTACAGCTTCGGTTCCATTCTTACAGAAAGCGTCCTTGCCTTCAAGAAGGATTACCCTGACGTCGTGCTGAACATCTGTTACAAGAATGTCGCAGAACTTATGGAGCTCGTTTCAGAAGGCGAGCTAGACTTTGCCCTATCTTTCAGATCCTCAGACAAATACGACAACATCGAATCCCATATCCTCTTCGACAACAAACTTTGCATCATAGTCAGGGAGGGCCATCCGCTTCTCCGAAAGGAAATGGTCAGGTTGGCAGATCTTGAAGACTACGAGATGATACTTCCAAGCCGTGGACTCCAGGCCCGCAGCACCTTTGACGAGATAATAGCTGAAAGGAATCTTAACCTGAAAGTGTCGATGGAGTCAAATGAAGTCAACGCCATCCTGAATATCCTGCATAAAAGCAATTACGTCACAGTGCTCTCGGAAACAGTAATCCTCGAGCACGAAGGACTTGTGACAATCGACATCGATGATGCAGAATGCAATATGGAAGGTTGCCTTCATTTCTGTGCCAACAGATACAGAAAACGCTCAACAGAGGAGTTCATCCGTCTGTTGAGCGATACTAGAGCTTTGCGTCGCAGCCAGTTATGGCTTTAAGCGTGATTGTCATAGAAATTTCTTCTTGCCAGAACCTCTGCTCTTTCCGCAGATTCCATCCTGCTCATCGCTTTCACATCAACTATTTCCTTAACGCATTTTGCGGAGAACACTATTAACATTACACCGCCAATAAAAAACCAATTAATCATAAAACCACTATTATTTTAAAACGGCCGCAAAGATAGACCGGTCGCAAGATGTAGCGAAGTCATTATATTGGTTTATTTCTATCAGCATAATCGCTTACGGCGATATATAAACAATCTCTTTCATTTCAGGTCGCGACGCAGATGTTTCCATCGACATTCCTGCGTCGCGACTTTCGTTCATCACAAATCGAGGCAAAACAATCGAAAATCAAATATTAATCGCTACCTTAGGCGGCTCAAACCAATTGAACTATGAATTTTACAGGCATAATCGTAGGACTCGCGACCTTTCTGATCATCGGAGTGTTTCACCCGATCGTGATCAAAGCCGAATACTATCTCGGAACCAAGTGCTGGTGGATGTTCCTGATCGCAGGAATCATCTTCGGAACGATCTCCATATTGGTAAACAACCTCATACTCTCCACCATTCTCGGAGTGACCGCCTTCTCCTCATTCTGGAGCATTCTCGAACTGAAAGAGCAGAAAGAACGCGTAAGAAAAGGCTGGTTCCCGGAAGGTCCCGGACACAACAGATGATAACCTCAACAAATCAATGATAATGAAAAAGATAACCAAGTTTCTTAGCCTCGGACTCTGCTGCTGTGCAGCCGCCTGCAGCAATCCTTCACAGAAAGCCTCTGACCCGGACTTCACAGACAGCGTTTCAGAAGCCCTGGCCGCAGGCGGCCGGATAAACTTCGCCAACCTCGAGTGGACCCGCGAACCGGCTTCCTACACTGTCGAGGAAGACAGGATCACCATCACCACTGCCCCGCACACTGACCTGTGGCAGCGTACGTACTATCATTTCCGCAACGACAACGCCCCTGTGTTCCAGATGCAGACAAAGGAGCAGTACTTCAGCTTTACAGTAAAGACCGACTTCACACAGAGCCACCACAGATTCGACCAGTGCGGAATCGTGATGTATCTCGACAGCGACAACTGGCTTAAAGGATCGGTGGAATATGAAAACGAAGACTTCCAGCACCTTGGCAGCGTCGTAACAAACAACGGCTATTCCGACTGGGCTACCACCGCCATTCCGGCAGATGTCAAGACAATGTGGTACCGCTTCTCGCGCAGAGCCGACGACTACTGCATCGAATGTTCGACAGACGGAGAGAACTTCAGCCAGATGCGCATATGCCATATGTACAAGGGCGCCGACCAGATAAGTTTCGGAATATATGCCTGCTCGCCGGAAGATTCCTCATTCACAGCCGTATTCACGGATATGAAGATTACGGAATGTATGTGGAAGGCCCACGACGGCCAGCAGCCTGACGCCGAATAGCATAAACCCCTGATCACCTCAACGTGACCAGGGGTTATTGTATTATATAAGGTGTTACTGTTTCGTCTTCTTCAGTCGTCCGCTTTTTCTCAGCGCCTCAGAGATTATCCATTGAAGCTGGCCATTGGTCGAGCGGAATTCATCTTCCGCCCACTTCTCTATGGCCTCCATAGTCTGGGCATCAATTCGCAGGACGAAACTTTTAGTCGGCTCTTTTGGCATAAAATCTATTAATGATGAAGTGTTCCTGCATTCACTACCGGCTGAGCTGATTCATCTGAGCAAAGGACAACGAGCAGGTTGCTCACCATCGCCGCCTTGCGCTCCTCATCGAGCTCAACTACATTATTATCAGCAAGTTGATCTATCGCCATCTTGACCATAGACACCGCACCTTCCACGATCTTCTCCCTTGCCGAAATGATCGCGTCAGCCTGCTGGCGGCGAAGCATTACAGCGGCGATTTCAGGTGCATATGCAAGATAGTTGATACGTGCCTCGATGACCTCGATTCCCGCCATATCCAGACGTTCAGCGAGCTTCTGCTCGAGCTGGTCGTTGATCTCGTCGGCATTTGAACGAAGGCTCAACTCACCTTCTACCGCTGAATTGTTGTCATATGCATAACATCCTGCCACCTGACGAAGGGCTGCGTCGCTCTGCACTGCGACGAAGTTTGCAAGCGCTTCCATACGCGACTCGCTTGCGCTCTTGGTCGTGATGGCAGTCTGGCCGTTGTTGACCTGTGTCGTTGTCGCCGGCTTAGGAGCGTCGATGTTGAACACGGCCTTGTATATCTCCTCCGCCTTTACCTTCCACACGAGCACGAGGCCGATCATAATCGGGTTACCCATCTTGTCGTTGACCTTGATCGGCTCGGCGTTGAGATTTCTCGCGCGAAGGGAAATCTTCTTGACGCTGATGAAAGGATTCACCCACCAGAATCCCTCTTTCAGAAAGTTACCGCGGTACTTTCCAAAGAACACAAGCACTCTGGCCTGATTCGGCTCGATCACCATCAATCCTCCGAACATAACAAGACCCACGATGATGGCAACTATACCGAGAATCGCTGTAAGGCCATAGCCAGTTCTGACAGCATTTACAATTCCCCATACACCGGCCGCGATGACCAGCAATGAAACGAAAAACATCACAAAGCCGTTTGCCTTGAAACCTTTGTACTCAAAATTCTGATTCTGTTCCATAATATGAATTATTAAAATGATATCAATTTGATATCACAAAGGTAATACAAAAAACTTTAAATCCAAGGGTTTGAGGAGAAAATGGCATTAGAGATGCTTGATCACCCGACACGGATTTCCGACCGCGACCACATTCGACGGGATGTCCTTGGTAACCACCGACCCAGCACCGATAGTAACGTTATCCCCTATCGTGACACCAGGAAGAATGGTCACACTTCCCCCGATCCAGACATTGTCACCGATAGTCACCGGTTCAGCCCACTCCCTGCGCGTGTTTCTTTCGACCGGATCAGTGCTATGGCAGGCCGTATATATGCTGACGTTGGGACCAATAAAACAATCATCACCGATTGTCACCCTGGCCTCATCAAGGACCGTGAAATGGAAATTGGCAAAGAAACGCTTTCCAACACGAATCTGCTTGCCATAGTCACAGTAAAACGGCTGATTTATGATAATATCATCATCGCCCACTGCCCCCAGCAGCACCTTCAGCACATCCAGTCGCCCACCAACATCAGCCGGCGACAACGAATTATACTTATGAATCACTGCCTTCACAGCATTCAGCTCATCAAGCAACTGCTTATCCACTGCAGAATAAACCATTCCTGCAAGCATCTTCTCTTTCTCTGTCATAATAAAGGGATTTGGTTGCGAAGATACGAAAATTAATGATTGGACGGGTTGTTGGGGTGCAGAGTGGAGGCTGGAGGAAGCACTGTGACGTTTTTTGCACCCAAATATGACACAGTGGTCGCTAAAATGACGGCAATTGACGGTTTTAGGCCACCACTGTGTCGATTCTTGCCTCGAAAATGACACAGTGGTCACATACACTCATCTCAGGGGAGACACTTACGGGAGACACTTACGGGACAGCCGCTTAGATAACAAGAAATTCAGGACGCTCAGCAATGACATCATACGACTTACTTAGCACATCAGATCACGATATTAGAGCTTCAATCTTTGCAAGTATTCCCTCATCTGCAGGAAGCCACTTCACAGAATGGAGAGTCTCCTTAGTGAGCCAGGCTACCGCCTCGTGTTCATTGAGTTGCATAAATTCTGAGGTTAATGAGCACACGAAGCAGTGCATTGTCAAGTGAAAATTCGGATAATCCCACTCGACGGTTTCCAGTAGTTCCCCAACTGATATATCCGCAACTAGTTCTTCGCGAATCTCACGGACCAGAGCCTCTTTTGCGCACTCTCCACTCTCTATCTTTCCGCCAGGAAATTCCCACCAGCCTTTAAATTCTCCATAACCTCTTTGAGTGGCGAACACTTCTCCATTCTTGATTATGATAGCTGCAACAACCTCAATAGTTTTCATATTATGCAATCCACTTAAAATCATCCATCAAATAATCCGGCAACCCCTGATTCATATGTATGTCGTACAAGATAGACCCATTGGCAGTTGCACCTTTGCGAGGATTCATCAATTTACCAGTACCCACATAAGTAAAAGGAAGAGTAATGCCATTTTCTTCTTTAACCTTCCTCACAAAGACAAAAACCTGCTTAGCTTGTTTTTGCTTTTCTTCTTCGGTCTTACTAATACGAGCAATACTTTCCCATTGAAAAACATCTGAAGACAAGAACCTATCTTTGTAAGATGTACCCAGCTGATTATGCTTTGGATTCTCTAGGATTTTCAACAAGGTCTAGACTTGCCTATAATCCTGCCCATCAAGAAATCATCATCATTCTCACCGCGACATCTTGCAATGAAATCTGTTATTCCGTACTCTAAAAGATCAGCCACAAACTCTTTAAACCCAGGTTAAGCATCACAGTTTAGTCTCAGCTCATTCTAAATGGAAGGGTGAAACTATCAATAACACCTGTGGCTGCCGGCAGATCAGGCTCTGCTGGAGGAAATCAAACGCATTCTTTGAATATGCAGATTACCCCCAAAGTAATATCAAGTCGACAGAATAATTCAAAGGAAATGCATTACAATGGAGATTGCGTATCCACCATATACTTTTTGTCGCCGATCTCGAAATATACCCTCTCCCCCTTCCCATTGAGGTAGAATATATATTTATTCTTGGTCTTGACGTTCTTGAAGTGGCCTGAATGGAACTTGCCGACGCTTGTTCCATTTGTCCTTATGATGTTATGACTGACGTCGTCGGGTACTGGCATAAAGTGAGCTCCTTCGATGTCTATGACCTTCTTGCCGATGACAAACTTGACGGTTAGAGTGTCATTCTCTATGATGCAGTCCTTCGGAAGCGAACCAAGCACCAACACAATGACACCCAGCACAATAAGTACTGCAGAAAGCAAAGATGTCAACATAATCCCTTTATCCTTTTTATTCATAACACATAAAGTTTACCACGTAAAGGTAGGACTTAAAGCGCAGATAAGCAAACATTACTCTCCCCAACCGCTGTCACCACCGCACAAAGTTCCTATGACGTCAATACAAAGCACAAGGATGATAAGAATAGAAAGCATAACGAATCAATTTAAAGTTACGCCGCAAATATATCCCTACCTTGAGCCAAACCAAAGCACATTATCAAATTTCTCGCCCTGCTGTCACCGTCGTTTCGATCAGGTGATGGGATATATTTTCATAAAGAGCGTCCATATATATCTTCATATATAATACAAACTCGTGAATATTCGTTATTTTTGCGGCTGATTGAATATATAGGAATATATATACACACAATAACACAACTGATAACGAATTATGAAAAAAATCCCAATGATGATTTTGGCGGCCGCTGCCATCGCGGCTTGCGGTCCTAAGGGCGACCCTCAGCTCGGCAAGGACTCGCTTGACAAGGTGATTGCAGCTATGACAATTGAAGAGAAGGCACACCTTCTCATCGGTACTGGTATGTCCGGCAATGCCGGCAATGATCCTGTAATCGGAATGACTCAGAACATCGTCCCTGGTGCAGCAGGTACCACTTACCCGATCGAGCGCCTCGGCATCCCTGCTATCGTTCTTGCTGACGGTCCTGCAGGCCTCCGTATCAATCCTACACGTGAGGGAGACGACCAGACTTACTATTGCACTCACTTCCCTATCGGAACTCTTCTTGCTTCGACCTGGAACCAGGAGCTTGTGGAGTCTGTAGGCCAGTCTATCGGTAACGAAGTCCTCGAGTATGGTGCAGACGTCCTTCTTGCACCGGCTCTCAACATCCACAGAAACCCACTTTGCGGACGCAACTTCGAGTACTACTCTGAGGATCCTGTTGTCAGCGGAAAGATCGCTGCTGCCTACATCAAGGGAGTTCAGAGCAACGGCGTGGGAACATCTGTAAAGCACTTTGCAGTGAACAGCCAGGAGACCAACCGTATGTCCAACGACGCTCAGGTGTCTCCACGTGCAATCCGCGAAATCTATCTCAAGGGATTCGAGATCGCAGTCAAGGAAGCAGCTCCTTGGACAGTGATGTCATCATATAACTACCTCAACGGCGTCTACACTTCTGAGAATCCGGAGCTTCTTACCACCGTCCTTCGTGACGAGTGGGGCTTCAAGGGTATGGTGATGACCGACTGGTACGGCGGCACAAACACAAAGGCTCAGATGATCGCAGGTAACGATATGCTTCAGCCGGGACGTGACACCCAATACACTGACCTTGTGCAGCTTATGTCGACCGGAGAGATCGATATGAAGGTGATCGACCGCAACATCAAGAGAATCCTCGAGCTCATCCTGCAGTCTCCTAAGTTCAAGGGCTATGAGTACACCAACAAGCCTGACCTCAAGGCACACGCAGAGGTGACAAGACAGTCTGCAACTGAGGGTATGGTCCTTCTCAAGAACGAGGGTAACACTCTTCCTCTCGCAGCTGATGTAAAGAACGTCGCTGTGTTCGGTAACACAACTTACAACTTCATCGCCGGCGGCACCGGTTCCGGTAACGTAAACCGCGCCTACACAGTGTCACTTCTGGACGGACTCAAGAACGCAGGTTACGTAGTGGACGAGTCCCTCAAATCTACCTACGAGTCACACATCGCCAAGGAGCAGGCAAGAATCGACGCAGCCATCGACCCTAACGATATGTTCGCTGCATTCTCACCTAAGCCACTCCCTACCGAGTACCAGCCAAGCAGAAAGCAGCTTGCCGAGATGGTAAAGAACAACGACGTTGCCCTGATCACCATCGGCCGCACTTCAGGCGAGTTCCTTGACAGATACATCGCTGACTTCACACTTTCAGAGGCAGAGAACAGCCTCATCAAGACTGTATGCGAGGCATTCCACGCAGCAGGCAAGAAGGTGGCAGTGGTTCTTAACATCGGCGGAGCTATCGAGACCGCATCTTGGAAGGGTATGCCGGACGCAATCCTCTGCGCTTGGCAGGCAGGTCAGGAAGGCGGCAACAGCGTTGCTGACGTGCTCAAGGGCAATGCTTCACCTTCAGGTAAGCTCCCTATGACCTTCCCTGTAAACTTCGCAGACCACGCTTCATCAGCCAACTTCCCTATCGACGAGGTGGCCAACACCAACATCATCAACAACACAAAGACTTCATTCGACAGAAAGAATGTCGACTACACAGTGTATGAGGAAGGAATATATGTAGGTTACCGCTGGTTCGACACTCAGGCAATCGAGGTGTCATATCCATTCGGTTACGGTCTTTCTTACACTACATTCGAGTACAGCGAGCCGGCTATCAAGGCAGGCAAGAACGAGACTACAGTGTCAGTAAGTGTGAAGAACACAGGTGCATATGCTGGTAAGGAAGTGGTTCAGCTCTATGTTTCAGCTCCTAAGGGCGCACTCGACAAGCCTGTTCACGAGCTTAAGGCATTCGCCAAGACAGACGAGCTCCAGCCAGGTGAGTCACAGGTACTTACATTTGTCGTAAACAACGAGGATCTCGCTTCGTTCGACGAGGCTCAGAGCGCTTGGGTTGTAGATGCAGGAACTTACAACTTCCACATCGCAGCCTCATCACGCGACATCAAGGCGACTCTCGCAGCCGATGTGAAGGGTTCTGTAAAGAAAGCAAACAACGTACTGAATCTTAAGAAATAACACCATTAACCACAAACATTTATGAAAACTTTAAAATCAATCCTCGCTGCATTGGCTATGACAGCCGCAGCGACAGCAGGCGCCCAGACTCTCAAGATGGAGCCGCAGGTGTCTGGCGTTACAGCCTACGAGACTACAACTGTTGTAAACCTTGTTGTAGTAAAGCCTGAAATCAAGCTTGACAAG
Source organism: Bacteroidales bacterium (assembly GCA_017505605.1). Taxonomy (GTDB): domain Bacteria; phylum Bacteroidota; class Bacteroidia; order Bacteroidales; family UBA932; genus Cryptobacteroides. The sequence continues at coordinate 22,582 of JAFVOX010000050.1, forward strand.
GTTGACCCTTCAATCCTCACTGTTACTACAAACGGCAAAGAGCGCAACGTCCTCTCAGTGTACCCTTGCGACGCAAGAGGATCATACAACCCGGAAGGACAGTACCTCGCACTCGGTCTTGACAAGGCTGAAGGCTGGGGCCTCGGACTTTCTAAGGGCAAAGACGGCGGTTGGAAGTCTGAGTACAACGTGAAGGTAGCTCTCAAGCCAGGCAAGACTCTCAAGGTAGGCAAGCAGAAGTACACTGCAATCGAATGTGAGACAGCTACAGCCCTCAAGAACTTCGTTTCTGAGGCTGACTACTTCAACAAAGGTACTTTCACCGGCAAGTACACAGGTAAGCCAGGTGATGTGACCCTTACATATGCATCTTACGAGCCTTGGTCACTCAAGGCTGACGGCGTTGCCAATCCTCTCGTAATCTGGCTTCACGGTGGCGGAGAAGGCGGACTTGACGTGTCTATCACTCTCCTTGGCAACGAGGTAGTTTCACTCATCCGTCCTGAGATCCAGTCACATTTCACAACTGAAGGCGGCGAAGGCGGAGCATATGTCCTCTCAGTACAGTGCCCTACAATGTGGATGGGAACATCAAAGGGCTTCGGTCACGGCGAGTACCCTTCACTCTATGCTGACGTCCTCAAGTCGTGCATCGACGAGTTCGTTGACCAGCGTCCGGACATCGACCGCAACAGAATCTACCTCGGCGGCTGCTCAAACGGAGGATTTATGACAATGCATATGCTCATCCGCAACCCAAGATACTTCGCTGCAGCCTACCCTACTTGCGAGGCATATATGGACCAGTATATCTCAGAGACAGAGATCAAGGCCCTTGCAGAGGAGAACATCTGGTTTGTTCAGTCCTATGACGACACAACAGTTGACGCCAAGACACATTGTATCCCTACATTCCAGCGCCTCGTAAAGGCTGGTGCAAAGAACGTGTGGATGTCTATGTTCGAGTCAATCGTTGGTATGGACAACCCTGGTCAGAAGATTATGGGCCACTTCGCTTGGTGCTACCTCTTCAACGACGCAGTGACTTTGTCACAGGAGCAGACAGAGGGCGAGGTCGTACCTACCAACAACGGCGGCGGCACAGTTGCCCCTCAGGGCCACGCAAACATCTTCGACTGGATGAACGCACAGGTCCTCACAGCACCGGAGGTAACCAACCCTAGATGGTAATATAATATATCCATATATATACGGGAGCATATCGCTATGCTCCCTTTTTTATTATATTTGCAGGATCCCCGATTTGATCGGGGATGACTATAGTCGTCATCCTGACCCGCAACAAAGGCTAAATGAAATATATAGATATATAAGGATATACGGACATGAGTACAAAAATCATCATACTCGACTTCGACGGCACCCTCGGCGACACCACCGACGTCATCATCAGGACCACCCAGGCCGCCATCAAGGAACTCGGCCTTCCGTCTCGCACCGACGCTGAATGCGCCGCGATGATAGGTCTGCGACTGGTGGAGATCCCGCCCGTCCTCTTCCCTGACCTCGAAGCAGACTGCGACCTTTACGCACAGACCTACAGACGGATATTCAATATCCTCAACACCCCTGGCGCCGTCACCCTCTACCCTCACGTTCTCGAGACCCTCAAGGAGCTCAAGAGCCGCGGCCTCACCCTTACCATTGCCAGCAGCAGAAGCAACAACTCCCTGAAAGAATACATAGACAATCTGGACCTTGCCTCCACCATAACCTACATCCTGGGAGGCAACGACGTCAGCAATGGCAAACCACATCCGGAAGCCGTAAATATGACACTGGAGAAATTCGGTTTCAAACCGGAAGAAGCCATCGTAGTGGGCGACACCGTCTTCGACATACATATGGGCCGCAACGCCGGCACCCGCACCTGCGGTGTCTCCTACGGCAACGGCACCCGCGAAAGCCTCTGCGACGCAACCTGGATCATCGACGACTTCAGCGACCTGCTAGGACTGGTCTGACGGTTGGTCTGGCGGCTGATCTGGCGGCGGGTCTGGCGGCGGGTCTGGCGGCGGGTCTGGCGACGGGTCTGGCGGCTGATCTGGTGGCGCCTTCAGTCCGGCAAACTCTCACGGGTGTCTTTTGGCGTTACACCCGTGAGACTCAACCACCCTCAGAGTGCCCTCTAAGCCACATTGCCACTCACGGGGGTACCAGCAAATTACACCTATGAGTAAATTATATAAAACATCCAGTTATGAGCACACTTGCAAGAGCCATTGAAATAGCCACTGAGGCACATAAGGGCCAGGTTGATAAGGCTGGCAATGAGTATATCGGGCATCCTCTCCGTGTTATGGAGATGGGCAAGACAGAGGAGGAGAAGATTGTCGGTGTCCTTCACGATGTTGTCGAGGACACTGATTGGAGCTTTGATATGCTGGAGGCAGAAGGGTTTGCACCTGAGATTATTGCAGCCTTGAAATGCGTTACAAAGATCTCAGAGAATGAGAATTACGACTCGTTCATCGAAAGAGTGAAGAAGAACCCACTCGCCACAGCGGTGAAGATCAACGACCTGACCGACAATATGGACATCCGCCGACTTCCCTATCTCAGCGACAAAGATGTAAAACGCCTGAAGAAGTACCTGAAGGCATATAAGAAACTCATCGGCGAGCCAGTCTATTCAGTATATGCCTGCCGCCAGGAGCATCCGAATGCCTTCGATCCTTGGACAGAAGAAGCTGACGCAGAACTCCGCCAGATGTGGTCACAAGGCAGTTCAGTCACTGACATCGCAAAACACTTCGGCAGGAAAGGAAGTGCTGTTATAGTACGATTGAAGAAACTGGGGTTGTAAAACGAAGATGAGCGGCTGACAGAAACACGGCAAAAGTGTCGGAGGTACCCCTCGGTTTGGATGTGAACTTCCAAGAAAAGCACCCTTTATCTGGAAGTTGGCAAAGTCAAGAGGCGCGCGAGAGAGAAAAGAGGTAATCAAGAGGTGAGCTTGCAAAAGGTGGCCCCAAAAGGGCGCTAATGGGGCAGCAGGTTGGATGGATAGGGTATAAAAAAAATGAGCTGCGCCACTCCCGTGGGGCACCTCATACTAACCACATAATTAATAACACTAAAACTAATAACCAATCGTGTTAGAGAATTACTGATGAATTCCTGACTAACACGATGCAAAGGTAGGGCTTTTTTGTTAACTTGCAATGCTTCACCCCCACGTTTCCGACGAACGGGAGGAATTGCCGGACAAACGGCACGAAACGCGGGATGAAATATTTTTTCATTATCTTTACCGAAAGAACTCGGCAGCTGAGCAACAAAGCAACGCAGCAGAGCAGCAGCAGAGCAAAAAGCAACAAAGCATCACCACAACCACCACAACAATGAAACGATTCCTCGCAGCCTCCATACTCTTCCTGGCAGCCCTTGCAGGAGCAGAAGCCCAGACCGGCACCTGGTCAGGCAAGCTGGACATCCAGGGCACCAAGCTCTCACTTGTGTTTCATCTGGATGATGAGAATCCGACAATGGACTCCCCGGACCAGGGTGCAAAAGGCATTCCCATACAGATAGAAAGAAGGCCGGCGGGAAAGCTCATCATCAAGATCCCGTCACTGGGAGCAAGCTACGAGGGCAACTGGATGATCAGGCAGATCGTGGGCACATTCACCCAGATGGACATATCCCTGCCGCTGACCCTCAAGCCCGGCGAAGACAAGCCAAACCGTCCGCAGACCCCTCAGGGGCCGTTCCCATATACCTCAGAAGAAGTGACATTCACCAACGGCGACATCGTCCTCAACGGCACCCTCGTCCTTCCGGAGGGATATGACAGGACTACCCCGGCGCTTGTGATGGTCACCGGCAGCGGCCAGCAGAACCGAGACGAGGAGATATACGGACATAAGCCTTTCGCGGTCATCTCCGATGCCCTGGCGAGGGCGGGTATCGCAACCCTGCGATATGATGACCGCGGCTATGGAGCGAAGGGCGCAGACCTTTCCGGCTACACCACTGATGACTTCAAGAATGACGCACTTGTCGGCATAGACCTGCTCAGGGGACGTTTTGACAAGGTAGGCGTGATAGGCCACAGCGAAGGAGGCACCATAGCACTGATGCTCGCAGCAGAACGTAAGACCGACTTCATAGTGTCGCTTGCCGGAATGGTCATCTCCGGAGCAGAGACCCTGCTGTTGCAGAACAGGATTTCCCTTGCTCAGGCCGGAATGTCTCAGGAAACCATCGACACCTACTGCAGGATCCTGGGAGAAGCATTCGAGGCGGCAATCAACGGAGGAAGCGCTCCGGACCCTGAAAGATATGACCTGCCGGATGCGCTGAAGCAGAACTATCTTGCGGTAGTCTCACAGATCCGTAGTCCGTATCTTCACCACTTCATTTCCCTTGATATGCGCAAACTCCTTGACAAGGTAACCTGCCCCGTGCTTGCCCTCAACGGCACCAAAGACATCCAGGTCGAGGCTGAAAGCAACCTCAGCGCCCTTGCAGCCGGAATGACAGCCAACAACATCAGGAAGATAGAGAAGGTGGAAGGTGTGAACCACCTTTTCCAGCACTGCACCACAGGAGCAGTCACAGAGTACGGCGAAATAGAGGAAACCATAGCACCCGAAGTACTTGAAACCATCACAAAATGGATCCAGACAACAATAAAACACCATAAATAACACCACTATGACTTACTCAATCAAAAAGGCAATCCTCCTTCTGGCTGCAGTCACAATGACAAGCCTGACAATGTTTTCACAGGAGATGCACTCTCTGATGTTCAGAAGGGCCGTGAAGTCACCCGAAGTGACTGAAACAGGCGTCACTTTCAGATTCAATGCTCCGAAGGCAAGAAAGGTACAGGTCGCAGCATCCTGGCTGGACTACAATCCCGCAAATGCTGAGATGGCCCAGGAAAGAGACGGCGTGTGGTCAATAACCCTCCCGCTCCCGACGCCGGAACTCTACACCTACAACTTTGTTGTTGACGGAGTTACGATGCTGGACCCGGCAAATGTATTCGTGCAGAGAGACGGAGCCCGCTACCTCAACGCCTTCATCGTGGAAGGAGACTATGCTGACTATTATAAGGAATCAGACAAGCCCGGCAACCTCGAGCAGGTTTGGTACCACTCTGCAGAGAACGATATGACACGCAGGCTTTATGTCTACACTCCATATGGCTACGACCATCACAAGACCAAGGTGAAGTACCCTGTGCTCTATCTTCTTCACGGTGGCGGCGGAGACGAGGATGCCTGGTCAACTCTCGGACGCACCTGCCAGATCCTTGACAACCTCATCGCAGCAGGCAAGGCTGAGCCTATGCTCGTGGTAATGCCGAACGGCAACCCGTCACAGTACGCCTCACAGACCCTTGGAATCCCTGAAAAGAAGGACATCAAGAAATACAGTTCAAACTTCGACAACTACTCCTCACTTGTCGCCGACATCGTACCTTTCATCGAAAGCCGCTACAATGTCATCGCAAAGAAGAGCGGAAGAGCGATTGCAGGCCTTTCAATGGGTGGCGGACAGTCATTCTACATCGGCTTCCGCAATGTTGACAAGTTCTCTTCAGTGGGAATCTTCTCGTCAGGACTCATCGGATCTTCAGCCATCGGCAGAGAGCCTTTCGACGCTGAGGAACAGGTTCCTGGAATGCTCACAACACCTGAAAAGTTCAACAGATTCGACGTCATCTACCTCGCTTGCGGCGAGCAGGACAACCGAATCGACGGAATGAAGGCATTCAAGGAGACCCTTGATTCAAAGGGATATGAAGGAGTAGTGTGGGAGCAGTGCCCTGGCGGACACGAGTGGAAGGTCTGGAGACGCAACCTCACATCTTTCGTCCAGCTTATATTCAAATAGGCCACTCCGACCTGACAGACATCACTCCGGCCAGACAAACTTCGAGTTGATGGACTCACCGCCGTCCACAACGATACTCTGACCGGTACAGAAGCGGTTTTCAACAGTAAGAAAATATGCCCACGAGGCAATCTCCTCAGACGTCGCCCATCTCTTGAGCGGCGTCTGTTCCATTATATCCTCCCATAAGGCAGGATCGTTGACGACGCAGTCATTAAGAGGTGTGAACACTCCGCCCGGATCGAGGCTGTTGCAGGTTGCGCCGAACTGAGCCACCCTCAGGGCAACATTCTTTGTATATGCGATCACTCCACCTTTGCTTGCACAGTACTCCGGGAACTCGGATCCGGTGTGACCGCTTGCGGAACCTACATTAAGGACGGACTTGATGCTCTTCTGCATAGCATACTTCTCGGTCACCCTTATCAGAGCCTTGAGATTTATCTCTATATCATCCTCATTCTGAGTGCCTGCATTATTGATAAGTACCTCAACATCAGACACTTCCGGCAACTCACCGCGTACATCGCACTGAAGATGGGTGTAGCTGTCACTGACAAGAGATGCTTCCTGTCTGTCGATTCCCACTACCTTATGTCCCTTCTGGATGAAGAGTTCAGCGATGGCCTTTCCAATGCCCTGTGATGTTCCTGTGATGAGTACTTTCATATCCTTGACTATCTGTTCCGGCTGCAAATATATTCATTTTCAGACAACCCTCATATACCTGATTCCCCGCGTTGGCGGCGGCGTATGGCACACTTTGTGACCAAGCGACGTCGGTATTTTTAATAATTATAAATTATGAAATTCAGGAGAGACAACGATGAGACCGACATTTTCGGCTCACAACAGATGAGACAGCCTGCACCGCAGGAGTTCATCCCGAAACACAAGACCCCGGCAGAGATCGCCTACCAGATGGTCAAGGACGAGACGTTTCCGCAGACACAGCCGAGGCTCAACCTCGCGACTTTCGTCACTACATATATGGACGACTACGGCACCCGCCTTATGAACGAGGCCATAGGCATAAATTATATCGACGAGACGGAATATCCGAGGGTCGCCGTGATGTGCGGAAGATGTATAAATATGGTTGCGAATATGTGGCATTCGCCTGAAGAGGAGCAGTGGAAGACAGGCGCGGTGGGCATAGGTTCATCAGAGGCGTGTATGCTCGGCGGCGTGGCCGCCTGGCTGCGATGGCGCGAACGCAGAAAGGCCGAAGGCAAGCCTTTCGACAAGCCCAACCTTGTGATGAGCACAGCCTACCAGGTGGTCTGGGAAAAGTTCTGCCAGCTTTGGCAGATCGAGATGAGGACAGTACCAATAACAATGGAGCACCCTACCTTGGACGTCAAAGCTGCAATCGATATGTGCGACGAGAACACTATCTGCATAGTGCCGATAGAGGGCGTGACCTGGACAGGTATGAATGACGACGTGGAGGCCCTTGACGCAGCCTTGGACAAATACAACAAGGAGACCGGCTACAACATCCCTATCCACGTGGACGCAGCATCCGGAGGCTTCATCCTCCCATTCCTCAACCCTGGAAAGAAGTGGGACTTCCGCTTGAAATGGGTTTACTCCATCTCGACTTCAGGTCACAAATACGGACTCGTCTACCCGGGCCTGGGATGGATAGTATGGCGCGACAAGAAGTATCTTCCTAAGGATATGTCATTCAGCGTGAACTACTTGGGAGCCAACATCACCCAGGTGGGCCTCAACTTCTCACGTCCGGCAGCACAGATCCTCGGCCAGTACTACAACTTCATTCACCTGGGAATGGAAGGCTACCGCGACATCCACGAGACCTCAATGGATGTGGCCGGCTACTGCCACAGAGAGATCGGCAATATGCCGTGCTTCAGGAACTACTCGGAAAAGCTTGACAATCCCCTCTTCATCTGGTACCTCGATCCGGCATACGAAAAGACAGCGAAATGGACCTTGTTTGACCTCCAGGACGAGCTTATGAAGAAAAGCTGGATGGTCCCTGCCTACGCGATGCCTAAGAACATCGAGGATATGGTAGTGATGAGGGTGGTCGTAAGACAGGGTATGTCACGTGATATGGCGGATATGCTCATACAGGACATCAAGGACTCTGTTGCAGAGCTCGAAAAGCTTGAATACCCTACCCAGTCACGTATCGCTTACGAGAAGAACCAGAAGCAGAAGGGAAAAGTGTACACTCATTAGGATATTTATTAAAACGAACTTGCTATGGACACTAAAAACTCAGGAGGCAAAGCCTTTAAATTGAGCGTGGCTACCCTCGCGATTATGAACATCACTGCAGTGGTGAGCCTGCGAGGTCTTCCGGCGGAAGCCATATACGGACCGTCATCAGCTTTCTATTATCTGTTTGCTGCTATCGTGTTCCTGATACCGACCGCAATGGTGGCGGCTGAACTTGCTGCAATGTTTGCCGACAAACAGGGAGGAGTGTTCCGCTGGGTGGGCGAAGCATACGGCCCCAAGACAGGCTTCCTGGCGATATGGCTGCAGTGGATCGAATCCACCATCTGGTACCCGACTGTGCTCACATTCGGCGCAGTTTCGCTCGCGTATATAGGTATGGACGGCGCCTCTGACGCCACCCTCGCCTCCAACAAGATATTCACTCTGGTGACAGTTTTAGGTATATATTGGATCGCGACCTTCATCGCCCTCAAGGGCCTTGGATGGGTGGGCAAGATCAGCAAATGGGGCGGAATGATCGGCACGATCATCCCGGCCGGCCTGCTGATCTTGCTGGGTATCATATATATATGCACAGGAGGACATAACTATATGGATATGTCCCAGGGCTTCTTCCCCAACCTCACCAAACTGGACAATATAGTGCTGGCCAGCAGCATATTCCTTTTTTATGCGGGTATGGAGATGATGGGCGTGCACGTTATGGATGTGAACAATCCGTCCAATAACTACCCTAAGGCGATCATCATCGGTTCGCTTGCCACTGTGTGCATATTCGTACTGGGAACCTTTGCCCTCGGCTTCATCATCCCTGCCAAGGACATCAACCTGACTCAGTCGCTGCTTATCGGCTTTGACAACTACTTCAGGCATTTCCACATTTCCTGGGCCGGCCCGCTGATTGCTGTCGCCCTGATGTTCGGTGTGCTCGCAAGTGTGCTCACCTGGGTCGCTGGTCCTTCCAAGGGCATATTCACAGTGGGCAAGGCCGGCTACCTGCCTCCATTCTTCCAGAAGACCAACAAGAACGGAGTCCAGCGCAACATCCTCCTGGTGCAGGGTGGAATCGTAACCCTCCTTTCGCTCCTGTTTGTGGTGATGCCGTCTGTGCAGTCCTTCTACCAGATCCTCTCGCAGCTGACCATCCTCCTGTACCTTATAATGTATATGCTGATGTTCTCCGCTGCGATAGTGCTCCGCTACAAGATGAAGGACACCCCTCGCCCGTTCCGCCTTGGCAAAGGCAACGGCCTGATGTGGGTTATGGGTGCCGTCGGCTTCGCCGGCTCCCTCATGGCCTTCATCCTGAGCTTCATCCCTCCGGGCCAGATCCAGACAGGAAGCAACGCAGTCTGGTACACAGTCCTGATCGCAGGCTGCATAGTGATGATTGTCATCCCATACATCATCTACGCCTGCCGCAAACCATCCTGGCGCGACCCTTCAGCAGAAATCGCCCCCTTCCACTGGGAAAACCAGCAGAAATAACACCCCGGCCTCGCCACTGTTTGCCCCCGGTTTTGCCTTTTTTTGCCACTACGGCTCTCGACCAATTCCGTCATCCCCGGCCTGACCGGGGATTTTTTTCATATATTTACTACCTTAGCGGAACAATTCCCTAACCCCCTTTCACTATGTTCAGAATAGGCATCATCGGAGCCGGCTGGATCGCCGAAAAAATGGCTGAGGCCATAGCTCCATTCCAGGATATGTGCATATATGCAATCGCTTCAAGGTCAATCGATAAGGCAAGGTCATTTGCAGCACGATGGAAAGTAGAGAAAGCCTACGGAAGCTATGAAGAAATGGTCTGTGACCCGGCTGTGGACCTTGTCTATATAGCCACTCCGCATTCGCACCACTACGACCACGCGATGCTTGCCGTCAACCACGGCAAGCCTGTGCTTGTAGAAAAAGCCTTCACTGCAAATGCCCGTCAGGCTGAAGACCTGATAAATGCAGCCAAAGCCAAGGGAGTCTTCATTACAGAAGCCATCTGGACCAGATATATGCCCCTGTCCCACAAGATAAAAGAGATAATGGACAGCGGAATCATCGGCGAGCCTCGAGTGCTCACCGCCACCCTTTGCTATATGATGGAGGATAAGGAGAGGATAGTCAGAGCCGCCCTCTGTGGCGGCGCCCTCCTGGATCTTGGCGTATATACCTTGAACTTCGCGAGGATGTATTTCGGTACGGACATCGTCAAGACAGTCACCAACTGCCACCTCGGACCGACCGGTATGGATATGCACGAAAGCATATCCCTGAGTTTCGCTGACGGCCGTATGGCCAACCTTCAGGCCGGAGCACTGTGCCTGAACGACAGACAGGGCATAATCAGCGGTACGGAAGGATATATAAGGGTAGACAACATAAACTGTCCGGAGGTCGTGGAGGTCTACCGCAACTACGAGCTTGTACAGAGATTTACCAAGGATGAGAATATGATCAACGGCTATGAGTACCAGGTACTTGAAGCACGAAGCATCATCGAAGCCGGTCTGACCGAATCTCCGATGATGCCACATCAGGAAACCATCAGCATAATGCGCCAGATGGACGACCTGAGAAAGGAGTGGGGCGTGGTCTACCCGATGGACTAAAGCCAAGTCCTGTCGCGGTGCTCTGCGCTGCTAGAGCTCTGTCTTCCAGAGTCCGTGAAGATTGCAGTACTCGTACACAGCAACCGGCTTCTCCGCTCCGAGCGCGATTACAGCCTCCGGCTTGTCCTTCAGATCCACGCGGATGCCGCCGTTTTCAGTCTCCACATAGACGAATGCGATGTGGTGCTCGGCAAGCATAGGGTGTGCAACACTTCCTACCTCGACCTTGATGGTCTTGTCGTCAATCCAGGTTACTACAGGAAGATGCTTCTCGACACTTGCCTCAACTGTACCAGGAACGAGTTCTTCCATCTTCTCACCGCAGCAAACCACTGGAACCTTGCTGTCAACAACCTTCTGGATAACATTACCGCAATGGCGGCACTTGAAAAATCTTGTAGCCATATCTTTATCTTTTTTAAGTTTCCTATTTTGAATTATTCTAATTTACTGCAAATATAGTGACATTTTTGAACATTCCAACACTTCTGCTGAAATTTATTACAAAATCGATGCAGATTCGTATATTTGTGTTTACTAAATAACTGACCAGACCAAATAGTATGAGACGAATAACACTTCTGCTTACTTGCTTATTGATGGCTTTGTCTATCAATGCTGCAGCAACAAATCATTTTCCGCTCATTTCAGAAAAAGCGGAGACCGGATATTTCCCTTTAAGCCAGTCGGCCATCTACCTGGACGCTGAAGACTACAAGGTTGTGGGCATCACAGCCGGAATGCTCTCTGATGATGTGGAGAGGGTGACAGGGTCAAGACCTGCAGTGCAGCCGGCAAAGAGTCTTAAAAGAATCCCGAATGGCCCTGCGGTAGTGATAGGAACTATAGGACACAGCAGGCTTATCGATGAACTCATAAAGCTGAAAGCCATCGATGTGTCTGAAATCAGAGGTAAGTGGGAGTCATTCATCATCACTACCGTCAATAACCCAAAGACGGACGGCCCACTGCTTGTCATAGCCGGCAGCGACCGGCGAGGCACCGCTTTCGGACTTACGTCCTTGAGCGAAGCCATCGGAGTGTCACCGTGGTACTGGTGGGCAGACGTCACTCCGAAGCAGAAACCGGCACTCTATGTCGAGCCCGCAAGGTTCTGTCAGGGCGAGCCAGCTGTGCAATACCGTGGCATATTCATTAACGACGAGCGTTTCGGCGGCTGGGCACGTTGGGCTGAAGAACATTATGAGACTGAGACAGGCAAGGTCGGCCCGAAGACATACAGACACGTGTTTGAATTGCTTCTGCGTCTGAAAGCCAACTACTTATGGCCTGCAATGCACCCTGGCACACAGGCGTTCAACGATGATCCGGAAAATGCACGTCTGGCAGATGACTACGCCATAGTTATGGGCACATCGCACTGCGAACAGATGCTCCGCAACAACGAAGGCGAATGGAAGGCCGTAGGCACATACGGCGACTTCAACTACATCACCAACCGCGAGACGATGCAGAACTATTGGGAGACAAGGATCAAGACCAATGGCATATATGAAAACACATATACCCTCGGCCTTCGCGGAATCCACGACTATCCGATGGAAGGTGCCAACACCACGGGCGAGCGCGTGGCACTGATGCAGAAGGCCATTGACGACCAGCGCGAGATCCTGCGTCGAAATATAAATAAACCGATCGAGGAAATACCGCAGGTGCTCTGCACCTATGAAGAGGTGCTGGACGCCTATCACAACGGCCTCAATGTGCCGGACGACGTGACTTTGCTGTGGAGCGACGACAAACACGGCTATTGCCGCAACCTCTGCAACCCCGACGAGATGAGCCACAAGGGCGGAGCGGGAATATATTACCATCTCTCCTACCACGGCGACCCGGCGAGCTGGATATGGCTGAGTCCGCTTTCGCCTGCTTTCCTGAGTACGGAGCTGACGAAGGCATATACCTTCGGAGCAAGGAAGATCTGGGTCTTCAATGTGGGTGACATCAAACCTGCAGAGAAGGAAATATCCTTCGTTATGGACCTGGCCTGGGACATCAACAGATGGAAGCCATCCCAGGCGCACAAGTACATCAAGTACTGGGCAGAGAAGACTTTCGGCAAGGAGGTCTCTCAGGAAATCGCTGATCTTCAGGAAGGATATTACAGACTGCAGGCGGCCGGAAAGGATTCGCACGTGTGGTTTGTCAATTATTCGCAGAAGCAGATCGAGCAACGACTGGCTCAGTGGAGAGCCCTGGCAGCATCTGCTGTGAAACTGGCTGAACGTATCCCTGAGTCGCTCAAGGATGCATATTTCGAGCTCGTCAGCTATCCTGTCTGCGGAGCTGCAATGATCAATGAGTACCAGCTTCTGGCCCGCCGCAGTATGGTTCGCGCGACTGAAGGTGACAGCATCGAAGCGATGAATGACGCCGCCCGCGTGAATGAAATGTTTGAAGAACTGAACCGCCTTACACACCATTATAACAATGAGATACAAGGCGGCAAGTGGCAGGACTTCTTCAACTGGCAGCCTTACCACTGGTACCGTTCGCAGAAGATAGAGCAGCCTGTGGCCACGCCGCAGCTGATCCAGCAGGCCAAGAACAGTCCTCAGGCGCGCTTCCTCTCGGTAAGCGAGGCTCTCTCTGAAGACGGTGTCCTCATCAGCAGTGAAGCAGACATCGAAATCCCTCTCTGGATAGAAGCACTGACACCAATTAGAAACTTTTCAAAGGCACCGGAAGACAACGTGTTCTGCAAGGTAAAGACCTCACAGGACAGCTATGAAGCTTCAGCCACACCTATCAATAACGTATGGCACGCTCCTTATGTCGGACCGATGTGGAGCAAAGTAGGAACAATACACCTGAATAAGGGTGACAACCGTCTTTACATCGAAGACCTGAAGCAGGACGCCCGTATCGACAATATTTTCCTCGGCCTTTACCCACCGTTTGTGAAAGAGCCACGAGTTCGTATCCCTGCATCACTCTTTGACAACAAGCAGGGCGAGATCGAAAGAATCAAAGGTCTGGGATATACGGACGGAGTGCTGGTCCAGCCGTTTGACACCCCATCGTATCAGATGGAGAACATTATGGAGGCTCCATATGTGGAATATGAGCTCGATCTGTCTGGCGAAGACAGCACCATCGAAGTCCGCACCCTGCCTACCCTTCGCGTCTACGACGGCCGCGACGCCCGCTACGCTGTGCAGCTGGGCGATTCAGAGCCTGTGATATTCTCGATCCACACAGGAGACTTCACCGCGGAATGGCGCTGGAATGTACTGCGCGGCTACGCCTCACGGACCCTCCCAGTCAGCACCCCGGGTCCTCAGAAACTTCGCATCTACCTGCTCGACCCAGGCATTGTCCTGCAGGAGGTGCTGGTTCACTCACAGCAGTAAAGTTTTCAGCACACGGACGAAAGCAATTCCGTTCATAAACATACGACATAAATGTCAGAGCAGATCTATATATTCAATCCTGAGCACGACCTGTGCGTTGCCAATGGGGACGAGAACTTCGTCCCTCCAAGGTCGGCCGTGGGATTTGCTAAAGATAACACAGATCTGTCCGAACATCTAAGGCGGCCCAACAAACAACGGCGGAAGATTATCCCTTGGGGATGGAATCATTCTCTGAAGAAACGGCTCATCAATGAAGGCATTGATCCAGCCACCCTACCTTCAGAAGAAGAACTGCAGTTCATACGCTCCCACTCAAGGCGTGAGTTTGCCTTGGATGTGCATTCACGCCTAAGTTGTGGAGATCCACAGGTCATTGGACCGGATTACAGAATCGTTGCAACGAATGTCAGTGAGATAGAAGCTTTCATATCAGCCAATGCCGGTGCAGTGCTGAAGTCACCACTGTCAGGCAGCGGAAAAGGAATCCGCTTTGTAAGGGAAGGGCTTTCCGAGAGCGATGAAGGATGGTGCAGGAGGACACTTGACAAACAGGGCTCTGTGATAGTCGAGCGACGGTTTGAGATAATAAAGGAATGTGCGATGCTCTTCGAATGTCATCACGAAGGCATCGACTTCATCGGTTATTCCCTGTTCGAATCCAGGAACGGCGCCTACAGCAGAAACATCCTTGCCAGCAACGAGGATATCGAAGACATCATTGCCGGGAGCATCCCGCGGGACACGCTGACAGCTATCCGCGAGGGGCTTATATCCATTCTTGCCGACACCCTTGCAGGGCATTATGAAGGATTCCTCGGCGTCGACCAGATGATCTGTCAAAAAGACTCCCCTGTTCTAGTTCCCGTCTCGGAAATCAACCTCCGTATGACAATGGGCCTGATTGCAAGGAATCAATATGACCATAAAACTATCCTTTGTCAAGCTTCGCGCAAGAGCAAAGGGTCACAGATATAGCAATATTATGAAACGACTTTATCTTATTCTTATATTCCTGACCTTCTCAATCTTTGCTTTCGCGAGGGAGTACAAGGTCTACGGTCCTCAGGGAGGACTTGCGATGGAGGTGACGCTTCCGGATCACTTCAATGAAGACACCGACAAGTGTCCGATGGTCATCCTGATGCACGGCATCTTCTCGAGTAAGAACATAGTTCCGATTCCGGCTCTTGCCAAGGCACTTGCAAAGGAAGGCATCGCATCGATATGCTTCGATTTCGGCGGGCATTGGAAGAGCGAAGGCAAGATGGAATATATGACCGTCGGCAAGGAAATAGAAGACGCCTTGGCTATATGGGAATATGCCAAATCACTCCCCTATGTGAGCAAAATCGGGCTTCTGGGACATTCCCAGGGCGGTGTGGTCGCTTCAATGACAGCGGGAATCCTTGCCTCAAAGGGAGAATCCCCTGCCGCTCTCGTGCTTGTCGCTCCCGGATCTGTCATTCAGGATGCCTGCAAGGGCGGAAGGTTCTTCGGAGCGGAGTTCAACCCGGCCGATCCACCTGAATATGTGAAATGCTTCGGTATGATGAAGCTTGGAAGGGAATATATCCTTACCACACAGGAACTGGATATATACGGAACAGCAAAGGCATATACAGGCCCTGTGAGACTCATCCACGGAAGCAAGGACACCATCGTACCGATGTCCTGCAGCGAAACATTCGTTGAGACGTATACCCAGGATGCGGAGCTGATTGTTGTTGAAGGAGAGAACCATATGATCACCAAAAAGCTCAAGACAGTAGTCTCACAGGCTGTATCGTTCTTTGCTTCTCAGATTCATTAAATTCGAATTGCTCCCGGCCTGTGCCGGACTGATCGAAACAGGGGCTTTTGCCTTGCTGACACCCTGATGTGGAACGTGAATTTTGTGACTGACATCAATATATAGACATTTACGACTATGGCCAAAAAGGCAATCATATCGGACTTCAGTGCTCTGAAAGGGAAAGTGACCTTTTCGGAGAGTGATTCTGATGCCAAGGTGCCACCAAAGGTTACACCTGCAGCCGCTCCTAAGCCCAAAGAATCAGACAAGGGACTCAAGGTTGGCCAAAGCGTAGTCCTGATGGACTCTGACCATAGAGGCAGGATCATCGGACTCGGCAAGACGGTAAGAATCGAGCTTGAAGACGGTCTTGTCATTGAATCAGCCTACGGAGAGTTTGCAGTCACTGCCAAGGAGGAGATTGCCAGCCTTAAAGAAGCTAAGGTCAAGTCAAAGAAAAATACTACGGTCTCCAAGAGGCCTGTCCCTATAAACCCTGACGGTTCTCTGACGATAGACCTGCACATCGAAGCTATCCCAGGAGGAATCAGTGTTCCCAAAGGTCAACAACTTCAATTCCAGATGGACACCTTCAGAAGGATCATCCGCGAGAATGCCAACCGACGGGGAATGAAGATCACCTTCATCCACGGCATCGGGGACGGCATACTTAAAGCTGCCATCCGAAAGGAACTTGATGAAGTCCTTGCTCTCAGATGCAGCTATTCAGTCGGTGACCCGGCGGTCACCATCGTATCAATCAGGTGATCTTATTTCTCTCTTGAACCAAGACAGGCATTCACTTCCTCAAGACTTCCAGTGACAAGGTCGAAGAGCTTGTACATCAGCTCCGCTTCCTGCATTTCAGGAATGTAGGCTATAACCGTCTTCCCTGCTCCCTTCATCCAACCGGCTTCTGTATGGGCGCTCCTTCCGCAAGGAAGAACCATAAGACAGGTGTCTGCCCAATTAAGGGCATCAAGGTCCGCCTGAAACTGACGTTCGGATGACGGATGCTGAAGGCCCTGCTTATATTCTTCAACAGTCCACTTGTCGAAGTCCGGATCCACATCCTTCCACATAAATGCTCCGTGATTGTGAGGAGGATTTCTGAAATCGTACACCTCGTGACCATACTCGCGGAGGCTCTTTACAACTTCCGGATAATACTGATTTCTCCAGCTGCTTGCTACGTATATCTTTGCCATATCTATTACTTGGTTGTGTCTTTACCTGCTGAAACCCATCCGCGGAATCCGGCTCCGAGTTCTAATACCTGATAACCATTCTCTGCAAGGATACTGGCAGCGTTCTTGCTGCGGTTACCGCTACGGCAATAGAGCGCAACAGGCTTTTCCTTTGGGAGAGTCTTCAGAGCAATCTCTGTATAGCTGTCCTCAAGGACATCTATATTGAAATGAGTGCCAGGAATGTGACCTTCGGCATACTCTGCAGGCGTACGGACATCCAGCACCACATATGAACTATCAGCAACTGCCTTTGCAAACTCTTCGACATCGACTGTCTTGAACTTATTGGTCTGGCCCCAAAGGCCAAAAAATGAAAAACTCATAACTATAGTTATTAGGATCCTCTTTATCATATCATTAAAACTATTCTCTCATCAAATGCTTTATGGATTCTATCTTCATATGACAAAAATACACAATAAAATCCAATCCTTACACCCATAAGGCTCAAATACAGCATCTGCAAGCTCCCCTAACTGGGGAGGGTACAAAGAGAGGCAGGGACCGAGTACACCCACCCCGCCATAAGAGATTGACATTCAACGCATTATCAACAAGCAGGTGTTCCTGGTACCCTAAATTTAGTGGGTACCAGGAACAGTGGCATTTCATAACCGCCTGACACACAACAACTTACCTAAGCACCCTGTACGTGGTCCCCATAGCCGAATTACCGAAATAGCCACCACAGCAATCAAAATGTTGTCATATTTAGGTTCTGAAGAAAAGAAAACCTCCTAAATCATTGATTTACGACAACTTAGGAGATTATTCGTGAGGTGCCTAGCGCACGGATAATGCGAAACAGATTAAAACAATCTGAGATCACTTTTGTCAATACTATAAACTAAAGCATTATATTTCAAGACTTTGCAAACAATCTCAAATTCTGACCAACTTCAAAGCACCTCAATCTGTTATCACAAGGTAGCCGCAATGTAGACCCGATTCTCAGAATAGAAGGTAGCCCATAAAAAACTAAACCCGGATGTTTGATTTCTCAGGGACATCCGGGGCTTTCGATTTCTTATTCAATATCTGCGAGATATTTCTCGACTTGTTCTTTTAAAGGCTGAAGATCTTGCTCAACAACATCCCTTATCCCTAACTTGCTCTCTCATATATCAAAATCTTATCGTTGTTAGCCGTACGTTCTGCGAAAGATAACAACGCACCTTCTGTCAAAACCGAGAAGTTCACTCAATTCCAATGAAATCTTGGCGTGCCTCATCAGATATTATCCTCGGTACCACGAGCAGCGACAGCAGCGAGGGGCGTCCGCGAGGTGGCGAAGCCACCGAGTGGCACCAGAGGGAGCCCCAGGCTCCCGAAGGGAAAGAAACAGCACTATGCGACTACCGGCCTACACTAAGCAGTACAAACGTTCGAGGGCGGCGACTTGCACTGGGGACTACTGCACTGAGGTCGCCGCCCAAGCACCGGAGGGCCGCTTTTAAGGCAAGTCTCTTGGCTTTTTGGAAAAAAGACTAGAGTCTTGCGACGGTCCGGAGTTATAGATGGTTGCCTTTTGGTAAACTTGTTTTGGCAAGAAGGCAAGCGCCGTTTTAAATTAGTTTAGAGTTCATACATCGAGTACTTCTACAAGACGTGTGATTAGCCGTTTTTAACAAATGCGGAAAGATTATGCTTACAATTTGGAACGGATTGGTAAGACTTCAATATAATGCATTTAAGCATTTGACATACTTATTCTTGTGAAGTACAAACACATACCCTTCTCTATAATTGTTACTATTTATTACTCTATTCTAAAATATCTTTTTATCTTTGGAGAATAATTTGAAAAGAACACGAAAGTGTAGTTTGTTCTCACTGATGAACCTAGGAAATTCAAAAGTGAAGAGAATAAGCTCGCTCCTTCGTCGTATCCAAATTGGGTTTACGGCGTGGAGTTGATGCTTATTTATTCACGCGGTTATTCCTAGGACCTGTCAGTTAAATAAGCTTCAACGCCACGCTTTCGCTTGTTTAACCATTCACCGAGGCGTTGGGTAACAAGGGTTAACCATGACAACTAACTGGGGAAAATTATTCATTGGCTGTGGTATTGCCATATTTTCTTTGTTTCTATCTTCTTGTTCCAATCCAGTAAATACTGTGTATGACTCACACTTTACAGAAGATGGCTATTGTTTAGATTCGCTTAAAGAAAACTTCATTGCTGAAGCACCTGAAGCTTTAGGTTTCTATGTAGAAGTCAGCGGCAGCATGAATGGCTTCTTTAGGTCAAATAGAGCTACAAGGTTCAAAAAAGATGTATGGTCAATCGTGTCAAATTTTGGAGGCAACGACGTGTGTGTGCTTTCCAACGCTGGTACTGTTGCTGGTATTTATTCTGTAAACGATTTTAGATCCAGGATGAATTCGGGTGGATTTGTTAGCAATCAGGAAAC
>JAFVOX010000051.1:0-24820 GCA_017505605.1 Bacteroidales bacterium
AACTTCCTCCCACCGCACCTTCTATATTTACGTTACCCCTATCCTAAATCCTCACCGTCACTCCGTGCTGCTCGCTGCAAAAGTCCACCGGACTTTTGACTTATCGCTCGCGACCTCGGGGAAAGGACTTACTATCGACCTGAAGGTCTCAAAGACAAGGTACTTTCGCACTTGCGAAAGTTAAGTTACATATTATTTTTATTACTTTTGCACTCCTTTATATATATGGTAGAATGGAGACGAAAGGTAAAAAGATTATTCTCGGCAGCAATTCGCCGCGCAGAAGGGAACTTCTCGGCGGATTGGATGTCGATTTCACAGTAGACACAGGCAATACATTCACAGAGGAATATGATCCGGAGACCCCCCACGAGAGGATTCCGGAGGTGCTTTCTGAGGGTAAGTCATTCGGATTTCACAGGGAGCTTGCCGATGATGAAATACTCATCACTTCTGACACCCTCGTGCTTTGCGACGGCAGGGTGATGGGCAAGCCGCATTCCTATGAAGAGGCTTTCGAGATGCTGCGCTGGCTTTCCGGAAAGGAGCACAAGGTCATAACAGCAGTGACATTGCGTGACAGCAGAAAGCACGAGACTTCCAGCGACGTGGCTGTCGTGCATTTCAAGGAACTGACTGACTCAGAGATCGAGTACTACATCAACACATTCAAGCCATACGACAAGGCCGGAGCCTACGGCATCCAGGAATGGATTGGATATATAGGAATCGACAGGATCGAAGGCTCATATTTTACCATAATGGGCTTCCCAGTGCACCTTGTTTATCAGAAACTTCTTTATTTCATAGGCTGATGCTCATAGATTTACATAGTCATATACTTCCTGGGCTCGATGACGGAGCCACTTGTGTGGAAGACGCCATAATGCTTGCCTCTGCAATGAAAAGCTGGGGCTTCGAACGTGTCACCTGCACCCCACATATCAACAACAAATGGAGGAATACACCCGAGACCATCAGAAGAGCTTTCGAGATGACTCAGGAAGAGCTTGACAAGAAAGGAGTCAGTCTGGAAATCACTATGTCTGCCGAATACAGGCTAGTTCCACAGACGTGGCCTGAGGTACTTGAAAAGAACTGGCTTATGCCGATCGAGGACAAGTTCATCCTGATGGAACTTCCGATCTTTGATCCTGAGGACATCGGCGACCTGAAACCAGTAGAAGAATTCAAGAAAGTAGTCTCATTGGGACTCATTCCCCTTCTGCCCCACCCGGAACGCTACTTCTACCTGTCTGAGAAAGAACTGATGAGCTACCTGGAAGCAGGAGCCCGCATCCAGAGCAACTACGGCTCCTTCGCCGGCCTTTACGGCGAAGAGACAAAGGCCAGAGCCCTGGACCTCCAGACCAAAGGCCTCATCTCCTACTACGGCACAGATATGCACAATGCCCACTACGTCAAAGTAATGGGAGACTGGTTCGCACAAGGTAATAAGATACAGGAGCTGTAGCAGCAATATTTCAACGAACAGCTTCACATCTGCCAGAAACAAGGTGAGGTTCACATCATACGGCTACGGCTACCTGGTATTAAGACTGTACCAATAAGAATCAACGGATAGCCACTCAGACACATTTTACAATTTCCACTCGCATTCCTAGAGCATTGATTACCTGTCTCAATCCTTAGCTAACGAATTGTCGTTCCTGTCCAAGAAATGGGCAGTTATTCTGGAAGTTGTTAGAGCTTGGGCGTCAACTTCCAAGGAGGATTTTAGCAAGTCGGCGCAGCCGACCGGCCCGGGCAGGGCCGAGATACCCCACTGGGGTGGCAGCACAGCTGCCGGGGGTAAGAAGGTCGTCGCGTTTTTTATTATATGCCGAAGGCATTCCGATTTTAGTAAGTCGGCGCAGCCGACCGGCCCGGGCAGGGCCGAAATACCCCGCTGGGGTGGCAGCACAGCTGCCGGGGGTAAGAAGGTCGTCTCGTTTTTTTATTATATGCCTCGAGGCATATAATAAAAAAATGAGACTTCGCCGCTCACGCGGGGACGCCTCATACTAACCACATAATTAATAACACTAAAACTAATAACCAATAAGTTGTGAGAGTTTCAGAATAGCTCTCCGATCAACTCGTGTGCAAAGGTACTGCTATTTTTGACATCTGCAATAAGTATTCCCAAGCACTCCGACGAATGGAAGAATTACCCCGCCGAACGACCGGACACCCAGCTGACACTTTTAAATCAAATAAGTCCCATATTCAAATATTCTTAAATTTTAGCCCCTCTCAAATTACACTATCGCAATTTAAGAGGGGCTAAAATTACATATTATCACAATAGGCCGTTTCCGACGAACAGATTTGGGCTAAAATATGGATTCCTGAGTTGCAGTGGTAAGCAGCTCAAGCGCCTTCATTCCCATAACAGAATTACCCTTAGAATTGAGTCTCGGACTCCACACAGCCACTGCGTAACGCATTGGATATATGGCAACTATGCCACCACCGACGCCACTCTTTCCTGGCAGACCGACCAGATAGGAGAACTCACCGGCCTCATCATAGAAGCCGCAGGTCTGCATCACTGCATTCATTCGCTTGATACGGGACTGACTTAGTTTGAATCCTGCAAAGTCAAACGGCTTGCAGTTGGTGAAAGCTGTAAATGCCTTCGCAAGCTCGCGGCAGCTCATTTCCACAGAGCACATCTTGAAATAGAACATCAAGACACGCTCGATGTCATTCTCGATTGTCCCGTGATACTTCAGGAGGTTAGCTATGGCAGCATTAAGGTAACCGCACTCGCGTTCAGACATCGCGACTTCCATATTGAAGTCAATCGACTCATCACCGCACAACTCCCTTATGAAGCGAAGGAAGTCCCCTTCCGGATCTTCGAGCGAAGATATCAATATATCCGACAAGACAATTGCACCTGCATTTATGAAAGGATTTCTTGGGATACCCTTCTCCACCTCCAACTGTATCAAAGAGTTAAAGGCTGTTCCCGAAGGTTCCTTGCCTACCCTCTTCCACAGGTCTTCACCCTTGAGAGACAGACACATAGCCAAGGCAAAGACCTTGGTTATACTCTGGATAGAAAAGCGGGTGTCAGCCTGCAGGTGGGTGTAGGCTTCTCCTGAGACCGTCATCAGGCACATACCGAACTGGTCGGGATCGACCTTGGCCAGAGCGGGGATGTAATCCGCCTGACGTCCCTTCGTTGCAAAAGGAGTGATCTCCTGATATATATCTGCAAGTATCTTGTTGTAATCCATTGTGTTATCTTCTCGGCTTGATGTCCAGCTTGACTGGTTTGATCATATTTTCAGGGGCAAGGATGGTGTCGAGTTCTTCCTTGGTGAGGATTCCGTGCTCGAGCACGAGGTCATAGACACTTCTGCCTGTCTCCAATGCCTCTTTTGCAATCTTGGTTGAGTTCTTATAACCGATCACCGGGTTAAGGGCAGTCACGACTCCGATGCTGTTGTGGACGTATTCAGTACACTGCTCAGGATTTGCCTTGATGCCATCTATACAGTTGATTCTCAATGTGTCAAATCCGTTCATCAGGATCTCAGCCGACTCAAAGCAGCACTGGGCCATCACAGGTTCCATTGCATTGAGCTCCATCTGGGCAGCCTCTGCACTCATAGCCACACAGAGGTCATTTCCGATTACCTTGTAGCAGATCTGATTCATAACTTCAGGGATGACCGGATTTACCTTGCCTGGCATAATCGAAGAACCCGGCTGGCGCGCAGGAAGATCGAACTCGTGTACTCCGCAGCGAGGTCCTGAAGCCAGGAGTCGCAAGTCGTTACAGATCTTGTTCATCTTCACGGCAATACGGCGCATTGCCTGAGAATAACCGACCATACAAGTAGTGTCTGAGGTAGCTGCAACCATATCAGAAGCAAGCTTCATATCCCATCCTGTTATCTCACGCAACGCTTCAATACACTTGTCTGAATAGCCTGGCTCTGAACAGATTCCAGTTCCGATAGCCGTTGCTCCCATATTCACTGTAAGGAACTCTTCAGCTGCAAAGTTGATGTTGCGGATCTCGTCGCGAAGGATTGAAGCGAAAGCTCCGAATGTCTGACCGAGTGTCATAGGAACCGCATCCTCGAGCTGAGTTCGTCCCATCTTAACGATGTCTGCAAACTCCACTGCCTTCCTTTCAAATGAAACTATGAGAGCCTCAAAGTGCTTGAGAAACTCCTGATGGGTTGTGAAAAGACCTATATGTATAGCTGTCGGATAGGCGTCATTTGTTGACTGTGAACAGTTCACGTGGTCATTTGGAGAACAGTACTGGTACTCTCCTGCCTCGTGTCCCATTATCTGGAGCGCACGATTGGCAATGACCTCGTTAGCGTTCATATTGGTTGATGTTCCTGCACCTCCCTGGATCATATCCACAGGGAATTGGTCGTGGTGCTGTCCGGCAAGAATCTCTTCACACGCCCCAGCGATAGCCTTGTACTGCTCATCGGTGAGAAGTCCGAGCTGCCAGTTCGCCTTAGCTGCACCCAACTTGGTAATTGCCAATCCATTGACAAAAGCCGGATAGTCGTAAAGGTGAAAACGGCTGATTGGGAAATTCTCTACACCTCTAAGTGTCTGGACACCATAAAGCGCTTCAACAGGCACTTCCATTGGGCCTATGAGATCGCTTTCTACACGTGTTTTTCCTGAATATGTTTTCATATAAACTTAAATTGAATAATAGTTTATTATAAATTGGGAGGGTAAAGTTATTAATTATTACATTACCTGCAACTGAAAAATGCGTTTTCCTGAAGATTTCGCCTGACCCGTCAGACATACAGTTGCTTTTCACACATATATAATTTATATTTGTTTGTTGCAATTGAATATAACTAATATATCATATGGAAAACAACGAAATCAAACTTATGAACGTATGCTTCGGTGGCGTGAGCCTCGAAGTGCCACAGATTTGGAATGTAGAGACCGAGATGTACACAGAGCCTGACGGACGCGAATGTGCGATGATCGACATCGAGGCAGGCGGCGCAGATCCACGTTCAATCACAATCAGTTACGGTCCAATGCCGGAAGGTACTGATGCACTTATGGAAGCAGCAGGAACCTATGAGGAGTACATCGGCGAAGAGATCTCTGCAGATGATGACCCGGTTGCGGAATACGATTTCCTAGGCACCACAGCTTTCGGCTTCGAATGCCCTACTGAGGATGACGGCATCGTGTGCAACTTCATCTGTGCAGATGTGAACGGCAAGCTCATCACAGTGATGACAACAGCAGCAACATACGAAGAAATCGACGACCTCCTGGACCTGATCGAAGAAAACATCAAACTCGGATAACATATGAAAATATTAATGATCGGCGGCACCGGCACCATCAGCAGTGCCATCACACGCCAGCTGGCCCAGGGCGGCCACGAGGTCTGGCTGATAAACAGAGGCAACCGCAAGGACGAACTGCCACAGGAGGTCAAACTTATCATCGCTGACATCAACGACGAGGCCGAGGTGCTTCGCCAGTTGGGCGACGAGAGGTTCGACGCTGTGTGCGAGTTCATCGGTTTCGTGCCATCGCAGGTCGAGCGCGACCACAGATTGTTTGCGGGACGCACAAATCAATATGTATATATAAGTTCAGCGTCGGCATATAACAAGCCTTGCAGAAGCCATATAATCAACGAAGGTACTACGCTCGCCAACCCATATTGGCAGTACTCCCGCGACAAGATCGCCTGCGAGGACCTTCTGATGAAGTACTACCGTGAGAAAGGATTCCCTGTGACCATCATCAGGCCGAGCCATACCTACAGCGAGCGAAGCGTACCTGTAGGTATACACGGCAGGAACGGAAGCTGGCCGGTAATCAAGAGAATGATGGAAGGCAAGCCTGTAATCATCCACGGAGACGGAACATCGCTTTGGACTATGACATTCAACGAGGACTTCGCGAAAGGATTCATCGGCCTGCTGGGCAACCCTCACGCCATCGGAGAGGTCTTCCAGATAATGTCAGACGAGTCTCTGACCTGGAATCAGATATATAAATCCATTGCAGATGCACTTGGAGTGCCTTTCAAGCCATATTACGTCTCATCAGATTTCATCATCGCGACTCAGCCGGAAGGATACGATATGCTCGGCAACCTTATAGGTGACAAGGCAAACACGGTCGTGTTTGACTGCTCGAAGCTGAAAAGGGCCGTTCCCGGATTCCAGGCTGTCGTACGATATGAAGAAGGAGTGCGCAAGTGCTTGAAATATATGGACTCACATCCCGAGACACAGAAGGAGGACCCTGAGTTTGACCAGTGGTGCGACCGTCTCATCGAAACTCTCGAAAACGCAAAGAATAATTTCTAAATATAACACTATGAACAAAATCTTTACTCTACTCGCCTGCCTCGGATTCGTGGCTTGCGCATCACAGACACAGACCAGCACGGTCGACAGAATGACACACGACCCGAATTACACCAACACTGAGACCATTCTCCACGTATGGAGCTGGAACTTCAACACCATCGCTGAGAATATGAAGCTGATCAAGGAGTCCGGCTACACAATGCTCCAGACTTCACCGGTGAACGCCTGCTTCAGCCCTGAAGGCGCTAACAAGAAGCTCTTTGACCAGAAGGAAGGAAACTGGTACCACTACTATCAGCCTACAGACTGGACAATCGGAAACAATATGCTCGGAACAGAGGCTGAGATGAAGGCTATGCTCGACTCAGCAAAGAAATATGACATCAGAGTGCTCGTCGACGTGCTTCCAAACCATACTGCATTTGACATTGACCTCGTTGCAGAGGAGTTCTATGAGGCAGTAGGCGGAC
The DNA here is from genome assembly GCA_017505605.1 of Bacteroidales bacterium. GTDB lineage: Bacteria > Bacteroidota > Bacteroidia > Bacteroidales > UBA932 > Cryptobacteroides. The sequence continues at coordinate 6,821 of JAFVOX010000051.1, forward strand.
GCGACAAGATGTTCCACACAAACGGTCTCAAGGGCATCCGCAACTACAATGACCGCACAGAGTGTACACACCAGGGTGTAGGTGGTCTTCCTGACGTAAACACAGAGAACCCACACTTCCAGAAGTACTATATGCAGTTCGTAAACAAGCTCATCAAGCTCGGAGTACGCGGTTTCCGTTACGACACTGCAAAGCACATCGGTGTTCATTCAGACCCTATCGACGTAGAGGCAGGTGTTACTGAAAATGACTTCTGGGATGTCGCAACAGGTCGCAAGAAGGTTCTCGGCGTGTCACTCGCAATCCCTTACGACAGCCTCTTCGTTTACGGTGAGGTTCTCCAGGGAAGAAATGTTCCTGAGGAGGAGTACGCTTCATACTTCGGCCAGACAGCTTCAAGCTACGGCCACGTTGTATGCCACGCCCTCAGAAACCGCAGCACAAAGGACCTCGACCTCGTTTCTTGGCACCACAGAGCTGCTCCAGAGCATCTTACAACTTGGGTTGAGAGCCACGACACCTACTGCAACGCACACGAGACAGCAGACCTCACTGACGCACAGATCCGCACAGGTTGGGTCCTCATCACTGCAAGACAGAACGGTACCCCACTCTTCTACAGCCGTCCTATGAACTCTACACGTGAGAACTACTGGGGCGACAACCTCATCGGCCCTCGCGGAAACGACGAGTTTTTCCACCCTGAAGTAGTGGCTGTCAACAAGTTCCGTCAGCAGATGAAGGGCCAGACAGAATCCCTCGGCTTCTCAGAAGACGGCGAGACCATCATCGTAAACCGCGGTGACAAGGGTGCAGCCATCATCAACATCGCTGCAGAGAGCAATGCCATCGAGCTTGCAACTGCCCTCCCAGACGGCCAGTACAAAGACCAGGTCTACGGCCAGACATTCACAGTAGAGAACGGCATCCTCAAAGGCGAAGCTCAGCCAGATACAACTTACATCATCGTGAAATAGCTCAAGCGAGCGCGGCCCAGACCCGCCCAGCAACAAGCTGACAATCAACAACTTATGCAATATGCCTGCTGTATTTGCGCAGCAGGCATATTGCGTAAAACGCTATCAATCAGCACCTTAAGCCTCCCCAACCCTTGAAAAGGGGGCTCTGTAAGGACTGGGGACGAAAATTGAGCGGCTATGTCCTTGAAAAGGGGCCTCTGTAAGGACTGGGGGCGGAAATTGAGCGGCCAGTCCTTGAAAAGGGGGCTATGTAAGGACTGGGGATGGAAATTGAGGGGCCAGTCCTTGAAAAGGGGGCTATGTAAGGACTGGGGATGGAAATTGAGACACCAGCCTTGAAAAGGGGCCTCTGTAAGGACTAGGAGCGGAAATTGAGCGGCCAGTCCTTGAAAAGGGGCTTCTGTAAGGACTGGAGGCGGAAATTGAGGGGCCAGTCCTTGAAAAGGGGCCTCTGTAAGGACTAGGAAGTTGGCGGTTGAAGGTGTAGTGTCCTGACGCAAGGAAATCACGCCAAAAGCTTGTGTCGCTGCGGAGCAATATGGCTGCAAGACTCGCGCCATCTTACGGAAGTGACGACAATATATGGAGAGACCGTGCAGGCGCCGCTGGTATATGTTGAAATGCTGCAGTTCTGGCGCCGCTACGAGCCGCGGCCGTAGGGGCCTTTGGGCCCTGCGGGCATTTTAAAAGTGGTGCGTCTGAGGCTTCAGGCGCACCACTTTTATATATTCATAAATCTTATTTTTAGTCCATCAGCTTGATGCGGATGTTGCGGTACCATACGTCATCGCCGTGATCCTGGATGCCGATATATCCCTTGTGCTCGTCGCCGCCGCAGTTGTTCAGGAGTTCGAAGCCGATAGGCCAGGCCTCTGCGCTGAATTTGCTTGCCTGGAGCATATCTGTCCACTTCGGTGTCCAAAGATGGTACTCGAGGACGTTTGCATCGTTCTGCGCGTGTACAACTGTGCCTTTGTAGACCATAATCCTTGCCTTGTTCCACTCGCCGAACGGCTTCTGGTTCTGAGGCTTTGCAGGGATCATATCGTAGAGGGAAGCAGACTGTCTGTTACCGTCGATTCCGAGGAATGCGTCTGGATGGTTTGCATTGTCAAGTACCTGATACTCAGGAGACGAGAGGTAGATAGGCTCGTATCTGAGAGTGCCGTCTTCTGCCTTTGTCGCGATCTCTTTAGCGAGGTAGAAGATACCTGAGTTACCGCCCTTTGAGACTTTCCACTCTAGCTCGAGGATGAAGTTCTGGAACTGATGTGCGAAGATAAGGTCACCGCCTTCGGCTGTCTGTCCTTCTCCAAGACCTGTTCCGAGGAACTTGATGGCGCCGTCTTCAACTACCCATCTTGACGGGATGCCTTCTTTTCCATAGCCTCTCCAGCCCTGCATCTTTTCGTTGCCGTTGAAAAGGATGTGATAGCCTTCTTCGTCGATCGGGAAGGCAGAAAGGTCTACCTCCGGATTGTTTACTACCACGTAGGCAGGACAATTCGGTGTTGAAGGCTCGTTGACCTCGACAATTGTCTGCTCACCTACATACACAGGATCTCCGATCACGAGTTCCTGTTTCTTGTTGCCGCAAGCTGCCATAAGCATAAGGGCAGCAGCGCAAAATATAATCTTCTTCATATCAATAAGTTATTAGTTATTCTGTGGGCATATCAGGAAGCTTGTAGCCGTTCTGATAAGTGTGTTTGATAAGTTCCTTTGCAAAGGCGCGGGCATTAACCGGCTGTGTGTAAGTCTTGTTGAATGTCGGGTGACCGTCCTTGATGGTGAAGCCGTCGTGGATGACGCTTCTGATGGTAGCATCTTCAGGGATGTTGGTGAATTCCATATTCTCGCCGTCCCAGTCAAGTTCCATATTCAGATCCTGGAGGCGGACTGCAAGTACACCCATCACAACCATTTCGTTGAAAGGACCTGCCTCGCTGAAGTCTGATGCTGAAGGAACTCGCACTGAAGGATCTTCCTTACAAGCGCGGACCCAGTCCTGAACGTGTCCAAGGTCGACTCTTCTGAGAACCTTAGGAGCCTGAGGAACTCGTCCTGAAAGGAGGTAAGGTCTGTTGCCGTAGCATCCTACAACCATTGTGTCCTTTGTACCGTAGAAGATCACTCCACCACCATCGATATTCAGGTCGACGCCATCAGGAATGCCTTCCGGACGGAGAGGCTTGAGACCGCCGTCGTACCAGTGGACTTCCACTTCAGGCATAGCGACTTTAGGCATATTGTCACGTGCAGGGAAGACGAACTTGATCTTCTGTGCATTCGGGCAGGATTCGCTCAAAAGGAGGGTTGACGTACCCTGGACCTTTGTAGGATAACCAAGATTCAGTCCTTTATGTACGCAGTGGAGGATGTGACAGGCCATATCTCCAAGAGCACCTGTTCCGAAATCCCACCAGCCTCTGAAGTTCCAAGGTGTGTAAATCTCATTGTAAGGTCTCATAGGTGCCGGGCCGATGAAAGCCTCCCAGTTAAGGGTAGAAGGAACAGGCTGAGCCTCGGCCGGACGTTCAAGTCCCTGTGGCCAGATCGGACGGTCTGTAAATGCTTCAACGCGTCTTACTTCACCGATCTCACCGTTCCAGATCCATTCGCAGGCAAGTCTCACACCCTCTCCGGAAGCTCCCTGGTTACCCATCTGGGTAGCAACCTTGTGCTTGGCTGCAAGCTTGGTGAGAAGACGGGACTCATAAACTGTGTGAGTCAGCGGTTTCTCGACATAGACGTGCTTTCCGGCGGCTATGGCTTCAGCAGCTATGATTGCGTGGGTGTGGTCTGCTGTCGCTACAACCACAGCATCTGCCTGATCAAGAAGCTCTGCAAACATTACTCTGTAATCGTTGTACCTCTTTGCTGAAGGATAACGCTCAAAGATGTGGGCAGCATACTTCCAGTCGACATCGCATAGACCGATGATTTCCTCAGTCTCAAGCTCTTTAAGAACTGAAGCGCCACGTCCTCCGACACCGACACCAAGAATCTTCAGTTTCCTGTCCAGTGGCGCAGGTACACCCTTCTTTTTCTTCTTTGACTGGCCCATCATAATGCCTGGAGCCACTGCCAGACCTAGCGCAGCAGTTGTTCCCACCTTGAGGAACGAACGCCTTGACAAATCTTTATTCATAGTTGTGTTGTTAGTTATGAGGTTGATTCACAAATATATGCAATTTAATTCTAAAAACATAGGAAATACGGACTCGTCTGACAGGGAAAAAGTTCGTGCTTTGTTGTGTTGCGTGCATTTGGAATTATTCGTAAATTTACAAGCTTTAAGCTAGAGAATTTCTATGAAGAAACTGACCTATATGGCTTTTGCCATTTTATTGGCACTGGCATCCTGCCAAAAATACGACCACACTGCGATTCTGAACCAGCTTCGTGATCACGAGGAGAGAATCCAGAAACTGGAGACTCTTTGCAATAGGCTGAACACCAACATTTCTGCTATGCAGGCGCTTTTGGTTGCCCTGCAGGGAAACGACTATATCACCGGCATCACGCCGTTGATGGAGAATGGCAAGGAAGTCGGATATACTATATATTTCTCAAAAGGACTTCCGATGACCATTTATCACGGAAGCAACGGCGAAGATGCACCAAAGGTCGGGGTCAGGAAGGCCAGCGACGGAGAGTACTATTGGACTGTAGGCGACGAGTGGCTGACCGATGAAGACGGATCGATGATTGCAGCGACTTCAGAGGGTGAAAATGGAGAGGAGAAGTACATCACACCAGAACTTAGAGTTGAAGAAGGATGCTGGTATGTGTCCTATGACGGAGGCAACACCTGGAGGATGCTCGGTGAGACGGAAGAAGATGAAGAGACGTTCATTGTAGACATCAAAAAAGATGACAGCTATTACCTGTTCTACTTCAATAACGGCACTTTGTTCAAGATCCCGTCCATCTCTCCGGAGCAGATTTCCGGAAGCCATTGGAAGGGAAAGATGTGGTATGCCTATGGTACATCTCTTACAAGCACTTCTCAAGGACGCTATGTTGACTATCTTGCTGAATTGAGCGGACTGGTTCCCACTAACAAAGGCATACCGGGAGGAGGTATTGTAGCAAACACCAGGATCAAGGATGCTGTAATGAAGACAACAGATGGAAAGCAAAGTGCAGATCTGATTACTTTGGAGATAGGAGCAAATGACGGTTCAGCAGAGTTAGGAAACCCTTGGGACAATTGCGACTCGACCTTTTGTGGTGCGCTTACAAAATGCATCAATTATCTGCTGCAGAACACCAGAGCACAGATTGTCGTAATGTCCTCACCGATGGGAGGTTATAGAGCAAATCCAGCTGATGAAAACTACAAGTATGTTCCTCGAAACAACGCCATTAAGGAGGTATGTATGAAATGTGGCGTGTACTATATAGGACTCGATGAGGGTTCCGGTCTTGGTTGGGGCAGGACTAACAACAATATGGGTGATTCCTACCTCTCAGACCACATACATCACACTCACATCGGAGGCTATAACATCGCTCAATTCATCTGGAGCGAACTAAAGGACATTCCGCTCTGGTACACTTCGATTCCTCAGCCTGATGACGAGGAGGACAGCAATGATGAGGAAGAGACTGATGATGGACAGTACCTGTTCCTGCAGGATCACAAAGACCTGATAAACCACAGTTTCCTTGGGACTCAGTATTTCTACTTCAGCGATGCCGAAGTAATCAAGTCACTCGAAGGCAAAACAGTCAACGGGGCCTGGTGTATGATAGGCAAAGAGGCTAGCGGCAGCAGCACTATAACCGCCTATCTTGTAGACCTTTCCAACCCGACACCACCAAATTGGAAAGAGATAGGCTCAACTACGGTAAGCAATATAATTCTAGGAACTCACATCAAGTTCGACATCCCGGAAACGGTCGTTCCGGCAAATCACACGATCGGATTCAAATCATCAAAATCGATTGTAGGATCCGCCAAGGGTAAGACTACCACAGTGGCAAAACAGGAATACACCTACTACGAATCCGCCACCGCCACAACAGCGAAGAACATTTCAATGTTTGCTTATGATATAAGGCTTAAATAAGGGTACAGGGCAAATGGCTATGTGGTTAACCCGCAAAGGCATTGCTGACTAACGAGCTGAGCAAAGAAAAGCCCAAATCATTGTCAAGCTCTGACCATTTAGTGCCATTTTGCCCGATTTCCTAACGAGCTGAGCAAAGAATCCACGATAATTTTGTCAAGCTCGTACAATACTATTGACATAGGTATATCATTTCATATAATTAATAAAAGTTCAAGGCCACAAACATATCACATAAAGCTTGTACAATATTAAAATTGTATATATTTTTGTAAAAAATAAAAATATGGAGTTTTATAATATTGATGGCAAGAGAAAATTATGGGCAGTACGTTATGATGGTGATCCGATAAATATACTTGGATTACTATTCCAGAATTGGACTGATGTAGATTGGCTAAAAGAGTTCTTCTTATCAAATAAAGGTGACTTAGAAAGAAACTTTAAAATTACTAATGTTGATAGAGCAATCTACGACACCTTGACAGAAGCAGAAGAGTTAGAATGTTTAATTCTTGATCTTGCAGAAGAGTCTGATCTTGAAAAGATATTCCGGCCATTGAACAATATGAGAACTTCAGAATTGATGCTTGGTAAGGAAAAGGCTAAAGGTAAAAGGGTTACGCATCGTTCTTGGCTAAGATTATATGCTTTAAAACTTGAGAAGAACATATACTTAATCACAGGTGGTGCCATTAAATTAACATTCACGATGCAAGAACGGTCACATACTCTGAAGGAATTAGAAAAAATGGAAATGGTACGAAATCACCTAATTGACAATGGGGTTACAGACTTAGAGGGTTTTATAGATTTTTTAAATCAAGATTAATATGAAAGCAATAGAATTTTTGATAAAGAATCAGTCCGATGCAACTGATAACTGGCATGAAGAGGCTGAGTATCGACGTAAGAATGCCAGATGGCTCAGGTATTCCGCTATGATATCTCTTAAAGTAAGGGATAGGATGTCACAAATAGGTATGACTCAAGTTGTTCTGGCCGAAAGACTTGGATGCACTCAGCAACACATCTCAATGCTCCTTAAAGGTAAAAACAACCTTACACTTGAGACAATTGCAAAACTAGAGGAAGCGTTGGATTTCAATATCATAGGCGAATCTCTCATCCCAGCTAACGGATATAAAGAAAGTACAGCCCAATCTCATCACACCTATCTAAGCGAGGCGGAAAGGGTTCCGTATGGCAAGAACAAATAGCAGTAGAAAAGCAAATACAACCTATGAAAAAGATTCTTACATACATATCCGTGCTGCTTGCGGTGTTCAGTTGCAGCTGGTTTGATGATTCGAAGATATGGGAGGAGTTCAAGAACTATTATGAGCGTCTCGAGAAGTTGGACGCGATCTGGAATTAACGAAGAAAATTAATCATATATTTATAACACTATGGAAACAACATCAAGAAAAAGAGAAGTGTGGATAGACTGGATGAGAGTCGCCGCCTGTTTTATGGTGCTTTTAGTGCATAGTACCGAACCGTTTTACCTTGGAGGCGAGGGCTCGCTGATCCTTACAAAGTCTGATGCCTTCTGGTCTTCATTCTTTGATTCGTTTGTGCGTGCCTGTGTGCCGCTCTTCATTGTAGCTTCCAGCTATCTCCAGTTCCCTATCCACTACTCTGCCGGTGAGTTTGTACGCCGCAGAAGCGTAAGGATCCTGATTCCTTTCCTGGTGTGGACTGTCGTATATGCCCTTGTATGGGGCGAACCCGTGGAGAATTTCCGCAATCTCATATTTAATTTCAACTACGCGTCCGGCCATCTTTGGTTCGTATATATGCTTATAGGTATATATATGATTATGCCGCTTCTTTCGCCTTGGGCGGAAAAGGTGGGAAAGCGCGAGCTTCAGGGGTATCTGGCGATATGGGTGTTCACCCTGTTCATTCCTCTGATCAGAGACTGGATGGGCGGCACAATGGTATTTACTTACGGTCCTTCCGGCCTTCCTCGTCAGGCGCTATATCCGCTTTGGGGTGAGACCAGTTGGAACAGTTACGGTATATTCTACTATATCAGCGGATTCATCGGCTACCTTTTCCTTGGTCTGTACTTGCGTAAGTTCGTAGGCGAGCTCTCGTGGGGAAAGACCCTGGCTATCGCGATCCCGTCCTACCTTGCAGGTTTCGTTGTAGTATTTGGCGGATTTTTGCGCAGAGTATATGAAAGCGCAGAAGGAGTATTTCCTGTCGGAGGTCTTGTGGAGAAGGCTGTGTGGTGGGAGACTACGTGGTGCAATGACACGATAGGAGTTGCACTTATGACACTGGCTTGGATACTGTTGTTCAGAAAGATAACTGCAGACGGAGCCTTCTACAAGAAGGTGCTTCTCCCGGTTTCTAAGGCAAGCTACGGAATGTATCTGTGCCACCTCCTCATCCTGGTTCCGATCTGCGGCTGGTTCCGCGGTTGGCTTGGCAGCGGCGCAGAAGGCATTCTCGGCTTCTGGACAACTCCAGTGGAAATCGTAGTTTCAGCCGTATGCGCCTTTGTGGTGACAGCCATCGTCTCTGTCATCCTTCAGAAGATCCCTAAGATCGGAAAATACATCATCGGCTAACTCTCTGCAAAGTACCGGTACTTGGCATCGCACATCGCGCAGCCATACCACTGACACTCAACAGCTTACACATTATGCCTGCTGCATCCTGACAGCAGGCATTTTTGCTTACTCCCTGATTATCAGAGCATTTCGGCATCCGCACGCACAGGGGGCAAGGCAAATCAGCCCTGCGTGAAAGAGACAGCAGTGCCTTGCACAAAAGGCAAATTATTACGAAATTCGCGCATCAAAATTTTGCACCCATATGAAACGACTCTTCATTATCATAACAGCCATTCTATCAGCAGTTTCCTGTGCCAATCTGGATGAGGTCTGGGAGGAGCTTCGCGAGCACGAGGAGCGCATTGAGAAGCTAGAAACGGAATGCAGACGCCTCAGCAGCAATATAGATGCTGTTCAGACTGTGCTTGAAGCACTGCAGAAGAATGATTATGCAACAGCTGTGACCAAGATTGTGGAAGACGGAGTAGAAGTGGGTTATTCTATTTCCTTTGCCCAGAGCGGAACTATTGAGGTCTATAACAGCAATGACAGGTACAAATCTCCGGAGTTCAGAGTGACTGATGGAATATGGTTCGTCTCATTCGATGGCGGTAACACTTGGATGGAATTCGAGGGATTAACAGAGGATGAAGAGGTAGAGCAGTATTTCAATGGCGTGACATTCGACCAGGACAATGTGTACTTCACGTTGACCGACGGCACGACTTTGACCGTCCCACTGAAGTCGGAGGAGCTGATCAAGTTATATAATGAAGCGAAGAATCTCATTTCAAGATTCCAGCATCAGACCTATATTTACAATAAGAACACTAACGACAAACTTGTAGATATTGTGTTGTTCTCAGGTCAGTCAAACAGCTGCGGCAGAGCCCGACTTAGCGACTGCACTTGCGAGGAAGACATAATGCTGGATGTACCTTTCGAGAAGGCTTTCAGTTTCAACAACACCGACTCTACCGAACCAGTCCAGATAGTTGAACCGATAACAGCTAATGGTACAGACTATCACGGATATATCCCGGCATTCATAAATGCCTACCACGCAACAACCAACCGAAAGGTGTGCGCGTGCTACAAGAGTGTCGGCGGAACTATGATCAATAAGTTCGTTCCTTTTGTACTGGACGATCTCACAGGTGAGCCTACTACCAAAAATGGAACATATTACAAACAGATGGTTGCTGCCATTGAACACGCGAAGACAAACATCGTTGCAAATGGCTATGAGATCGGGGAAGTATTGCTTGTATGGTGTCAGGGAGAGTCAGAAGGCGTCTACCTCGGTAACGATAATAAGTACGCAATCACCTATGAAAAAGGACTTACATCTGATCAGCAGAAGACAGATTGGTATAAAAAGCAGTTCATCAGCTTAGTGGAACAGCTCAAGGCAGATGTCGGACTATCTACAGGATTCATAATCAGAATAGGTCAGAGAAAGACGGAAGGTGACATCCAGAACTCCCCTATCATCTATGCTCAGAATGAGCTTGGCAAGGAACACGACAACATCGTCCTGGTGTCCACCCTTTTCGCCGGAGCAAAGAGCTTCATCAAGGAAGACGGCTCTATCCGCAACCTTATGAGAGACACCTCACATTATGTCCCTGAAGGCTACAACAGAGTCGGTCTGGAAGCCGGAGTGAACGCAGGAATATACATCAACTCCAACAAACAGGTCAAACCCATCCTCCTGGAGTACCACACCCTGGTAAATGACGACACCACCCTCTACGAACGTCCGGTCGACAAATTCATATATGACCCTTGCCGCGTGGACTTCAATAGCCTGAAGGATATGGCGAAATAGACATCTTCCGGCCAACTCCCACGCATCTCCCGTCAGCCACCCCACTGACACTCAACAGCTTACACATTATGCCTGCTGCATCCTGACACTACAGAAGCACAACAGCCAATACGAACCTATAATATTGGTTCAGAGCCATAACATCCACGACCGTTTCTTGATAATTGACGACAACGTCTATCACATAGGGGCCTCCCTCAAAGACCTTGGCAGGAAGCTTTTCGCATTCTCCAAGATGAGCTTGGCACCCAGTTGGTTATTATGATGGCGCTAGACTATGTAGGGACGCCATTATGATGCAAAACAGGTATTTGAGCCATTTCGCTTGGGTCGGAAATACTTAAACTTGCAATTAAGGTAAATTCTTGCGACATTTGATTCTGTATGTTATACTCGACATCATATGAAACAATTCGCATATATAATTCTGACAGCCGTCTCTGTTCTAGTATCCTGCAATACCTATGATTGTGAGTCCATCCATCAAGTGACTCCAGTCAGTACGCTCTTGAAATCTACGCTGGCATAGTGGTTGAATTTATCAAACAGCATCGCTAAGAAAATGAAAAAGACTTTAAAGGAAACTTCAAACTATTCTCCTGAAGACAAAATGTTTATGGAGATGGCAATCAGACTTTCGGAGGAGAACATCGACAACGGTGGTGGTCCCTTCGGAGCAGTAATAGTGCGCAATGGAGAGATTATCTCCACAGGAGCTAACCGCGTGGTCCCGAATAACGATCCTACGGCACACGCAGAAGTAATGGCCATACGCAACGCTTGCTCAAAACTTGGCACCTTCCAGCTGACAGATTGTACAGTCTACAGTTCTTGCGAGCCTTGCCCGATGTGCCTGAGTGCATTGTACTGGGCAGGTGTCAAAAGAATATGCTACGGCAACACAAAGGATGACGCCAAAGCCATAGACTTTGACGATTCATTCATATATGACCAGCTGGAGCTGCCCTACAAGGACCGCTCCATCAAGTGCGACCACTTTATGCGCAATGAGGCATTGTCAGCCTTCCATAAATGGGCCTCAAAAGAGGATAAGGTGGAATACTGACAGGAGCGCTTGGGGCGACGTCTTAATAGCGAGTGCATTTTGTATATGATTTTGCACTTGGTCCCTTTGATTTGAGGGGGACCAAGTGCACTTTCTTTATGTTTTTGCACTCGCTCAGATGTGGTAGACCTTTGAAGATGTTGATTGTAAGGCAAAACCTTATTAAATTTGCTCTAATTGTGTTTTGAAAATATTTACCTATGAAAAAGCATATATTTCTCCTGATGGCAGTAATCGCTACGATGGTTTCGTGTGCGAAGTATGATTATGAGGCTATCTTTGAGCAGCTTCGCGATCACGAGGAGAGAATCCAGAAGCTGGAGACGATGTGTAACCAGCTTAATACCAACATCACTGCGTTACAGGCTATCCTTGAGGCGATAAGTGGGAATGATTATGTGACCAATGTGGTCAAGATTATGGAGAACGGCAAGGAGATCGGCTACTCCATCTCTTTTGCAAAAAGCGGCACAGTCACTATCTACCACGGCGCAGACGGCAGCAACGGCTCAGATGGAGCAGTTCCGAAGATCGGCATCCGAAAAGCGAGCGACGGCGAATATTACTGGACGGCCGATGACGAATGGCTCACCGACGAAAGCGGCGCAAAGATTCCTGCATCGGTTCCGAACGACCCGGACGGTAAATATATCACCCCATCTTTCCGAGTTGCCGAAGGCGAATGGTATATATCCTACGACGGCGGCGACACCTGGCAGTCGCTTGGAAAGTTCATCGGGCAGGAAGAAGAGCCGTTCTTCAAGGATGTCTCTTATGATGGCAGATATCTATATATTACCCTTCCGGACGGCACACCTGTCACCATTCCGACATCACAGCTGATTGAGGAGATGAAGAACATAACCTCGGAAGTGAGACTTGCGAAGCAGTACGATCTGGTGGTGGGCGACCATTTCCAGCTGTTCTACACCGGAGTTGTAAAGACATTCAACATAAAGAATGAAGGCATCAGGGTGGAATGTGCAGTCGGAAGGCAGATGCCAAGGTACTTCGAGTACACACCGACAGAAAGCGATGCTGGACAGAGTTACAAACTTACCATCACCACCCGAAGGCTGGACGGCTCTGTGATCAGTTTAGGCGAGACCACCTTGGTGGTGCACCCTAAGCTTACAGACAGCACCACACCTGCAAATGTCAATGTACTCATAATCGGCGACTCGCTAACCTTCCAGGGCGAATGGGCAGGCGAAGGACTCAGGAGGGTATATGGAAACGACCTGTCAGTCTCCCCTGCTCCGCTTGGCCTAAGTAATATGTGCACCTCGTATGGCACCAAGAGTCACGTAATCAACGGATTCCGCGTCTATCACGAAGGCTACAGCGGATGGAGCTGGGCAAGATTCCTCCAGAGTTCGAGTCCGTTTTACAATGCAACCAGCAAGACCATCGACTTCAAGAACCACGCTGCCAGACACAACAATCAGGGTGCAGACCTTATCGCCATCCTTATGTCCTGGAACGGCTCTGGAGTCACAGCTGATTTCGATTTCTCTGAAGCCATAAACAGGAACCTCAACGATGCCGCAACCATCATCAGGCAGGCTCACAGCGATTTCCCAAATGCCAAGATCATATGCCTGGGTCTGCAGATCAGCTGCCTGAACGGAGGAACAGGAATGTGGTACGGAGCCACAGGAGGCCTTTCAGATATGTACGGAACTGCATTCTATGCATTTGACTACAGCAAGGCCCTCGAGGAGATGGTCACCAATGAGGAGTTCGGAGAGTACTGTTTCTACATCGACACAAAGGGCCAATTCGACACAGAGTACAACACTCACAAGACAGAGGTCAGTGTCAATGACAGAAACAACACAGACAAAGAAGTCATCGGCACAAACGGAGTTCACCCTACAACAGCCGGTTACTACCAGATAGGAGACGCCTTCTACAGAGGACTCCACCGTGTGCTTCCTCTGATAGCGGAGACTAAGGAGGAGCCTGTTGTGGATCTGGACATCACAAATGCAAAAGACCTTTCTGCGACAGAAACTGCCAACTGTTACATAGTCTCAGAACCCGGCATCTACAAGTTCCTCCCTACAAAGGGATGCAGCAACGAATCTGTCGGAAACATCGAGACATCAGCTTTTCTTTGGAAATCATTCGGCACCAGCACCATTCCAGCCAAAGAAGATCTGATCACCGTAACCTGCTTCAAAGACGGCTACATCGCATTCGAAGTGCCGGAAGGCTTCAAGGAAGGCAATGTAGTGATTGCCGCGAAGGACGCACAGGGTTCGGTGTTATGGTCTTGGCATATATGGCTGACTGACCAGCCGCAGGAGCAGGTATATAAAAACAACGCCGGAACAATGATGGACAGAAACCTTGGAGCCACATCCGCCACCCCAGGAGATGCCGGAGCACTCGGTCTTCTCTATCAGTGGGGCCGCAAGGATCCTTTCCTCGGATCATCATCCACAAGCGAATCAGTGGCTGCCAAATCATTATACGGCAACTGGCAGGTAGTCAGCTCAAGCAAGACTACCGGCACAATAGGCTACACGATAGCGCATCCTACCATATTCATCACTCAAAGCAGCAACGGCGACTGGTACTATACAGGGGCAGCCAGCACCGACAACACCCGATGGACCACATCTGACAAAGAGAAGTCCATCTATGACCCTTGTCCAGCAGGATGGAGAGTTCCTGACGGAGGCGAGAAAGGTATATGGGCAAAGGCATCAGGCAAATCCCTATCCTTCGCAGCAAGCTATGACTCAGCCAACAAAGGAATCAACTTTTCAGGAACCTTCGGCGAGAGTTCTACCATATGGTACCCTGCAGTCGGCTATATCCACTACACCAGCGGCACCCTCAACGACACAGGCGTCAATGGAGTCTACTGGTCAGCCTCCCCTGTTCCTGACAGCAGCCACGCCTACTGTATAATCACAAGAGAAGACAGCACTGCGATCCCATTCCAGAACAGTATGCGTTCCTTCGGACGCGGACTAAGATGCACAAAAGAATAAGATAACACCGTCATTATGAAAAGAATATACATCTGGTTCACCCTCATTATCGCCCTGGCAGCAGGCTGTCAGAAGTTTGATTACGAAGCCATCCTCGAGCAGCTTCGCGATCACGAGGAGCGCCTTCAGAAGCAGGAGACTCTATGCAATCAGCTGAACAGCAACATCGAAGCTGTTCAGACCATCATTCAGGCTCAGAACAGCCGCGACTATGTGACTGACATAGTCAAGATAATGGAGAACGGAGTCGAAGTAGGCTACTCCATCACATTTGCCCAGAGCGGCACCGTCACCATCTACCACGGCAGCGACGGCGCAGACGGCGCAGCTCCGAAGATCTGCATCCGAAAAGCCTCCGACGGCGAATATTACTGGACATCAGGCGAAGAGTGGCTGACCGACGAGAACGGCGAGATGATTCCGGCATCGGTTCCGAACGACCCGGACGGTAAATATATCACCCCATCCTTCCGGATTGCCGAAGGCATATGGTATATCTCCTACGACGGCGGCAACACCTGGCAGGAGCTCGAAGATATATCCCAGGACGAAGAGGAAGGCGGCCAGTTCTTCACGGATGTGACATATGACGACGAATATATATACCTGACCCTCAGCGACGGCACTCATATATCCATTCCTCGAGGTCTGGAAGCCGCTGACAAGGCGGTCGAATATCCTTTTTCATATGACGGCTATCTCGGACCGGACGGCGCACTGATACCAACCAGCAGTCCAGGCGCGGGCTCATCCAACGTCACAAGGACAACCGAATATATCGATATAACCGATGCCAAGAGTATATATTACCACGGCCGAATGGGACCTGTAAGTAACTACTACAGCGTGGGATTCTATGACGCCGATAAAAATTTCATTGAGGAACTTTCCATCAGCGGCACAGGAAATATCGAGACTTATTATATCACCTTGGATGAAAAGTATGATGAGGCGGTCTATGTTAGAGGAAGCTGGGCCAGAGGGCCGAATCTTCAGATTGAAGACACCTACGACTTTATATTCATAATCGACGGAAAGCCCGAAGTCCCTACAGTTCCTGGAGTTCCCGGCACTTCTGAGGGTCCGAAAAAGAGATTTGCTGTTTTGTGTGACAGCATCGGAACTCACGGCAACTCAGGAGAGTACTGCAATGTGGTGGAGGTTGAGATTATGCCTGAAGATGTAGGAGTAGAACTCAATGCTTATCTTACCTACTATGATGTCCATAACACTGATAATGGCAGTTCTCCCACAGGACCGGCAATCGAGTTTGTACTTGGAGGACAGACATTTACAGATGCGGATAATGGCAAACTGATTACATTCACTCCTACAGCCGAAGACATCGGAAAGAAGGTCGGAAGGGTCTACAACTACAACCCTAACAGTCTGAAGACCTGGTGGATGTGGCTTGCAGAAGCCTACAATATGGAGCCTATCCCTGTATGCTGGTCAAGCTCATCTATCAGCTCACACGAGACAACTACCCCACGACTCGTCAACAGCTACGCCTGGCACGATTCGCAGGTCAGGAAATGCGGCGTCCGCATACCTGGATCCAATGACAGAATCGCCCCGGACTACATCATCATAGCAAGAGGATGTAACGACTGGAGCCACGGTAAAGGCACACTCATAACAGACGGGTACTTTGACAACCCAGAGACCTGGACCTACCCGATGACCGACGAAGTGGGAACGTATTACGGCATTAAGGAAGCCGTCTCACTGACCGTCAAAAAAATGCGAGAGGCCTACCCGAAAGCAAAGATATACCTGTGCACAATCACTATGAACAACAGAGGGACCAAGAACACATTCCCACCTTGTTATGGCGGCAAGTCAATGGTCAGCTTCAACAGGGCAATCAGAGAATGTGCAGAGTTCTTCGGCTGCGGCCTGCTCGACCTCGCATCCTGCGGAGTAACCTACGAAAACCTCAAAACCTACGCCCCTGACGGAACCCACCTGAATGCAGCAGGACACGAACTGGCTGGCGAACGAGCAATAGTCGACTTCGGCAGCCAGGAGGTAATAAAGTAACAGTCGAGAATTAGAGAAAAAGCACTATGAAAACAATATACCTTGCAGGCGGATGTTTCTGGGGTACAGAGCATTACATCAGGCAGTTCGAAGGCGTTGCAGAAACCGCTGTCGGCTATGCGAACGGTTGCATTCCCAATCCGACATATGAACAGGTCTACACCGATGAGACAGGTTATGTAGAATGTGTCAAGGTTACATATGATCCTGAAGTCATCGCCTTGGCAACCCTTTGCAGACTCTTCTTCCGTTCTATCGATCCCCTGCTGAAAAACCGTCAGGGAGATGACATAGGCACAAGGTACAGGACAGGAATCTATTGGACTTGCGCCGAGGACGGGAAGATAGTAAAGGAAATATATGACGAGATACAGTCACGATATGGAACAGCCCTGCAGGTAGAAGCCCTCCCTCTGGAGTGTTTCTACCCTGCAGAAGAGTACCATCAGGACTACCTTGTCAAGAATCCGGACGGCTACTGCCACCTCTCGCTGGAGACCTTGCAGTCCGCGAAGGCCTATGCCCGAATAACGAGGTCGCTCCGCTCTCTGTCCGACGAGGAGGAAAAGACCGTTTTCCCAAGATTCTTCAAGACCGGAAAAGGCGAATATGGCGAAGGCGACAAGTTCATCGGCGTAACAGTCCCGAATGTTCGCATAGTCGCAAAGAAATATATTGACACACCTTTGACAGTCGTGGAAACGCTCCTCGAAAGCGAATGGCACGAATGCCGGCTCTGCGCGCTCCTTATGTTGGTTCAGAAATATAAGCACAGCAAAGATGAAGTTGTTGCATTTTACCTGAGCCACACCCTAGGCATCAACAACTGGGATCTTGTGGATCTTTCTGCGCCATATATCCTCGGCGACTACCTGACGGATAAAACCGACCGGTCAGTCCTATATATACTTTCAGATTCTTCTATCCTATGGGAGCAAAGGATTGCAGTAGTCTCGACCCTTATGCTCATCAGACATAATCAGTTTGACGACACTATCCGCCTTGCTGAGAAGTTTCTCACTGCAAAGCACGACCTTATGCAGAAAGCTGTAGGTTGGATGCTAAGAGAGGTGGGCAAAAGGGATGAGCATCTCCTTGTGGAATTCCTTGAAAGCCACCGCACCCGAATGCCCCGTACTATGCTTCGCTACGCAATAGAAAAATTCCCAGAAGAAAGACGGCGACATTTTATGGAGAGATGACAACACACAATGCGACAAGACCTCAAAAGTCATTGTCGCATTGTCGTTTATATAACTTAACTTTCGCAAGTGCGAAAGTACCTTGTTTTTGAGACCTTTAGGTCGATAGTAAGTCCTTTCCCCGAGGTCGCGAGCGATAAGTCAAAAGTCCGGTGGACTTTTGCAGCGAGCAGCACGGAGTGACGGTGAGGATTTAGGATAGGGGTAACGTAAATATAGAAGGTGCGG
>JAFVOX010000052.1:0-12116 GCA_017505605.1 Bacteroidales bacterium
AGGCCGTCTACAGTCTGGACATATGTCTTGATGTCCATCTTTCCGTTGCGGATCTTGGTGTTGTTGATGTCGTTCTTGCGAGAGATGATGTAGATCTCGTCGCTTTCGCGCTCCCATACCTTTTCAGGTACAGGAACCGAAAGACGAGCCATTCTCTTGTGTGCTTCGCAGAAGCACTGTCCGAATGAGCGGAACTCGAAGCGTGGCTTCGAGATCTCGCCGATTTTCAATTCTGCCATAGTCTTATGCTATATGCTTGAATTACATTTCCGGAGTGTGCTCGAGGTCAGCAGTCTTTGCACCGTTTGCAGCACCCTTAGTAGGGTCAGCATATGCCCAGTCACCTGTTCCGTTCGGTACGCGTGAGAATGTGTGCTTCTTGTCGTTGTTGAAGCCAGACACCTGGTTCCAACCTGCACCTTCCTCACCTCTCTTGAACTCACTGAGTTTCTCGTCATCCTTGTTATAGAGCTCGATGAACACGTTCTTCTTACCTGAGAGACCACCCTTGAATACGTGGTTTGCGCTCTCATATGCATAGTTAGGATCACCGTCCTCAGCAGGATCTGCAAGGTCAGAGCTCTCAAGAACAACATAACCGTTAGCAGCGATCTTCATACCTGCAGCACCTGTCCAAGTTGTGCTCTTTCCACCATCCTTTGACGAGTCATACTTTACAATGTACACGCCCTCGAGAGAAACCTCTGCGTCTGTAGTGTTGTAGAGTTCGATGAACTTGTCAGCGCCTGAAAGCTCGTTGAGGACAATACCTGCAACTTTCTGATCCTTGTTACCTTCACCTTCACCGCTACCGTCTACCTTTGGAGTGTCTTTTTCACAAGCACAAAGTGCGAATGCAGCTGCAGCTGCGAATACGAAAAACTTTTTCATAATTGTTTTGTTTTTTAAAATTAATTATTGGGTTTAATATTGGTTTCTTTAGAATGCAACCTGGAAACGGCAAGCGAGCATATGGTAATCAATACCTGAACCGCTTACGATGTCGCCTGGATACTTGGTTACCTTACCGTCCTTGTCATATCCTGTGCTGTAAGGCTTCTTTGCTGTTGTGTCCTTTCCGTCCTGAGCGCCTTTACCGTTAGCGAAGATGTCATTGTCGTTGAACTGGTAGTTGACCTGGAACTTCACGTTTCTTGTCACGTGGTAGTTGAGGCCGAGAGAGTAAGCATATGCAGAACCACCCATCACATATTTTGAGATATTGAGGTCGATGTACTCCACACGTGCACAGAGCTCGATGTCTCCCCACTCCCTTCCGTTGTTTGTACGGGTGTACTTAGCTCCGCCTGCATCATAGTTCTGAGTTCCGCCGAAAAGGAGGTAACCTGCCTGAGCGTACCATCCCCAGGCCTGCTGCATATTAGGAGCCTCACCATTCTTATCGATATACTTCTGATCATCCACGAAAGGCTTGCGTGCGATGTAGGCGCCCTCCCAACGGAGACCCTTGTGGTGACCCGCAAGCTCGAATGTGTAAGCGAACTCGTGATCGAGGTACTGGATTGCATCTGTATCAAGGAATTTCTTTCGGTTCACACCTGTAGTGTTACGGGTACTGTAGCGGACTGCGTTATAACCGTCTGTCGATGATGTCTTAGGATTTCTGTAAGACGCAGCTGCACCGATGTGGAGTGAAGTGGTCTTGTTGTTGATCGGACGATAAACGAGCTTGCCTGTGTAAGAAAGGCCGCAGTTCAAACCGTAATCCTTGTTGCCATCCTGGAAAGCAGTCATTGCCTCAGCGTCTTCAAGAGCGGGACCGAACACACCTGCACTTGCCCAGATATGAGGCAAAGAGTACTTGAAATTGATACCCATATGACGCGATGGTGCAAGATAAGTCACCATAGGACGCTCCATAAACTGGAGATAACGTGAAGTTGTGTTTCTCTGGATAGAGAAATTCTCTTTGAAGTTACCCATCTTGATTTCAAGGTTGTCTACGCCTGTAAATCCCAAATAAGCATCCTTGATCTCCGGAGTACCGCTTGTCCAGTCAGTATCAAGCTCACCATACCAGTTCTTGTCAAGCTGAGCCTTTACAGCGAAACGGGTACGGCGCATAAGCATACCGTTACCGATCTGGGTAAGGTTCTTGTCATAACCGAAGAATACTGCAGCATCACCCTGCACACGGACATCGAACCACATCTTGTAGTTTGCTTCCTTGTTCTGGAACACAAGGATACCATCCTGAACAGTGGCATCAATAGGCAAGGAATTCACCTTCTGTCCATACTGGTTCACTTCAGTCTCCTGAGCAAACGCAGCGATCGACGCGATCAGCGCGAAAAACGAAATAAATACCTTTTTCATTGTTTTAAGGTTTAATGATTAATGTTGTTACTATATGGATTTAATAAAATTCACCAGGTTATCCCCTTTTGCCAGCCCCAATTTCTGCCTCAATCTATACCTGCTGATCTCGACACTTTTAGGGGTTATATTCATTAATGTAGCTATATATTTTGATGAGAATCCCAGCCTCAGCAGAGTTGCAAGGCGCTTTTCCTGCTGTGTCAGATGCGGGAAGTTCTCCGAAAGCTTTGCGTTGAAGTCTTCGTGAAGTGACTCGGCCTGAGAGTAAAAGTACTGAGAATCCACATCACGGTCATAGGACAGGCGCTGCCTTATCGCCATTCCCAGCTCCTCTGTCAGTCTGTCTTTTTCTTTGACATCGTCAGTCTGAGCAAGGCACTTGACCTTATCATTGAGCGATTCGAGAAATTCCTTCTGCTCCACTATGCTCAGCGCTACGTTCATCACTTCCTGCCTTTTCATCTCGACAGCATCGTGGAGAGCCTTGTTCTCAGACAGGATAACCTTCAGTTCCATATCACTGAGTGCCCTGCTGCGCTCATAGATCTGTCTCTGTTGAGCATACACAAGTCTGTCTGTCGCCTTCGACCTGTTCTGAAGGCTGCGCAGATAACTTATAAAAAGAAGTGCCGACATAATGATCACCGACATAGAGATCACTGTAAATCTGACCATCTCATCTTCAGGAGATGAGCCGATGAGGCGGAACATAACATATGCCAGCACGAATGTTCCTGCCGGTACTGCGAACATCGCAACAAACGGCATTCGGTATTCTGTTCCCTCCACCAATGGGGTGCGTTGTGCAAACTGAGCACCTGCCACAGAAGCCATCACGAGTACCGCTGCTGAAAGTGGCACAGGACAAAGGCCGATGAATGAAGTAGTTGCCTCCATTGAGAAAAACAGCATTGTCACAGCGACTGACAGTCCCACCGACACAACCGCATATACCGAAAAATCGGAAAACAGCGTCGAGGACTCGTGAAGTCTGTCCCATCCTTTCCATATATATATAAGGAATGCCGCTCCTGTTACAAGAAAAGCAGGAATGAGCGAAGATGACCGGATCATATCAGACATTCCGCACATCAGACCTCCCCAATTCAGACCTATGGCAACAGTCGAAAGAATCACACAGATTATGACAGCATACCTCATATAGTATGAAAGGGTTATCAGATGGGCATTTGCCTTTGAAATGACAAGGCGCAGCAGAAGTCGGATAAGGGCAGACAAGGCAAATGCCATAAGTGGCGCTGCGAGCAGGGCTATGGCAAACCTCCAGTCTGCAAGGGGCGAGTGTCCCCCGGCGAGGTCAGAAGCATAAAGGGCACCAAGAGCTGCGTATACGGCAGAACCTCTTGCAGAAAAGAACTTCAATGCCAGCAGAACGATTGATGATGAGATGAGTATCACCAGCACCTCGATGGAATCAAGCGTATATACACCTATATTATTATATAAAAATCTGTGGACCGATCCTCCATAACTGCATAACAGGCCAAGGAGAAGGCATATTACAAACAATCCCTTGAAATCTCTGTCTCTTAAGGCGCAAGTAGGTATATACATACCGAAAAAAGCTATCGGCTCACTGGCAAGGAACCATAGAGTCATAACCGACAAGAGCAATATGAGACAGAAGATGGTCATTAGAAGGTTCTCCTCATAGCCATAACGGCGAGCTGGTCCGCAACATTCTCAGCACCTTTTGCAAGGTTTTCGATATGAAGGGCAAAATACCTTAAGTGAAACTTCTCACTCAATTTGAGAGAAGGCATATTATGGAATACCGTCCTTTTGATTGTCTGGGAGTACTTGACTGCCTCCTTTCCATAGAAATAGGTCCTGCTTATCTCATCGAGTACAGTTTCAGGGGCCTTGAAATATGCTTTCACTGCAGGAACTACAGCCTCTACGGACAAAGTCGAGAAGTCAGTCAGCTTCATAAACTCCGGATTGAGCTCAGATGGTACAAAAGGAGTCTCGATCTCAAACTGAAACAGACTGTCATTGAGCATATCGATAATGTTTCTGGTCTTCTCGAACAAGCGCATAATGTCTCCTCGGGAACGGACTAGAGTAGTCTGTGTATATAGTGCATTTTCAATCTCTCTGCGGAGGACATCAGCATCACTGTCGATTGCCGACATCTGCATAAGATTCTCGTTGAATTCGTTGACGTTGGAATACAGATAGTTCTTTACACCAGCCTTGAACACCTGGACTGACTGGCCCAACAGGTCAAAGTACCTGTCAATATCATCTATAAGTTTGTTTGTCTTCTTGCGACCGAACATTTTTCTGTACAATTATATTATTTAGACAACAAATATAGTATATTTTGCTTTGTAGAGGAATGACGGAAGGTACAAAGGTGGTAATCATCCAGCCCCACCTCATAGCATAAACAATTATGTTACAATCATTTATCCTTTATATTTTTACATCAGACAAATCCTGCTATGAGAGGAATTGTAGAGTTTTTTCGAAAGTCCTGAGGGTCTTGATGCACTCCGCAAGCTCCTTTTCAGGCTGATGCCGAGTCTGAAACAGGGAGAAATGTAGTGGATTAATGTCAAGTAAATGGGAGGATATGTTTTACTCTAAATATATTTTGTTAAATTTGCGATACTATGAAAATCGAGAACACAAAGTATATTGCTCCTAAGATGGAGGTGATATATATGGAGACCGAGCAGTGTCTGCTTGTGCAGAGCGGTCTCACCGAGGATATGTTCGAGGATTCCGATGATTTCTCGGACTTTTTTGAGTAACAGGAGGACCTAAGCTATGAGACGAACAATTCTGAAATTATCGACATTGTTCCTTTTCTGCGCCTGTGCTATGGTCGAGGAAAAGGAGCCTGCCGCCTTACCTCATAATGTAATAACAGCCCAAATCGCAGAGACACCGGCCACAAAGACCCATCTGAGTCCGGATAACGACAGTAACATAAGAAAGGTGCTGTGGTCAAAAGGAGACAGAATCCTCCTGTCTGGCCCTTATGACAAGATCTACTATACTGAAGACGACGCTTCCTCTTTTGCCGCATTCTTTCCTGAAGACGGTATTGATTTTATGGACCTTTCCACAGGAGTGATAGCGGTCTACCCTGCAGAAGACGTATATATGAGCGGACCTGACGCGGAAAAGGAAATATACCTTACTATCCCCAATGTCCAGCAGTACGCCGAAGGCACCTTTGCAGACAACACAATGCCGATGGTCAGCGACGTGTCTTATGACACAGAACTGCATTTTTCAAATGCCGCAGGCGTCATCAGGCTGCTGATATCTACGGAGGCAACCAATGTCAAGGTGTCCTCCATATCAATCAACACAAATGAAATGATTGCCAGCGAGACTGGCGGTGATATGTGCTATATTCCTGCTGATCGCGAATACAACTTTGATCCGGATTACACCTACGGAGTCAACACGCTCAGACTCGATTGTGGCGAAGGGGTAAAGATAGGATCCGAGGGTACCCCATTCTATGTCGTTGTTCCCCACCAGACCTACACAGGTATGACCATAACTGTAAACACTACTGACGGCAAGAAACAGATGTTTACACTCAAGGAGGGAAAGTCAATAACCGTAAAACGCTCGGGCATTTCCACTATACCTTTAACAGTCAGCGCATTGTCAAGTCCAGTAGTGAGCATTGAGCAGGTGTCTTCGACTTTCCTGAGCATCAAGGTGAAGATCAGTATGGAAAACGTATCTTCATTCTACTGCGGCATTTCAAAGAAGGAGGCATTCGACCGCGACTTCACATCCGGAAATCTGATAAACGAAGCTCAATACAACACGCTGTACACAAACTCATCCAACAAGGTAACCTATGAAGGATCTGCGTTCAGATTCCAGAAAGAGCTTGGAGACGTCCTCATCGAGCCTGGACAGAGCTATGTAATGTGGATCCTCCCGCACAAGGACAGCGGAGAATACACAGCAGATGATTTCACATACACTGAGATCAAGACAGAGAAATTGAAACCGGGCGGAACCATAGATGTGACATATTCAGGTCTTGCAATAGATATGACGAGCATCTCGATGGACATCAGTGCCAAAGGCGCTTCAATTATGTATGCCGCACTTCTGAGTCAGGAGACAATGTCACACCTCAAGACCGAGGAAGAAATCGTGAACTACATCACCTATCCTGGCGGTCCGGCCGTGATATATGAGGGCAGTTCTGAGACTTTTATCAGAAAGCAGCTGAATCCGGATACAGAGATGACAGTGGTTATCCTCCCTGTAAATTCTATGGGACTCTACGGAAAGTTGTTTACTGAGACCTTCCGGACCAAGGCTGTACCGTACAGCAGCTATTCTGTCACCATAGACGAGGCAGTAGTCTCGGAAAACGGTAAGGACTACATCAAATGGGATGTAGACGAAGGGGAGGCTGCCGGATTCAGGTACATAATACGAGCTACAGACAATTACTTATGGACAAACACCCTTCAGTGTTCGGTTCTGAGAGCTCAGGAGACAATGTATCTGTCACCGAATCTGTACTACATCGAAAAGACTACAGACAGCTATGCACCTCTGAACAATCTTACGAAGGGCAGTGAGTACATCCTCATAGTCACTGCTGTCGACGAAAACGGCGCATCATCCGTAGCCGACAGCTGGACGTTCATATATTAAATCGTTTTACATTCTAGGCGGACCGCCTGCCGGCATTCCGCCTCTCATTCCACCACCTGCAGGCCTTCCGGATGGACCGCCCGCCGGGCTGCCCATTCCGCGCTGGCCACCGCCTGGAGCGCCTCCGCGACCCCTGCTGAAGGTTCCGAAGCGATAGGTGAATGACACTATGATATAACGTCCGAGTGTGTTGTTGCGCACCTCCTGATGATAGTTGGAGGCATCTGTCACCATAAGATTCTTCGCCTGCTTGAAGATGTCATAAGCTCTCAGGGCTATGGTTCCCTTCTTATTGAACACAAGTTGGGCAATCTCCGCATTGAGGATGAACTCAGGCTCCTGTGCTGTTGTATATCCCCTGTACCAGTTGTAATTCATATCGCTGATAAGGTTCATTCCGAACGGCAGGGTCCAGTTCATCTCGAATGAGACATTGTTGTTCCAAGTAGTGTTTACATTGGCAGATTTCATTGTGTACCAAGACTTTGAGACATTTGTACGTCCACCGGCTACAAGCTCTACAAAGTCATTTCTATAAGTAAGTCGAAGCATCTCGGTCACGTTCAATGAACGGATCTTGTTGGTGAGGAATGCGTCAGAGTCTCCCAAAGACGGATAATCCTTGTGGAAGAGTACATAGTTGAACTCTGCATTATCAGGATCATAGTACATATCCGAGTCAAGTGTTCCTGTGGCAATGTATGACACAGACTGGTTGTAACGTGCGCTTGTGTTGCTCATTATAGAGAAATCTGACTTTGCAATCGGTGAGTTCACCATAATCGAAGCATTTGCCGAACCTGTGCCAGGCCCATTCACCGGGATCGAATACTGAGCTCCCGACTGGTCATACCACTGAGCATTTGTAATCGCATCCTGGACAAAGTTTCCACCCAGCTGAGCATTGACAGATGTAAATGTCGTCCTGTTGGTAAACCTGAACGTTCCACGCATATTATGAGTGAAGTAAGACTCAAGGTAAGGGTTACCGAGTGAAACGTTGAGAGGGTCTGTATTGTCAGGCACCGGCATCAGCTGAGATGTCGAAGGCTGAGAAGAGCGGCCGTCATAGTTCACCATCAACTGTGCGTTCTCATTGACCATATACCTTATTCTCGCTGAAGGCGACCAGTTTACGACCTTGCTGTCGTAAGTCTCCCCATTTGTCTCGTTGTGAGTGTCTGTAGGGTTGATCTGGATTCCGACCTGAGCGTTCAGATCCTGAGTCTGCCAGGTGAGGCTTGTACCAGCCCTCTGATTTACGTAATTATTGAGGATAGAGCTTGAATATGTCGGATCATATACCTCGCCTATATGATTATATACCAGAGAGGTAGCATTATCTGCGAAGTTTACGTCTCCGCTGTTATATGTATCCTTGCCTGTCCTGTTGCTGTTCCACGCATATTCATAATTTGCCTCAAGGAAGAGGTTCTCAGCCAAAGGCTCAGTATAGACCATTCGTCCGCTCAATGATGAGTTGTTGGAGATCTGATCATATCTCTGGTTTACAATCTCATTTTCAAAGACATTGTCGGCATTTAGATCCGTACGTGTCAGAGACTGGTTCAATCCTGACATCTCGTTGTTGCTGAAGCTATAGTTCACCAAAGCGGAGAGTGTTCTGCCCTCTTTGCCAAGACGCTGTCTGTAAAGGAGTCGTCCGCTGGCTGTCCAGTTGCGGTTTTTACCCACGTTGTCGGTAAAACCGCTGTTGGTGAATGTGGTGTCAGCATTCATCGCAGTACGTGTCGCGAAATCTGAATGCTCCGAGAAGGATCCTGTACCGAAATTGAACTGAGGCTCAAAGAGAAGGGACGTGTTCTTGTTGAATTCGTGATCAAGTCTCACTCCTATTCTGTGTCCCTGGGAACCGTTTGTGCTGTAGCCATTGTTGTCGTTGAGCATATGGCTTCCGTTCTCCATAAAGGTCACCTTAGAGCTTGTCTCCTCTACATAGTTGGTCGAACCATTGTAAAGATAGTTGCCAGAGAGTTCCATACGGTCATCGAGAAGGTCCCAGGCACCGTTGAGTCCGCCCATCCACGAGCTTGTAATGCCGTTTCCACCGCCCATACCACCAAATCCACCGCCTCCCATACGACGTCCACCGCCCATCATACCACGCATCATTCCGCCTGCGAGGTCGTTGAAACCGCGGTTGTTGGTGTTGTTGGCATTTACGATTATACTGATCTGACTCTTGCTCTTGAAGTTTCCGAGGATGCCGGCTGTCTGGTAACGCCATCCCTCATCCATAAAGGTTTTGTCTTCGGTGTAGTAGCCATCTTCAGGAAGATCGTGACCACCGCCGCCCATAACGTTACCGAACCATCCGTTCATCATACCTTTATATACAGAAAGGTCTATGATTGTCTCCTGCTGGCCGTCGTCGATACCTGTGAATCTTGCCTGCTCAGACTTTCTTTCAACCACCTTCACCTTCTCTACAAGCTTTGCAGGAAGATTCTTAGTCGCAAGCTGAGGGTCGTCAAGAAAGAAGGTCTTGCCGTCGATTGTGATCTTCTTGATGGTCTCACCGTTGGCCGTCACGGTTCCGTCTGAAGCCACCTCTACACCCGGAAGTTTCTTGAGGAGGTCTTCGAGCATATCGTTATCAGATGTCTTGAAAGAGGATGCATTATACTCGATTGTGTCCTTCTTGACCACTATTGGGTTACCTACAGCCGAGACGCTTGCTGCATCGAGGACCTTGACATCCTCCGCCATCTTCACTGTTCCAAGGTCGACATTCTTATTGACTACAATTTCCTTTTCATAGGCCGTGTATCCCATAAGCTCGGCCTTGAACTTATAGGTTCCCTTCTTTACTTTTACAATCTCGCCCACACCTTCATCATTGGTGAGAACGTACTTTACTGCTTTTGTCTCGCCCTTTAGGGTAAGCGATGCTGTTGCAAATGATACAGGCTCGGAAGTCTTCTCATCAACCAACTTGAATTTGACGGTGTGGTTGCCCTGGGCAAAAGAAACCGAGGCGATCAGAAACGCCGCAACAGAAAGAATCGACTTTAAAAATAAAGACACGTGCTTTGTCATAGTGTGTATTTGATGTTAATATATATGCATAAACAAAGGCTGGACACAGGGTCCAACCTTATAACGCATTTTTAGACACATAGTGCCGTAAAAAGTTTAATTGCAGGTAATAGAAAATACTTACCATTGCGAAGTCATAGATTTATGACACGTAAATGGACAAAGAATACAGGTCTATGCAATAATTCATATCTTTGTAAAGATTCAAATTTCAAGATATGAAACTGCCTGAAAACCCATCAAAAATTGTAGGCAAGACCTATACTGGCCATAAGGATGACGAGGGCCGTCCTCACGGAGATGGCATCATCGAATATTTTACCAGTGGCGAAAAGAAATACAAGTACGAGGGACATTTCGAGCACGGAGTGCGTTCCGGCTATGGAATATGGTATGAGACCCTCCAGCTAATCCGCGAATATGAGCCTTGGGAGTGGGCGCAGATGGGAGATTATGACAGTGCCGGCAGATTGATTCATCCGAACACGAAACCAGGCCCTCGTAAGGAGGTCGTCAACTGTTGGGATGAGAAGTTCAGAGGATGGTGGAAGAACGACGATGCTGTCCATAGTCTGAAACACAGGAAGTATGCCGAATGGCAGTCTGTCCGACTTGACGATGAAAAGGTTCTGGCCAATCTGATTGATTTCAAAGCACTCAGAATGCTGCCCGAACCGATAGTCTATAAACTTATGGTCAGTGATAATCCGTATGAAAGATATGCATACGGATTACGGCTTTGGTCACGCCACAAAGACAGCAAATCTCTAAGAACAGCCTTCAGGATTTTTGAGGAATCAGCTGACAAAGGCATTGCAGATGCCCTGCAGATGATGTCCAGAATGTACTATCTTGGAGAGGCATATGACGAAGAGACAGGAAAGTTTGTGATGGATCGCAAACTTTCTCAGGAACTGGCAGCTAAGGCAATTGAGAAAGGCAGTATTCTTGCCAAGCTCAGGCGTAACAGGAACCTGTTCTTCGGTACTGCAGAAGTTGAAGCTGACAGAACCACGGCTATTGCAGAAGCAGAACGTGAGTCATCAGCAATCTTCAGCGAATCGATTCTTTGGACAGAGCAGCTTGGATGTTTTTACGAAATAGAAGGAGAGAGAGAGAAAGCCATCAAGGCATACGAAAAGTGTATCATCAATGGATATTATGCTCCGATCTACGACCTTGCTCTGATGTATCTGGAAGATGGAGATGAGGGTTACTATAAGACCTTGATGGAATTAGGAATTGAACTAAGAGTGCCGGACTGCAGGGTTCTTGGAATGGAGAATGAGCACAGATGGGAGTCTCTCAGCGGTGACGAAAGGCTGAACATATACCGTCAGTTAGAGAGAAACCTGCCTGAAGGTATTGAACAGGGCAGCGGCGTCTGTGCATATATGCTAGCAGATGCCTTGCTGAACGGCAAGTTTGGATACGACATAGATCTGGATTGTGGTAAGGAATATGCAGACCGTGCATTGACCTATGGTTTCTGTTCGGGTGCTTCTCTGGTTATTGATGCTGCAGAGACCCTTCTGGATCCTGAATTCATATCAGATGATAATCTGATGAAACTCAGGTATGATGCATTGCGTTATGGCAATGAAGATCAACTGGACTATGTAATCAGAAATAAGGAGACTTACATTGAAATGGGCTACGGTGACCAGATTGAAAAGGTCTGGATGCCTTTGTGGAAGAAGAATCATCCGGAGGCGAAATACGAGGTGCCGTAATCATTGCCCTTGAAGACAACAAGTACGACACCCATTCGTTCCATTTCAAGGAAGATCTTGAATCGGTATTATCGAAAATTTCCACAATCACTGGAAATCTGTTGAGAATGGATTGACATTGGTCGATTCGTCGATGACTTCCGCTGCAGGCTGGAGTTTCACCGATGGCATTTATCTCTTTAAGAATATAAGATCATAGGAATAGCAATATCGTCCGAACCAGAAACTTTCGCTATGTTTCGGTTCGGCATATGAGATCTTGAATTGAGAACTATAAGAGGAATACTGAAATGATGTTTCCAGTACAACTCC
>JAFVOX010000053.1:0-22418 GCA_017505605.1 Bacteroidales bacterium
CGCTCTGCGTACAGCCGACTGCGACTGCTGAGAGAGCGATCAATGAGAAGAAAAATCTTTTCATAATAGTTAGTGTTTTTGTTGTTTATATTTTTTGTTTTCTATTTATTTCTCTGGTTACCAGTATTCTATCTCTTCCTCCTCCTTGAACAGTTCGTACTGTTTGATCAGGACTGAGATCTCCGGGTCGAGGTTTCCTCGGTGGCGGTAGCTCGGTTCCTGCTCCACGGAGTTCAGGTAGCATTGGACTGCGTCCTGGACTCGGCCGATGCGGGAGTAGATGATGGCAAGGATGTAGTTCACTTGCGGGGTCCTTTCCTCCGGCTTTATCGGTTCGAGGATCTGGAGGGCCGTCAGGTTGCGGTCCAGGCCGACGAAGGCGACGGCGGCGTTGTAGTCCTCATACGGGCCCAGGAGGGCGATTGCTGTGTGGTAGTCCATATCGGCGAGGGCCTGGAGGCCGCGGGCGTAGGTGCTGTCCACTGTGGTGGTGTGGATGGTGTCCTTGACCATACCCTTTCGGTGCAGGTAGAAGTTGAACTTCACCGTACGCAGCTTAGGGTAAATCTCCTTCTTTGCGTACGAGTACCACCCGTACTTCTTCATCTGGTTTTCTCTCGCATCAGGGGTAAGTGTGCCGTGAAGGTCGAAGTACTGCTGCTTCTGGTCATCGGTCATCACTGTGTCCTCTCTTACGTATTCCAGCAGGTCATCCCAGTTCTCAGGGGTGCTTCGTGCTGTAAGTCTGATCTCCGGGATTGTGTCTTTCTCCGGGATGATGATATCTTCTTTCATCGTCGAGTCAAGCTCGTTTGTAAGTACGATGGAGAATCCTTCTTCATTGGCAGCCTCAAGGCTGTCCCTATATTCCTTAATAAATCTGTCAAAATACCTTGTTACCGACTCGGAACGTGCCTGGGCGTACTGGCCGTTGCGTACGTATGTTCCTTCAGGTGATGCTGTTGCGTTCACGATGATCGAGTCGAGCTCGAATTCCTCGTTGTCGAGGAGGTTTCTCAGGTTTGCCTTGATCTTTTCGATCTCGGCTGCGTTGTTGCCAAGCTGCGGGTCCACATCTGACTTCGCAACCTTGAAGTCGATCTTGTAAGCAGTGTTGGCATATGCCCTTCTTTCAATGACCTGTGTGAGGTACTTCACTACGTTCAGGTCTGCAAATGTTGACGTCGTACTGATGTAGTAGTCAAGCGGTTTGAAGTTCGGAAGGAGGTAGATCATCTCATTGCCCTGGTAGATGCTTCCCTTGAGGTTGATGGTAGCCTTCCTGAGCTTAGGACGGGTGTTGATGGTCTGTACGTAGTGGTAGACCACATCGCCGTTACCTTTTGTGATGATGCTGTCGAGTCTCACACCTTCTGTGATGATCGGAGACTTCACGAGCTTCTCGTATTTCTTTCCCCTTTTTGCCTTGAGGGAGTTGTTCCATTTTCTGTAGAGCTTCTGGGTGTAGTGCTCGATCGCTTCCTGCTCCTCCACGCCGTAGTAGCTCTGGAATGTCTCCTCAGAAACATATGTCGAGTCAGTCTTGAAGGCGTAGAGGTCTGGGAAGTTGCGTGCCACAAAACGCTCGAACTGATATATATTTACAAAGTATATGTCTTCTTCGACGATCTTCCTGATGAAGCGGTCGTACCTTTCGTAGCCACGGAGCTGCGCCTCACGGTAGCCACGGCCGGTGATGAATATGGCTTCGAGGTCGGTGCTGTCGCCCTGGATGACCATTGACGGGTAGAGGCGGAACTGCCAGTCGTTGTTCAGCATATTCTCAGGTACGGTCACGAGGTACTCGAGGTCGACCTTTCCGCGGCGCTCAGCGATGTTCTGGAAGCGGGCGGTAACTGTCGCTGCCTCAAGGACTTCGGTAGCCACCATCTCACCGGTCTCCTCATCCTGGACTGCCTTCATAAGGAACTGCTCGTTTCCTTGGGCGTCCTTGATGATGATGGTGTCCTGCGCTACGTTCTGAGCGGCGATTGTATTAGGCATAGCTGACCTCTTCGGCATATTGAAGAGCACGGTGTCAAGCTGTCCTTCGTACAATGCCTTCAGCTGCCTCCTGGTCGAGCAGGATGCAAGCGCGAGGATCATCAGAAGACCTGCGATAAGAATATTTCCCTTAAATCTATACATTAAAATATATATACTAACGATATCATTATATTGTCGAGGAATACGAAGTTTCTCGGTCCTACGTCCACGAGTTTTGATTCCAGTTCCATATTTCCTTCAAATTCCCTATACTTCAGGAGACGTCCGCCCCAGAGTCCGAGTCCCAAGTCTACGTTGAAGTGATGACTTATCATAAAGGTATATCCTCCTGAGAGTCCGGCTCCGACTGCGTCTCCCTGCATAAGGTTGGGTGAGAGGAGACCTACTTGCTCGAAGTTCTTGTACTGGACCTTCGCTCCTACCCACCACTCGGAGTAAACGTGCCAAGGCCAGTATTTCATTCCGAGGTAGCCTCCGTACTGTCTGTTCTTCAGGTTGACGTAGGTCGGTGTGTTCATCTGCCAAGGGTTCGCGGTGAAACCTGCATTGAGGGTGAAATGCTTATGCACGCTGACCGAACCTTCGGCGTTGACCGTGCCGATGTTCATCCAGCTGAGCGCATTTGTGGATACCGCCCAATTCTGCGCTCCTGCCACGTGCGAAATGCACATAAGCAGGATCGCTGCCGCTATACCTTTATATATGTTACTTATTTTCTTCACTATATATATGAACAGTGTTCTTCGTTTCTTTCTTTTACCTTTCCCTTTTACAACAGTGGGAGAACTGTCACAATCTCTTCGCCCCAGTCGCTTACGCCGACGTCGAATCCTCCGGTTCCTCCGTTGACCGACTGCACCTCAGGGAGAGGCTCCGGCCAATAGACGTGGACTTCAGGCCATATTACGTTGCCATCCTCGTCAAACTGGGTTCCGTCATACTCGTTGATGGAAGCCAGCTGCTCTCCGATCGGGAAGTTCAGGTCGAGCATTGTTTCGTTGTCCACCAGGAGCAGCTTCACATAAAGGTTGTTCTCCTCGGAGAGACCTGTGTGGCCGGCCGGTGTACCGAAGGTCGAGAGGGTCGCCTTGATCGCACCGTTGGTGAAGTCTTCCACCTCCTTACCATCCTGGATAACTTTGTTATATACAAACTTCCACGATTCGATCGTATGTGTCACAAGTCCGTCTGTTGTCTCGCGTGAAGATATGTAGCAGCCTTCGGCCATATCCTCAAGTGCTCCGAGGGCGGAGCGGAGGTACTGCATATTCTCCAGATGTATGTATATGTCAACGTTCTTGATGATCGACTTAGGTACGAGGGTTCCCACTTCGTGCTGGGTCTTTGTGACCTTTGTAGGAGCCTTGGTGTCGAGTTCCTTTCTTGCCTGCTTGCGGGCGCGGGCTGCTTCCTGACGGGCTGCGAGGTACTCCTGCTCTGCGATTTCGACCATTTCTTCTGTTACCTCGATGTTCTGGAGGCAGTCGATCGCAAGCCATTCAGGCTCTGCTCCGAGCTTGGTGTCCGGTGTTCTTGTCGAATACCAGTTAGATTTTACCTGGATGACGC
Source organism: Bacteroidales bacterium (assembly GCA_017505605.1). GTDB lineage: Bacteria > Bacteroidota > Bacteroidia > Bacteroidales > UBA932 > Cryptobacteroides. The sequence continues at coordinate 3,577 of JAFVOX010000053.1, forward strand.
GGGCCTCTGCGTTGTCGAAGTCCTCAAGGTTGTAGAACTCGATGGTCGCGTACTCCGAGTCACTCTGGTTGAAGGCGAAGGCGTGGAAGAAGCCGGCCTTAAGGTCGAGTGTCACTGCATCGAGGTTGTGCGACACGAAACGGAAGAGGTCTTCATCCGGGTTCAATGGGTAGGCGTACACGGTCATACCGGTAGGTCTCTCGATATGGCGGAATTTGCTCCAGTCCACCTTCACCTTCACAGGTGCTGTGTGCGGGTGGTAGAAACAGAGTTCCTTGAAGCCAAAGTCCATATCCTGTGTGCAGGACACCGCTGCGATTATTGTCATTGCGAGAATAATGAGCGATGTCAAAACTTTATTGAATCGTCTCATCATTCTTTGTCTTTCCTGTTAAAGTTAAAGAGCTTGAAAGACAGCGGGGTCTTTTCATCTCCTGTGCTGAAGAAGCTGATTTTCTCTCCTTTGGCAGTCTTTCTTCGTGTTGTTGGGTCTGTACCGCCCTTTCTGTATGACTTGATAAGCCAGACAAGGGATACAGATGCTTTTGTGGGTCCGATCCAGGCTCTCTGGATGGTACCGCGCCAGGTGTAGTGGCCTTCCTCGACAACGTACTCGTAGTAACGTCCTGTGAGGAGGCCCACACCGATCTCGACGTCAAGGTTGAGATCAAGAGTAAGCGGGAATGAGTAGCCGTACTCGGCTCCAAATCCCATATTGATGTTGGGGGTCTGCTGTCCGATGTTACCTGCCTGAAGGTCGTAGGCCAGTGCCTGACCGTAGATTCCGGCGTGGTGACCCGAAAAACTTCTTTCCTGAGACACTTTTCCAAAGTACTTTCTTGCACCGAACTGGGCTCCGTAGAGGTTCCAGTAGAAGTGCTTCTGCGGACGGTTCCAGTCAGCAAACATCACGTCTGCATACACTGAATAGTTGTCGAAAAGGTTGATCTCAGTACCGAAGTGCGGCACCATCAGAGCATCATATAATAGATTGGTTTTCAGCGAGATATAAGAGTGGTTATTTAACGGCTTGACAGACGTAATGCGTACTGTTTCGACCTGTGCATAGGTCGGAGCAGCACACACCACCACCAAGCTGAATAATAGTATAAATAACCTGTTTTTCATTAGTTTTCTCTTAATCACACACTTCAATCCAGTCTGCAAATATACTATGAATTTTCAAAATCTGCAAAGTTATATTCTCCATCAGGGGCCACTTGTCTGGTTCATTTAGGTTCATATTGCTTTGGGGCTTCAAACTGTCGTCGCCACCGCCTCAGCACCGGCATTGACGATGACGATAATTGCGGGCTCAATCGCGACATCGGCGGTGACGACACCTGCAACGGTTACAACCCAGTGCGAGCGTGGCACGACCGTGAACTTTGCACTACTGCCGGAGCGGCGTCTCTCTTTTGAGCTCGACGGTGAAGGACGATTTTTGGGGAGAATTTTCATCCTTCACAAAAATCGTCCTTCACCGTGAGCAGGCAAGCCCGCAGGACGCTGCAGCTTTATATCTCTCTATTGAATAGCGTAAAGAGGGTAGCACGTCAGTTGCTCCTGTTCAACATACGGCTTCATCGAGTACCTGAATGCGTGTAGTTCAGGTTTTTGCTTAAGAAAGTTCTCAGGGAGTTGAAATACAATTCTTTCCATATATGTGACTACATTTTCTTGCAGATGTTTCGGGAACAGAGATACATTTTTAAGCATATAAAACAACTATCACACCACATTTTCTTGCACTTAATTCTAGAGACTACGGCCCTCAACGAGTCATGACATCATTATCATCCTGGGAAGAGTTCGTTCAGGATGGTGGTATCAAGTTTCAGAATTCGTCTGATCTGTTGGTTTGTCGCATTGTACTTAAAGTGTAATTCTTTGGCAATCGCTATCTTATGCTCCGGAGAAAGCAGAGTTATCTTTTTGGTCTGACAGGAGTCTTCCGATATTTTACAAGCGACCGAAAAGAGTTCATCATCTGTCAGGAATATGACATCCTGCAATCTGGCAGCGATCTGGCTGAAAGCCTCGACATTCTTAGTAAGCGAGTTGAAATAACTTCTGGGATCAGTGAACATTGATTCACCCAGTTGTATGTCACAGAATGAAGGTATAAAAATCCTATTTTCAGAACATCTCAGGCCCTTGACTAAAGCTAAATCTCGTGTATGAGTAATTTTACGCGCTGCAGTCAGAGAGATTTCGTTCAGATCAAAGGTCTGAATCTTGTCGACCAGAGGGCTAAAATATGCCCAACCTGTTCCCCAGGGATAATTGTACGGCGTGAAGTCAGGGTTTGCGACATATGCATTGCGGTGCGTATATAAAATTTCATTTCTGAGTGCCTTTAAATCCGGGATCGGAAGGATATAAGGATTGAAGTCTGTCAGATCTACCACTAGATCATTTCTTGAGAGAATTCTGATCAACCTGTCCTTAAACATCTCAAAAAGCAAGCAACAGTCTTCTCTCTGCCCTGTCATTATCAAATGGAGGTGATTTACCATCAATTCGAAAGAAACCAATTTCACTTTGGGGATCAAACGGCAAGACACCCCAAGCGCTGCAAGGCCTATCTCAAAGAGATCTTTAGTAACAAACACATTCTGCATCCTGGTACCGTCTGTGTACAAATGCCAGAAAGGTCCAGACGCATCAAACCTCTCTTCACACAACTTTTCTTTCTCAAAGAAAGTCAAAGTCCTTCGTTCAATAGCCATACTGATCTGATTACTGCTGAATGAACGGGCGCTTGACTTTTAAGGCATTACGATTGCAATTGTAGAGACGCGCATACAGATCAAGAGCATCCTTCAGCGTCCATCCGGAAGCAATTGTAAACTGACCGGCAACAGTCTGATAGACGGTATAAGCCGTGTGCGGACGCATCTTTTCAGTGTCAAATGCAGGGACGGTCTTCACATTTAGAATGATGTTGCTTGAATCTAACATAACCAAATAGCATTAAATGTTAATAACTTAGCCATTTGATCGTGGATGGCGAACCAGAATAGTCCTAATGCACATCGGAGATACCGAATGCACATCAAAAGTACAAGAAATCCTCGAAACTGCAAAGCAAATTGCTTAAAATCATTACTTTCCTGCATTCCTCTATGAGAATCACTCCCCCAGTCCTTGAAAAGGGGCTCTGGCAAGGACTGGAGAGCCAAAATCAATGGCCAGTCCTTGAAAAGGGCTTCTTACAAGGACTGGGAAGGTAGAACTGGGGAGGACGTGGCCGGCGAGTATGCAGGCCGGCCACTTTCTAGACCACAGCGCACCATCGCCGGCCATAACCGGGGCCGGCGATTCAAAGCAGCCAGCGCGAACAAAACCCAAAGGGTTCACGCTGGCTGCTTTGTGCTAAGGCCGTGCACAATGGCATAGTAACTGGCAGGATTCTCGCTCAGACGGCATTTATCCACTGAGGAAACTCATAGATGCTGCACAAAGCCTAGCCCAGTCCTTTAAAAGGGGCTCCCACAAGGACTGGAGGCCAAGAATCAATGCCCAGTCCTTGAAAAGGGGCTCTCACAAGGACTGGGGAGGTAGAACTGGGGAGGACGGGGCCGGCGATTCAAAGCAGCCAGCGCGAACAAAACCCAAAGGGTTCGCGCTGGCTGCTTTGTGCTAAGGCCGTGCACAATGGCATAGTAGCTGGCAGGATTCTCGCTCAGACGGCATTTATCCACTGAGGAAACTCATAGCTGCTGCACAAAGCCTAACCCAGTCCTTAAAAAGGGGCGCTCACAAGGACTGGAGGCCCAGAATCAATGCCCAGTCCTTGAAAAGGGGTGCTCACAAGGACTGGAGGCCCAGAATCAATGCCCAGTCCTTGAAAAGGGGCTCCCACAAGGACTGGAGGCCCAAAATCAATGGCCAGTCCTTGAAAAGGGGTGATCACAAGGACTGGAGAGCCAGAATCAATGGCCAGTCCTTAAAAAGGGGTGCTCACAAGGACTGGGGCAGAATGCTGAGGGTGGTTGAAAGATGAAAGCCCGTCCAAATGCAGGACGGGCTCGGGTTATGGGATGTGGAAGATGTTAGTCTTCGTAGATTTTGGTCGGGTACTTGTGGTTGAAGCAGGCAAGGCAGAGGTCGTCGCGGTGGCCGGCTGCGAGCATTCCTTCGTGGGAGAGGAAGGCGAGGGAGTCGGCGTCGATGAGCTTGCATACCTGCTCGACACTATTGCTGTTACTGATGAGCTCCTGCGGTGTGTGGACGTCTACTCCGTAGTAGCAGGTGTACTTGAGAGGGGCGCTGGCGATACGGACGTGAACTTCGGAAGCTCCTGCCTCTCTAAGCATCTTGACGATCTTCAGGGAGGTGGTTCCGCGGACGATCGAGTCGTCTACGAGCACTACCCTCTTACCTTTTACTATAGTCTTCACTGGAGAGAGCTTCATCTTGACTCCTTTCTCACGGAGAGACTGGGTCGGAAGGATGAAGGTACGGCCGACGTACTTGCTCTTGATGAGTCCCATTTCGTACGGGAGGCCGCTGGCTTCTGCGTAGCCCTGGGCCGCACTGAGGCTGGAATCAGGAACACCGATGACTATGTCTGCATCTGCCGGAGACTCTCTGAAGAGGATCTTGCCGGATTCCTTGCGGTAGTTATGCACATTGCAGCCTTCGATGTCGCTGTCCGGGCGGGCAAAGTACACGTACTCCATCGCACACATAGCGTGGCGCTCCGGCTGAGCATAGAACTGGCTGCGGATGCCGTGGTGGTCGAGGGTGACGATTTCGCCTGGCTCGACATCGCGGATATATTCAGCTCCAAGCACGTCGAAAGCGCAGGTCTCGCTGGCTACGACGTAGCCGTCGCCGAGCTTTCCGATCGCGAGCGGATGGAAGCCGTATTTATCGCGGCAGGCGTATATACGTCTACCTGTCATCACGACGAATGCAAAGGCTCCCTCGAGCATATTGAGGGCTTCCTTCAGGGCCACAATACGTGGCTGGGTGTTGTCTACGCCCTGTTTCTTGATCAGATGAGCAAGCACTTCCGCGTCCGATGAAGACTGGAAGAGGCTGCCTTTGTCCTCAAGGTCCTGGCGGAGCTTGTTGTAGTTCACGATCTGGCCGTTGTTAGCCATTGCAAAGTCACCTGAGCTGTGGTGGAAGAGGAACGGCTGGATGTTTTCAGTTCCCTTGCAGCCGGCGTTGCTGTAGCGGACGTGACCGATGGCCATCTTGCCCGGCAGCTTTGCCATATTCTGCTCATTGAAAACTTCGTTTACAAGTCCATCGCCTTTTACTCGATGGAAATCTCCTGTAGGACCGACGGTGACGATGCCGCAGCCCTGCTGGCCGCGGTGCTGGAGGGCGTGCAGGCCGTAGTATGCGAGGCCTGCAGCGTCTTCTACTCCATATATTCCGAGGACTCCACATTCGTGGTGGAGTTTGTCGTCTCTGAAATTACACTTACACATTTTGTTTCTATTAGATCCCCGGTCGGACCGGGGATGATGGTTCGGGTTGGTTCCTCGGTCAAGCCGGGGATGATGTTCGTTTTATTCGCCGCGGAAGTATGCTACCGCGTTGTCGAAGAGCGGCTGCTCGAGGCCTTCATCCATTATATTCTTGAAGAGGTTGCCTTCGTAGCGCTCGGTGTGACCCATCTTACCGAGGATCTGGCCGTTCTTGCTGATGATTCCTTCGATTGCGTAGTAAGAGCCGTTAGGGTTGTATGGAGACTCCATTGTGACTTCCTCGTCGATAGGGTCGACGTACTGGAATGCCACCTGGCCGTTTGCAAAGAGCTCCTTCGCAAATTCCTCATTCACAACGAATTTACCCTCTCCGTGGCTGACTGCAATTGTGTGGAGGTCGCCCACTGAGAAGCCTGCAAGCCAAGGTGAGTTGGTTGTAGAGACTCTTGTGGTCACCATCTGGGAGATGTGGCGGTTGATGTCGTTGCGGAAGAGTGTCGGGCTGTCCTTTGTCACCTGACCGAGACGGCCGTATGGAAGGAGGCCTGACTTGACGAGGGCCTGGAAGCCGTTACAGATACCGAGGATGAGTCCGCCGCGGTCGATGAGTGCGTGGATGGCATCAGCTATGTCCTTATTGTTCAATACGTTCGCGATGAACTTACCGCTACCGTCAGGCTCGTCACCTGCTGAGAATCCGCCGCTGAGCATAAGGATATGACATTCGTCGATATTCTTCTTCATTTCGGCGATTGAGCGGAAGATGTCGTCCTCAGTGAGGTTGCAGAATACGCTCATACGAACCTCTGCACCGGCATTGCGGAATGCCTTCGCCGAGTCATAGTCGCAGTTTGTACCAGGGAATACAGGGAGGTACGCGATCGGTGTCTCGACAGGTTCGCCCTTATATTTAAGGTCAGCCTTCTTCGCCTTGAACGGCTTCACGCCTTCCAGGCCGGCAGGGACGGTCTTCTGGTTATATGCCTCGGCTGTGTCCGGATACACCTGGGCGAATCTTTCGGCATTGACCGAGATGAGTTCGAATATGTCGAATTTCTTTCCGTTGATTGTGAGTTCGCTCTCTTCGCCGTCGGTCACCTCACCGATGAGGATCGCGTTCGGGTAGTCGAGCTCGGTCTCGGATTCGACGATGATCGAACCGTAGCCGTAGTTGAAGAGTTCTGCCTCGTCGACCTTGATCTTCGCGTCGAGGCCATTACCGAAGGACATCTTACAGATGGCCTCGGCGATTCCTCCGAATCCGAGGGCGTAGCCCGACACGATATTTTCTTTCTCGATCTGTTCGGTGATATATGCCCAGTTCTTCTTAAGCTGCTCGGTGTCAGGCATATAGTTAGCCAGTGGAGTGTGCTTGATAAGGTAGAGCTTGTTGCCCTCGTACTTGAGCTCAGGCGAGATCACCTTGTCTGCGTCGACGGTTGTGATACCGAAGGCCATAAGCATTGGCGGCACGTTGATGTTCTCGAATGTTCCGCTCATCGAGTCCTTACCTCCGATTGACGGAAGACCGAGCTCAACCTGCATCTTGAGGGCTCCGAGGAGGGCAGAAAGCGGCTTGCCCCAAGACTTGCGGTCTGTCATACGCTCGAAGTACTCCTGGTAAGAGAAGCGCATCTTCTCGTAGCTTGCTCCGGCTGCAACTACCTTTGAGCAGGCCTCAACCACTGCATATGCTGCTCCGTGGTAAGGGCTCCAGCTTGCGATGTACGGGTTGTAACCGAAGGCCATAATGCTGGCTGTGTCGGTGTAGCCGTCTGTAGGGAGCTTCTGGACTGAAACCTGTGTCTCTGTCGCCTGGAGCATACCTCCGAACGGCATAAGGACTGTAGAGCGTCCGATTGTAGAGTCGAACATCTCGATGAGGCCCTTCTGTGAGGTCACGTTAGGGTCCTGGAGGTTGTTGAAGATCTTGTCCTCGAGAGTGTCGCCCTCAACTGTGCGCTGGAACGGATTCTTGTTCTCGACTGCACCTACGGTTGCTTTTGCATAGTGCTTTGCTCCGGCTGAATCGATGAATTCGCGTGAGAGGTCTACGATGATCCTGTCGCCGTAGAACATACGCATACGGCCTCTGTCGGTCACGTCTGCCACGTGGTTCACCTCTACGTTCTCGCTTGCGCAGTAGGCCATCATAGCTTCTTTGTCCTTGGCCTCGATGACAACTGACATACGCTCCTGTGACTCACTGATTGCGAGCTCAGTTGAGTTCAGGCCGCTATACTTGGTCGGTACTCGGTCGAGGTAGATGTCAAGACCGTCAGTGAGCTCACCGATGGCTACGCTGACTCCACCTGCTCCGAAGTCGTTTGATTTCTTTATGAGTCTTGTCACTTCAGGACGGCGGAAGAGGCGCTGGAGCTTTCTCTCTTCAGGTGCATTACCCTTCTGTACCTCGCTGCCGCAAGTCTCGAGTGATTCTTCTGTGTGTTCTTTTGATGATCCGGTCGCTCCGCCGACTCCGTCACGGCCTGTGCGGCCTCCAAGGAGAAGGACGATGTCACCTGGAGCCGGACTCTCGCGGCGCACGCTGTCTGCCTTCACTGCTCCTACTACTGCTCCTACCTCGAGACGCTTTGCCACATATCCCTCGTGGTAAACCTCACGTACGTGGGTTGTTGCAAGACCGATCTGGTTACCGTAGCTGGAGTAACCTGCAGCTGCCTTGCGTGAGATGATGCTCTGTGGGAGCTTGCCAGGAATAGTCTCAGCAACAGGGAGATAGATGTCGCCTGCACCGGTCACGCGCATTGCCTGGTAGACGTAGGCACGGCCAGAGAGCGGGTCACGGATTGCTCCACCAAGACAAGTCGCAGCGCCTCCGAAAGGCTCGATCTCTGTAGGATGGTTGTGGGTCTCGTTCTTGAACTGGAGAAGCCACTTTTCTGTGGTCATTTCTCCTTCGTCAGTGACGATGTCCACGTCTACATATATACTGCAGGCGTTGTTCTCTTCGCTCACCTCCATATCATCGAGGTAGCCGTGTGCCTTGAGGTAGCGCGCTCCTACTGTCGCCATATCCATAAGGTTCAGGCCTTTGTGCTCGCGGCCGAGTTCCTTGCGGATCTTCATATAGAGGTTGAGCGTGCCGTCGATCTCCTCCTTGAGGAATGACTCCTCCACGTCGATCTCTTCGAGCTCGGTTGTGAAGGTGGTGTGGCGGCAGTGGTCGCTCCAGTAGGTGTCAAGGATACGGAGCTCGGTCTCGGAAGGGTCGCGGCCCTCGGCCTTGAAGTAGTTCACCACTTCGCGGAGGTCATCGGCGTTCATTGCCAGGCCCATCTTCTTGCAATATGGTGCAAGTTCCTCTTCTGCGAGCGCTGTAAGTCCTTCAAGGACAGGCACCGGAGTCACTTCCGGCTGCTCCATTGCAGAAAGTTTCGCAAGGTCTTTCTCACGAGACTCCACTGCGTTGATATAGTAACGCTTGATCTTTTCGATTGTTTCGTCTGTGGTGTCGCCCGGAAGGATGATGAGCTTTGAACTCTTGATGCTCACTTTTGCTGTCGGGTCGATGAGACGGACACAGTCTACAGCCGAAGCTGCACGCTGGTCGAACTGGCCTGGAAGGTACTCCACGGCTATGTATTTAGTGCCTGACAGGTCACATTCGTCTGTAACGCTGTCTGTTACGATCTCTCCAAATACGCTGTAGCGGCTCTTCTCAAGGAGTTCTTCCGAGAAGCCGAAGAGGTCATAGACATTGAGGTAGCGCAGTGAAGGGAGTTCGAGCTGGAGGTTCTCGTTCAGCTCGTTCCTGAGGCTGCGTGCCTCTACCTGAAATTCAGGATACTTTTCTACGTAAATACGGTAATTTTTCATATCCGTTGCTATGTAATTATGTTTAGATTGTCGCGTCGAGGACCTTCTGGGTCTGTTCCTTGCGGAACTCGTCGAGCTTCGCTGCGAGGGTCTCGTCTGTGAGAGCGAGGATCTGTGCTGCGAAGAGGCCGGCGTTCTTTGCACCGTTGATTGCCATTGTAGCTACCGGGATACCTGCAGGCATCTGCACGATCGAAAGGAGTGAATCCATTCCGCCAAGTGCCTTTGTCTGGATAGGGACTCCGATCACTGGGACTGTTGTCATTCCGGCAACGACTCCGGCTACGTGAGCGGCTCCACCTGCACCCGCGATGATGACGCCGATGCCGTTCGCCTTGGCTGACTTAGCGAATTCGCACATAAGATCCGGTGTTCTGTGCGCACTGATTACTCTTTTCACAACCTCTACTCCGAATCCTTCGAGTACGTCGATTGCCTGTGACATAATGTCGAGATCGCTTGTCGATCCCATAATGATAGCTACTTTCATATTTCTTAGAATTAATTTTCTGAAACCAACCTACAAATATAGCATTTTTTTCCTCGCGCACAATGCACGCAAGGTAATATTCGGTCAGAAAGTCGGGCGGGGACAGATATTAAGGGATATGTCACAGTGGCAAGGAATTATATATTCTTCAACAAGAGGCTTTACCGAAATAATTGATTATATTTGCAGGTTGGTACGGAAAGCGCCGGATGGCGAAAGATTGTAAATTATATATCATATGAGAGAATTATATATAACCAATTCACTTTCAAGGAAGAAGGAAATATTCAAACCTTTGAATGAGGGACACGTGGGACTCTATGTCTGCGGCCCGACTGTGTATGGTGATGCACACCTCGGTCACGCAAGGCCGGGAGTCACTTATGACGTGTTCGTGAAACTGCTTCGTCACCTTGGCTACAAGGTGCGTTATGTCCGCAACATCACTGATGTGGGGCATCTTGAGCACGATGCTGATGAGGGCGAGGACAAGATTGCAAAGAAGGCTCGCCTTGAGCAGCTTGAGCCTATGGAGGTCGTGCAGAGATGTACTCTGGCATATCACGAGGCTATGCGTCAGCTCAATGTGGCTCCGCCGTCGATTGAGCCGCGTGCGTCAGGACACATCATCGAGCAGATCGACCTGGTGAAGAAGATAATTGATGCAGGATATGCATATGAGAGCAATGGCTCGATCTATTTCGATGTGCTCAAGTACGATGCTGACCACAAGTATGGCGTGCTCTCAGGCCGCACTCTGGATGAGGTTAAGGAAGGAACACGTGACCTTGACGGACAGCAGGACAAGAGGGCTTCATACGATTTCGCATTGTGGAAGAAGGCTTCTCCGGAGCACATTATGCGTTGGCCTTCACCGTGGAGCGACGGCTTCCCGGGATGGCATCTGGAGTGCTCGGCAATGAGTGAGAAGTACCTTGGCAAGGAGTTCGACATACACGGCGGCGGAATGGATCTGCTGTTCCCTCACCACGAGTGCGAGATTGCACAGAACACAGCTTCACGCGGCTGCAGCGGTGTGAAGTACTGGATGCACAACAATATGATCACTATCGAGGGCAAGAAGATGGGCAAGTCACTTGGAAACTTCATCACTCTTCCAGAGCTGTTCGCTGGTGCACACGCCAAGCTTGAGCAGGCTTACACCCCTATGACAGTGCGTTTCTTCATCCTTCAGGCTCACTATCGCGGAACTCTGGACTTCAGCAATGAGGCTCTCCAGGCTGCGGAGAAGGGACTTAAGAGGATTATGCAGGCGGCCAAGGATCTGCGCGCTCTGGCAGGAGCTTACGGTGTGCAGCCGGCTCCGGCACTTGCTTACGGGGAGTTTGTTTCTGCAGTTGCCCCTGCTGAGATTGCGGCTTCAAATGCTGAGGTCCGCGCACTTGTAGAGGGCGTTTATGAGGCTCTCTGCGATGACCTCAACACACCGATCGCCCTGTCTCATATCTTCGACGCAGTGCGTATCATCAACACTGTAAAGGATAAGAAACTTACTCTTGACTCATCTGACTACCAGGCACTTGTAGACTTGTTTGACAACATTGTCTTCGGAGTTCTCGGCCTGCGCGATGAGGAAAGCGAAGGCAGCAAGACAATGCAGACCATCGACGGTCTGGTGTCTATGGTCCTGGAGCAGCGCAAGGCAGCCAAAGCATCTAAGGACTGGGCAACAAGCGACCGCATCCGCGACGACCTCAAGGCTCTGGGCATCCTGATCAAGGACACGAAGGAAGGCACTGAGTGGACTTTGGAGTAATCTGACGAAACAGGTCTCAGAAGGTTCTTGCGGGATGCAGTGAGTTCCTGCAGGTTGCAGGAGCGAGGGCAGGCGACGGTGAGCGAGTGCAGGCTGCGGTGAGCGAGTACTGGCGACGGTGAGCGAGTACTGGCGACGGTGAGCGAGTGCAGTTTTGGGCCTAAAGTGTACGCGGTCCCCCGGAAATGGAGGGGACCGCGTACGCTTTTATAGGGTTTTTGCACTCGCTATACTATCTTTGCCACAACAGCAGGATCGATACGGGTCAGTCTTGCAATCTGCTTTACCCCTGCTCTGAAGTTTCTTTTCAGCATAAGACACAGGCTGATACGCTGTTCAACCGACAACTGCGAAATGGAATCTTTGCCAAACTCCTTCTTTATCAAGTCTTTCATCTGAGTCAGTATTTCTTGATCGGTCATCGTGACATCATTTGCCACACCAAACTTCAGTTCGACATCATTCTCTATTTTCCTGGCAAGCGCCATCATCAGTCTTGCAGGATGACCAAAGATCTTCTCAACCGAAGCAGAATCCACATAGCAGGACGGAAGAATCATTCCTTGATCGTCCATCACATAGTCACCCGGCAACTCGAGTCTCGACTTCAAGATACGAAAACGCTGCCGAATACTCAGATCGCCTATCCTGGTCCCCTTTGGAGAATCATCTCCCCTGAAATATAGAGATATAGAGGACCACCGGTAATGATACGGCATCATCCATATACCTGCTGCTATCGGATTCCTTAAAATGTAGGCTATGACATTTTCCAGATACAACTGATCGTCTACAAAATCCAAACGCACCTGGACGTCCTTCAAACCTTGAACCTCTCCTGCCAGTCTCATCCTCATCGCGCATCTCCTTTTGTACTCCTCAGAGAACTTCCTGCACTCGTCCTGAGTACCATACAAAAGAAAATGGAAATGGTTGCTCATCAGACAGAAGCAGAGGATGGAGACATCGAAGCCCAGAATGCAGATGGCGATGTCGTTCATTCCCGAGATGAAGTCCTGCTTACTTTTGAAGATGTCGTTTTTCTCCAGCCCGTGGCTGCTTACGTGATAGTATCCCTTCATATATTCAGATTTATACATTTCCGACCTCCGGATCTTCCGGAAATCTCTGCCGCTAAATTATGAGGGACCAGTCAATATATCACTCGATTTTAAAAAAGATTCTGCAAGTTTTTCTTTTTCTTTAAAAGATTGTCGAATTTTTAACGTTTTTGAATTTATTTTTAACGTTCTCTGGAGAAGGGCCGACGGGTTATCGTGGTCAGCCTAAAGGTGGGATGTGGAGGGAGCGAGTGCAGTTTTGGGCCTAAAGTGTACGCGGTCCCCCGAAAACGGAGGGGACCGCGTACGCTTTTATAGGGTTTTTGCACTCGCGCTGGGGAGTTGTGAGGAAAAAGTGTTATTTTCGCAGAAAAAGTAAGGATATGTATAAGTTTATTTCTTGGAATGTGAATGGCCTGAGGGCTGTGTGCGGTAAGGGATTTGCCGATATATTTGAAGAGTTGGATGCTGATTTCTTCTGTCTGCAGGAGACTAAGATGCAGGCGGGGCAGCTGGATCTGGAATTCCTTGGTTATCAGTCATATTGGAACTTTGCAGACAAGAAGGGTTACTCCGGCACGGCTATATACACAAAGCACACTCCGCTGAGTGTGACTTATGGTCTGGGGATAGATGAGCACGACCACGAGGGTAGGGTGATCACACTGGAGATGGAGGATTTCTACCTTGTCTGCTGCTATACGCCTAACACTCAGGATGAGCTCAAGAGGCTGGACTACAGGATGACCTGGGAGGATGCGATGAGGGATTACCTCTGCGGACTGGCCCAGAAGAAGGGAGTGGTATACTGCGGTGACCTGAATGTCGCTCACCAGGAGATAGACCTGAAGAATCCTAAGACGAACAGACGCAATCCGGGTTTCACTGACGAGGAGCGAGGCAAGTTCACAGACCTTCTGGGCAAGGGCTTCATCGACACATTCAGACACTTCTATCCGGATGCTACTGACATATATTCCTGGTGGTCATACCGCTTCCAGGCCAGACAGAAGAACATCGGGTGGCGTATCGACTATTTCGTTACAAGTGAGAATCTTAAGGACAGGCTCAGAGGTGCGAAGATTCACACAGAGATCTTCGGATCGGACCATTGTCCGGTGGAGTTGACGATGGAGTAGGACACTGGTATAGAGATATCTCGACTCCCTTCGGTCGCTCGGGATGACAATCGGGAGATGGGGCTATCCATACGATAAGCAAAGGATAATAGGAATGGCGAGGGCTGTTCCTATTTTTTTATGGCTTCGTAGGTGTAAGATCCCAGGCCGAATGAGATTTGGGTTATGGCTTGGGTTGTGTGGGAGAGGGTTGCGTAGATGATTCCGGTCTCCATCGGGATGCCATACATTACTGAGAGGGTGAGACTGATGATGAAGTGGAAGGCGCCTATGCCTCCAGGGACAGGCACGGCGAAGCCGAGGCCGCCGACCAGGGAGAGGAAGAGGGCGTCTATCAGGTCAAGGCCATCCAGGAATGGTGCCGCCCACATTATGCTGGCCGCCATAAGCCAGTACATCACCCAGATGAGTGCCGTGTAGGCAAAGAAGAGCCACTTCTGGTCCATCTTCATACAGCTGGAGAAACCTTGGATGACACCGCGGAAGATTCCCCATATCTTTTTACAGAAAGAAACACTCTCTCTGAAACGCCATAAAAGATAGAGTGCCAGAAGGCCTGCTGCAAGTAGCACGGCCAGAATTCCCCATATACCTAAATTGAACTTCTGCGACATCGGCGTGAGGATCTGGTCCACAAAGAAGCCGCCGAATCTGTCGAAGCCGCCGGCCACGACGACAACCAGAAGCAGCAACATCACGAGCAGTTCCCATCCTCTTTCCAGCACCACTGTTCCAAGCACTTTCTCATACGTTGCCTTCTTCTGCCCGCTCCCGTCTTCGCTCGGTGCTGAGCGGCGTGTAATCACGCCGCAGCGCACGAACTCGCCGATGCGCGGGAAGACATAGTTCGATATATTTCCGATATTCACTCCATTGAATGCTGTCAAAACCGTGATGGACGGGTCTATTGGAAGGAGAAGTTTGCGCCACCTCAACGCCCTGAGCCAGAAGGCGACAGATCCCGCGACCATTGACAGGGCGACGTACTCCCATCTGCAGGCTTTCACGCTGTTCCAGAACTCCGTCCAGTCCACATCGCGGAAGGAGAAGTACAGAAGCACGAAGGCCAGGCCGGCCGAGAGGCAGTACTTTAATATATTATATATCCTTTTATCCATTTTCATCTAAGCCTTGACTGAGAGCCTGCAAATTTATTCAAAAGTTTGCTATCTTTGTGTGTTTATAGAGAAAAACATACAATTATGGCTTCAATACTTGGCATTGGAAACGCCTTGACAGACATTCTGGCGATACTTCCTGACGACAAATTCCTGAAAGAGTTCCACCTTCCGAAAGGCAGTATGCAGCACGTGGATATGGAGACCGGAGACAAGATCTGGAGGACTCTCAAGCCTATGGGAGTGCAGCTGGTAGCTGGCGGATCCGCAGCCAACACTATCACCGGAACCGCTATTTTCGGTATGGAGTCCGGCTTCATCGGCAAGGTCGGAGACGACGATCTGGGACACCTTTTCAAGAGCGACCAGGCCCAGTACGGCATCAAGTCCACCCTCCTCAAGGGTGTGAATTCGTCAGGCAGGGCTATGGTGTTCATTACCGCCCCGAACGCGGAGAGGACATTCGCCGTGTACCTCGGAGCAGCGCTCGAGCTTGTTCCTGAGGACCTGAAGCTTGAGTATTTCCAGGGATATGATTATTTCCATATCGAGGGTTATCTTGTTCAGAATCAGGCAACTATCCGACGCGCTGTGGAGCTGGCGAAAGAGGCGGGCTGCCTTATATCCATAGATATGGCATCTTACAACGTCGTTGAATCCAACGACGCCTTCCTGCACGACATTGTCGAGAATTATGTCGACATCGTCTTCGCGAACGAGACGGAGGCAAAGGCATTTACCAAGATGGAGCCGCGCGAGGCATTGGACGAGATTGCAAAGCACTGCCAGATTGCAGTCGTAAAGGTCGGAAAGGACGGCTCGATGGTCAAGAGAGGCGACGAGTACCATTATATAGAGTCGTGGCCGGCGACACCGGTCGACGCGACAGGAGCCGGTGACACATATGCTGCAGGATTCCTCTACGCCCACTCGCTCGGTATGCCGCTGAAGGTGTGCGGAGAAGTCGGTTCGATCATCGCCGCAAAAGTGGTGGAGGTAGTCGGAACAAAGATCGACATCCCGCGCTGGAAGGCAGCAAAGAAAGAAATCCGTGACCTGATCGCCGCAAATACACCTGAATAAGACTATGTTTGACAGCATATTAAGATTCTTCCGCAAAAGGAAGATAAAGAAATATATCAGCGACATCCCGACCGGAATCCTGCCTTTGAGCGAGATTTCGACCGTCAATGTGGTCATCGATGTCGAGGAGCCCGGCTTCGATGTCCTCAAGGAAGACATCCTCTCCTGGGGCAGAAAGCAGGGCATAAAGGTCAATATATACTTCTTCGACTTCAGAAAACTCGGCCAGGAGGAACTGCTTCTGACCAGCATCACAACAACTATAATCAAGAAGGAACTCGACTGGCTTGGAACGCCGGATCTGGGCAAACTCAGCGGACTGCTGGAGGAGCCGAGCGACCTGTTCATATCCCTGATCGAGAACGGCGACTTCCCTATCGAATTTGTAAGTCGCTGTGCCAAAGCGCGTTTCAAGATCGGACGCTGTCCATTCCAGGGCCACGCCTATGATATGATAATATCAGGAAGTCCGACCGAAGACCTCCGCTCCGATGTGCGCAGGATATTTACAGGTATGACAGAGTTCCTCGAAAAGGTAAGATGATATATGGGTAAATTTTCCGAATATATATTGACGGCCATCAAAGGCGCGTGTATGGGTGCGGCAGATGTGATTCCGGGCGTGTCAGGCGGTACTATCGCCTTCATTATGGGGATATACGATAAGTTCGTCGCATCGCTTGCAGCGATCAACGCCGAGGCGGTGAAGCTGTTCTTCACCGGAAAGTTCAAGGAGTTCTGGCGGCATATCAACGGAGGGTTCCTCCTTTCGCTGATGGTCGGAATCGGCATCAGCGTCATATCCCTTGCCACCGTGATGCAGACCTTGCTTAGCGGCTTCCCGATCCAGACGTGGGCATTTTTCTTCGGTCTGATCGTCGCGTCGTCGATATTCATTCTTCGCGGCATTTCCGGCTGGGGCCTTCGCGAGATTCTCTTTCTGATCGGAGGCGTCGTGCTCGGCGTGACCATATGCACACTCTCCCCTACCCAGACTCCCGACGCGCTGTGGTTCATATTCCTCAGCGGAGCGATTGCCATCTGTGCGATGATCCTTCCCGGCATTTCCGGCAGCTTCATACTGCTGATTCTTGGCAAGTATCAATATATACTCGGCGCTGTCTCGGACCTTGTAGCAGGTCAAAATGTCGTAGGTAACTTGTTGATAATCGGAGTGTTCGCCATCGGTGCGATAGTCGGAATCCTGAGTTTCTCGAAGCTCCTGCACTGGCTCCTGTCACGCTGGCACAAGCAGGTTCTGATCATCCTTGCAGGCTTCATAATCGGCAGCCTGGTGAAGATCTGGCCGTGGAGCAACCCTGAAGCGATAGCCCAGGCCGAGCTGACCGGCAGCCTCCACATCGGCAGCGCCATCATCATCGCCCTGATAGGCTTCAGTCTGGTAACCGGCATCGAAATCGCAGGAAAAATCACAGCAAACAAAAAATAATCTTGCTATTAAAATAATTTTACTTATCTTTGCAGTCCGATTTCCGCACCCGGGCCTCAAGCCCACCGGAAAGAGGAACATAAAGGATCGGTTCGGTAGCTCAGTTGGATAGAGCAACAGCCTTCTAAGCTGTGGGTCTTGGGTTCGAATCCCAACCGAATCACGGATAAAATCGCTAAAGTACACTAAATCAGTGCTTTAGCGATTTTTCTTTATGTTTTGCGTCCCCCGTATGTCCCCCAGAGTAAGAAATAGCCTTGCTGTCCGAAGAGAGCAAGGCTGTTGAGTTAAAAATAAAGTTGATTGGCATCAACTTCTCCTGCGAAGGTACAAAAGAATAGCAATATTTCCAATGGCTGCTACTTATTATATATAATACGCATACGCTGAGATTCTTTTGAGGAATAGCTGATATGAACAAAGTTCGCATAAACAATAATCTGGTCAAAAGGGAGATTATTCTCTTTTATTAGCCTAACCAGGTGCATCGGATCTTCCGAAGCGACATCAGCGGCCTCACCTCGAAGGTGTTGACTGTTTTTAGAGCCTCCGACAGCTATATTCAGTTCAGGGCTTCTATATCCACTATTTATCACAAGCGGTTTACCCAGTGCATCTCGTAAGGGTTGAAGAATATTTATAACAAGAAGACGGATTGCTTTGCGTACAGTCTCATTGGGTATTTCATTTTGCAACCCAAGGGCAATCGCTGTTGAACTGTGTTCAAACTCATCAAAAGTGAAGTTCTGGGAAATAGACCGGTTTTCCATAAGTGCATCATTTGAATTGTTAAACCCCGCAGCGGATGTGTGACCGTTGCGGGGTTAGTCAATAAAATTCAGGAGGAAAGGATTACTCGCCTTCTACTGGTGCGTCTTCGTCGAGTCTGACCAGGGTGAGCATTTCGCCGGATTTTTCGCCGGTTTTGGTGTTCACGAAGAAGTACTTCATGAAGACTTTTGGGGCGGCAGCGTTAGGGGCGCCGTGCTTGTTGTCGAAGTCTTCTTTGATGTCGTATTCTTCGCAGACTGCTTCGAGAGGCTGGGCGATCTGGACTGCCTTTCCGTAGGCACGGGTGACACCGTTGGACTGTGGAGCGGATGCCATTATGATGAGCTTGAGGTCAGCTGCGTTGTCCGGTTCTCCTTCGAGCTCGAATGTGAACTTGGTTGGGGTGAGGGTTACGACGGCTTCGGTCGGAGCTTCAACGCCCTGGAGCGCAGGAGGGTTGGAGAGGGCTTCTCCACCACAGGATACAATCCAGTAGTTGAGGCGTGAGTAGAGGTTGGCTCCGGAGATCTTTGCTGAGGTACCGAGGACGGATTTGCCGGCCTGGGTCTGAGCCAAGGCATTCCACGCCAGGATCTGGGCGTTGGTGAGGTTCTTCCAGCTCTGTGAGAGCTGCTTGAAGATTGACTTGACAGCTGCCTGTGC
>JAFVOX010000054.1:0-51382 GCA_017505605.1 Bacteroidales bacterium
GTTCCTTCAAAGGGTCCTCACGCTCAGCAGGTTATCTTCCTTTCAGCTGACGCATTCGGAGTTCTCCCTCCAGTATCTATCCTTACTCCTGAGCAGACTCAGTACTACTTCCTCTCAGGTTTCACCGCTAAGCTTGCAGGTACAGAGCGTGGTATCACTGAGCCAACTCCTACTTTCTCAGCTTGCTTCGGTGCTGCATTCCTTTCACTCCACCCAACCAAGTACGGTGAGGAGCTCGTTAAGAGAATGGAGAAGGTTGGTGCTAAGGCATACCTCGTGAACACAGGATGGAACGGAACAGGTAAGCGTATCTCTATCAAGGACACTCGCGGAATCATCGACGCTATCCTCGACGGTTCTATCGACAAGGCTCCTACTAAGACTATCCCTTACTTCGATTTCGTAGTTCCTACTGAGCTCCCAGGCGTTGACCCAGCTATCCTCGACCCACGCGACACTTACGAGTGCGCTTGCCAGTGGGAGGAGAAGGCTAAGGATCTCGCAGGCCGCTTCATCAAGAACTTCGCTAAGTTCACAGGTAACGACCTCGGTAAGTCTCTCGTAGCAGCTGGTCCAAAGCTCTAATCGAGACTCTATATCGATAAATATAAGGCAGTCACTGAAAGTGGCTGCCTTTTTTATATTAGCACAGACGTGAAGAAATCGCGCAACACCCTGAGGCTGAACGCTTTAACCAAGATGCCTGCTGTATCGCGACAGCAGGCATCTCAAGTATATTATTGATTATCAAGGGCTTACACATCACAGTTCTAAAGTCGGAGAACTGAGGTGCAGTAGTCGATGATCTTCTCGCGGTGGGTTATGAAGATCATTGTGTGGTCTGGGAGGGAGGAAGTGAGGCGCTCCAGGAGGAGGGTTTCTGTCTCGACGTCAAGGGCTGAGCTGAATTCGTCCAGCAAGAGGACAGTTCCCGGTCTGAGAAGTGCGCGGGCTATGGCGATGCGCTGGGCCTGGCCTTCGGACAGGCCGCCGCCGGATTCGAAACATTGTGTTTCGAGGCCGGCGGGGAGGCTGAAGACGAAGTCTGCAGCCGCTGTGCGCAGAGCTGATTCCAGCTGTGCATCACTTGCCCCCGGATTACCCATCAGGAGATTCTCTCTGATAGTTCCGCTGAGGAGGCTATTGCCCTGAGGGACATAGACCAGATTGCAGCGTGTAGATGGGCCAGCTGCCACAGAGTTCCCACCAGTCGCATAAAGCTCTACCTTTCCCTTTTGAGGAGTCAGGAATGAAAGCAGGATGCGTATGAGGGTACTCTTACCGGCGCCTGTCGGGCCGACTATGGCAGTGCGGCTTCCAGGTGTAAAGTCAAATGAGAACTGCTCCAAAACATCCTTTTCGGAGTCAGGATAAGCGAAGGACACTTCTGTCAGTCTTACTCCTACTACACCCTCAAGCAGAAGAGGATCCTGCACATCCTCGTGTGGAAGGTTTTCTATCTCCATAAGTCGGTCAATCGACGCAGAAGAATGAATGAGAGAAGGCAGTTTGCTGCTGAGTTCGATGACAGGACGCTGGACCTGACCGACCAGCTGAAGGAAAGCTGTCATCATACCATAACTTATGGCTCCAGTGCTTATGCCGAATGCTCCCCACAGAAAGGTTACCACCTGACCTGCCTGCATAGCAAGGCCGATGAAAAGTCGGGAAGTCACACTGAACTTCACTCTCTTGAGCTCATTGCCATAAAGGCTGCTCTGAAGGCCCTCCAGTTCAGACGTACTTACATCCGTATATTCAAGCGACTGAAGGAGGGAAAGATGTTGAACGCTCTCCTGCAGATGCGCCTGCACAGAGGCATCGCTCTTCCTGATGTCGGATGTAAGAGTTCTTATTCTCCGGGTGATATATTTACCTATAAATATACCTCCCGGCACAATTATAACGATCAGCGTAGCCAGACGCCAGTCCAGAATCGCAAAATACGCAAGGGCAGCTGCAAGCTGAAAGGCTGTTCCTACAAGACTCGGAACGGAAACTGCAAAGGCAGACGAAACCACCCTCACATCCTCCAGCAGCCTGTTCAAGAGGTCCCCGGAATGAAGGCGTGCGACACTTTCATTTCTGATGTGCATCAGAGAATCAAACAGCCTTCTGCGAAGATCGTTCTTGAATCTGACTTCTGTGGTTGTCTGGACGTAACTTCTTAAGGCATTCAGCGAAATACGCAGCAAGACAACTACAACCATAGCAACAGCCCAGACAAGCAGACCGCTACGTGAAAGTTCCCCTCTAAAAAGAGCGACAGCTACATCCACAAGCTTCTTGCTGACAAAGACATATCCGACAGCACAGCCTGCAATCAGAAGATTACACAGCATCATCACCGTCATCTGCTTCCAATACGGACGCGCAGCCTGTATATACCATTTTATATATCGCATATACCCAATATTACATTTTCACTGAATCACAGCACAACCTCGCCGCCTCCTTGTCGGGAAGGCACTCCAAATGCCACGACCCTACCCTGCCGATCAACTTCTCAACTGTCTTATGCAAGTAATCCACGCTCTTGCGGTCCCACCTCATACACGAACAGGCTGGCATCAGCGACGCATAGGCCTGCAGCATACCTGACCTTGCTATCTTATTATAAGGGGCCTGTGACAAGCGTACAACAGCCTGTAAGGGAATGTCTTCATTTACGTAACAATGCGTCTTTCCGCTCCAAGGTGAGCCGAACACCCGCACCTGGCCGTCAACAATACGGATGACCGGATTATCATCATTCAAAAGTTCAGATCCTTCGATGTTCTCAAGCCAGAGCCTGCTGTGAGTGCTCTTTCCTGTACCGCTTCGACCAAGGAACATATAGCCGCTTCCCTGGAACTGCACGACCGAGGCGTGAACAAGAAGCGTCTCATAGGGCAGTGTGCGGAAGGCGTACAACAGCATTGCTGCATTGCTGAGAGCAAATTCTGCAAGCCTCTGGTCCTCAACGTACACAACACTCCTGCTGTAGTCCTCAGACGGAACGAGAATGCAATCGGGATGATCCTTCGTATATGAAAAAGCAAAGACATACACCCCGCCATTTCTAAACACCCAAAGATATGGAGCCTCGTCGTTGAAGCACTCGACCAGCTCTCCCACAGCAATTTCAGCCAATGAAGGCACAAGTTCCAGCCTCAAAGTAAACACAGGCCCGCCACCATCACCACACCTGAACGGCTCGTAAGGCTTGAGCCACTGGCGGGAAGGAAGCGTGTCCGGCACTATGAAGGAAAACGAATGCCCGGCTACGGTATATGTGAAAATATTCTCCATAACTTTCAAAGGTAGTGAAAATAATCCTTAATTTTGCAGTATGAAGACACAAGTTTTGGCAGATAAGGCTTTGATGATGGAGGAGATAAGGAGACTTGTTTCCGAGGGACGTACTGCTACCATCACTGTAAGGGGAAACAGTATGAATCCTTTCCTTGTGGACAGGCGGGACAAGATGACTTTGGGAGGATTTGTGGACAACGACATCAGAAGAGGTGCCGTGGTTCTGTTCAAGGACAGTACTGGCGACTACATCATTCACCGCGTCGTACGCAGAGAGGGTGACGATCTTACAATCAAAGGTGACGGAAACTCTAAAAAGGTCGAAAAGGCACGAGTCCGGGACGTGATAGCCGTAATGCACAATATAGAAAGAAAGGGGTGCATATACACCCCTGAATCACGCTCTTGGCGTGTATATTCATATATATGGATGCTACTCTCCCCTGTCCGCAGGATTCTCCTGGGCCTGTGGCGCCGCATCTTTCTCTAGGGACTCTGCAACCATAGCGGCCTGCTTTTCCAGTTCCAGCTTCTTCCTGTAGGCATCCATTCTTTTCTTCCAGGCTATCTGCTTGGCCCTCTGCTCTTTGGCTTTACGTTCCTGAAGAGCTTCGTATTTCTTTTCAAGATAATTATCTGCCATAACAGTACTATTGAGAAACGTATCGTGTAATGTTCTGCTCATCATCCAGGCGGCAGACCAGCAGACGGTCACCGTGCTGTGCAACTATGTATCCTTCAAGTCCTTGCACTACGACTTTTGAAAGGCCGGGAGTGTGCACGACACAGCCTTTTGTCCCTTCCAGACGGACACTTTCTCCGACAACGGCATTGCCGTCCTGATCCTGAGGCATAAGGTTCCTCAACGAGCCCCAGGTGCCGAGGTCACTCCAGCCGAAAGATGCTGGGAGTGTATATATGCAGTCGGCCTTCTCCATTACGGCATAGTCAATAGAGATCTTTTCGCAGGTCGGGAAGAGGCGTGCGACCACTTCTTTCTCTGAATCTGTATAGAAGGCAGCTGACATTTCATCCATTGTTGCTGCAAGGGTCGGAGTGTAGGTACGCAGAGCAGACGTGATTGTACTTACATTCCATACGAATATTCCTGCATTCCAAAGATATATGCCCTGACGGAGATAGTCCTTCGCCACTTCAAGCGACGGCTTCTCGCGGAACGAGTCGACCTTGCATATCTCCGTTCCTTCGACCTTTTCGCCTTCGGCGATATATCCATAACCTGTCTCCGGACGGTCCGGCTTTATACCTATTGTAACGATACTATGCTGAGACTCAGTAAATTCCAAAGCCGCACGGATTACTCTGCGGAACTCAGTCACGTCGATTACAAGTGCATCTGACGGAGTGAAGACGATGTTTGCATCCTGGTGTTTCTGTGCAATCTTCCAGCAGGCATAAGCGATGCAAGGTGCAGTTCCACGGCCTTGAGGCTCTGCAATGATGTGGTCGTCAAGAAGCTGAGGGACCTGCTGCTTTACGAGGTCGACATAGCGTTCTCCAGTAACCACCCAGAAGTTCTCCTGAGGGCAGAGGGGCACAAAGCGCTCTACAGTAAGCTGGATAAGCGTCTTTCCCACTCCAAGTATGTCCACAAACTGCTTAGGCAGCTCAGGTGTGCTCATCGGCCAGAATCGGCTTCCGATGCCGCCGGCCATTATCACTACGTGTGTCTCCATCATCAGTCTCTCTTGAATATATCTCTTGTGTAGACCTTGTCCTTTACGTCATCCAGGGTCTGGTCGTATCTGTTGGCAATGATCGCGTCACTCATCTCCTTGAAACGCTGAAGGTCATTCACAACTAGGCTTCCGAAGAATGTCGTTCCGTCTTCAAGTGCAGGCTCGTACACTACAACAGTCGCGCCTTTGGCCTTCACCCTCTTCATCACTCCCTGGATGGAGCTATGTCTGAAGTTGTCTGAATTGCTTTTCATTGTAAGCCTGTAAACACCTACAACACAATGCTTTTCGTGTGCTGCATCATACTCCCCGGTGCCGCTGTAAGAATAGTAGCCTGCAAGCTGGAGGACTCTGTCGGCGATGTAATCCTTTCTTGTGCGATTGCTTTCCACGATTGCCCTTACAAGGTTCTGAGGCACATCATCATAGTTGGCAAGGAGCTGTTTTGTGTCCTTTGGAAGGCAGTAACCGCCGTAGCCGAAGGAAGGGTTGTTGTAGTAGGCTCCGATTCTCGGATCCAGGCAAACGCCCTCGATGATCTTGCCGGTGTCCAGGCCTTTAAGCTCTGCATAGGTGTCAAGTTCATTGAAATATGAGACCCTGAGGGCGAGATAAGTGTTGGCAAAGAGTTTCACGGCCTCAGCCTCAGTGAATCCCATATACAGGACATCAACATCAGGCTTTAGAGCGCCCTGCTGCAGAAGTCCGGCAAAAGTCTCTGCCGCCTTCACCATCCTTTCATCTGAAAGGTCTGTTCCTACGATGATTCTGCTTGGATAGAGGTTGTCGTAAAGGGCCTTGGATTCGCGGAGGAACTCGGGGCTGAAGAGAATGTTGCCGCTGCCTGTCTTGCGACGTATAGACTCTGTAAATCCTACAGGGACAGTAGATTTGATTACCATTATGGCTGAAGGATTCACCTCAATGACCTTTTCTATGACCGATTCAACCGCTGAGGTGTCGAAGAAGTTCAGACGGGAGTCGTAGTTGGTTGGAGCGGCGATGACAACGAAGTCGGCGTCGGCGTAGGCCGCCGAGGCGTCGAGGGTCGCTGTGAGATCGAGCTCCTTCTGGGCAAAATATTTCTCTATATATTCATCCTGCACCGGTGAAAGACGATTGTTTATCATCTCTACCTTTTCCGGGACGATGTCGACTGCTACGACTTTATTATGTTGGGAAAGTAGAGTGGCCATTGACAAGCCCACATATCCCGTTCCTGCTACCGCGATTTTCATATTTTCTGATATTTCCTGATCTTACAAATATAATAAACAGTTTTGAGTGAACGGACATTTTTGATACATTTGCACAAAAATCAAGCAAAATGAGGATAAAGAATGGATTTGTCCTGCGCGAAATGTGCGGCGAGAACATAATTACAGCAGAAGGAATCGAGAATGTCAGGTTTGACAAGCTCATTTCGCTCAATGCAACTGCAGCCTATCTCTGGAACGAACTCGCAGGCAAGGAATTCACCATAGAGGATATGGCAGACCTCCTTGTGAACCGCTATGAGATCAGCAAGGAGGTCGCATCAACGGATTCCGCAAGACTGGCACAGGCCTGGATCGATGCGGGCATTGCAGAATAACTATCTGAGTTTTCCGGAATAATTTACATCAAACATCCAGAATGGATCGAAGGTTGCGTCAATCACCACTGCAGCCTCGAGTCTTGTCATCACTCTTGAAGGATCATAATCCTCCAGTCCGAGAGACTCCCACCATTGTGCGTCTGTCATTCCTGCCACGTGGAGGTAGCCCCTCAACTGCTTGAGCAGTCCCAGCATATCTCCTATTTTCAGTTCGCCGTGACCGAAATCCAATGGTATAGGGCTATAATCTGAGGCATATATATCCTCTGCCCTGAGAGGATCATCCGCACGGAACCAGGTCTGGTTTGCCCAGCCTTCCTGTCTTCCCTCTCCCCTGAGGATTCCAGTTACACCTATGCGCTGAAGCACCTTGAAATGCCTGTGATCCTTCGGGAGATCCAGGAATGGCATAAGGTAAGCTCCAGACTTGAGAAGCGCCTGCTGCACTTTACGTATCTTTACAGATGAGACCGGTTTACCTTCGTTGCAAGCGGTAGCAGCGAGAGCTCCTGCCGCCTGTCCCAGCTGCATAACTACAGGCTGGAGGCGTGTTGCACCATTGATGAGGTTCGACACTGAGACAGATTTCTCTGCAACTATCAGATTCTCAACATTCTCCGGCAGCATAACTCCCATAGGGACACTGAATGACGGAACAGGATAGAACTTCAGGTCAGGCAGAGTCTTCCAGGAAGGATGGCGATAGTGATGATGGTCCACAGGATAGTCGCCTACTGCAATGGAAGTCCTGTAATAAGGGGTCTTATAATCATAAGGGGCAGCAGCTGCATCAAGAGTAAAGAATGCTTTGCCCTTGATTCTTCTTGACTCCCTGTGATAAGGGAAGAACGGGAGTCCGTCTTCTGTAGGGAACTCGTCATCGGCAATGGCGAGGTTCTTCATACCGAGCTCGGTCTGGATGAAGTAAAGGAAACAAAGAGTGAAGTTCTTCGCCTGGGCATACGCCTCGTTCCTCTGACGAGGGGTCATATCAATGCTGTTGACATAGTAGTCATTTCCGTATATCGGCCAGTTGATCATATACTTTCCTCCCGGAAGCCTGCCATAGGAAATCATCATCTCTGCAGACCAGAGAGTCTGTCCTGTCTCAAGAGGCTGAACTGCCAGAGGGTTAGCGCAGGAGTTTGCAAACATCTGAGGGTCATAACCTTCCGGTTTCTCTATAGTCATATCGGCATCTGGGCCGTAATCCTTCAGAACAGCGACATAGGTAAGGTCCTGGATGATGTCATTTGCTGTCTCAGGAGCAATGGACTCCCCTGTCTGAGACGCTGCATCCATACCTATGCTGTACTCCACTCCGCAGGCTTTAGCGACGTCACCGAGCTCGGTGGCGTCGATGAGCACGTCGGCTGTCACTATATATTTTTTACCTTCCTTATCCCTGAGTTTGACTTTCCAGAGGTCTTCCTCACGGGTGGCATCGAGCATTGCGGTCTCGCGCCTGAGCGAGAGCAAGTTGCCGCAGGATGCGGCTATATTCGTAAGTACTTCCTGACCGACGCTTGGCTCGAAGTTTATGTTGCTGACCCAGCCGGTCTTGAGGGCGTCCCATCCGCCATATCGCTGAGCGAGAGAGTCGGCGAACTCGCCGAATATTCCTCCCTGAAGCCTATAGTTGCCGTCGATGCAGCTTACGCCCGCGCTGGTGAGCATTCCACCCACCCACGGAGTCTCTTCCACAACCATCACCGGTACGCCCATCCTGGCTGTCTGCACGGCAGCAGATATTCCGCTGGCACCTCCGCCTATTACAAGGACATCAGTATGCTCTACAGAAGCACATCCTGACACAGCCAACGCAGCGGCAAGAACGCCTAAGGTCATCTTCAAGTAATTCATTTTCATAAGTATATATAATTTAGTTCTTTCTCATTGCTTTCTTGATTGTAGGCAGGATAAAGTCCACGTACCTCATAGCTCCAAGATCAGTGAAATGGATGCCATCAACGGTAGCTTCCCCATCATCCCCTATCATACCTTCCGCACTTATGTAGTATATTTTCTTCTCGCCTGACTTCTTCAGACGTCGGAAGAGCTCTTTCTGAGCTAGGTTCTTGTCAGTCACTTCCTTCAAGATCTTGTTGTCAAACAATGAATGCGGGAAGATGACATCTTCTATGAACACGACTGGCACTTCAGGATGTGCATTGCGTATGATTCTGAAGAATTCCTCGCCGACTTCCTTTATGGATTCAGCCGAAGCATTCGGAACATAATCGAGCACAAAGACTCCCGGATCCTCAACTGAAGCCATCAGTTCTGCAATCTCCATATCCAGAAGGGCGTTCCCGCTGAAGCCGAGGTTTATGACCTCCCTGTCGAGACGTCTTGACAGGATGTTTGTATGCGCCATTCCAGGTCGATTCGCACAGCCTCCCTGAAGAATGCTTGTTCCATACATCACTATGGGCTTTTCCCTTGACGGGCTGTCTATAGCCGGCTGGTCTATGAAGGCATTTTCATCGACTCCGATTTCGAGAGATGTGACGCCATCGTACAATGACAGATAAAGCATATATTCTCTTTCTATGGGATCCATATAGGAGATGATAGTTCTTTCTGAGCGCTTACCTTGAGGCTGGGCACTGCACACGTGTCTCCACTGACCGTCGACCAGGGCATACAAATCAAGGCCTTTGGTTCCTGTGTCAGTCATATGAGGCATTGTGTTGTCAAATGTCGACTCCCACCTTGCAGAGATGGTTGTGGAATTAGATCTGAAACGCACGAAAAGTCCTGCGGACTGACGTCCTAAATACCAGACCGGATCGCGGCTGATTCCCTGAAGATACGAAGGAAGACGTTCATATAGTCCATCTGTATTATCACTGACCTTTCCATATATAGGAAACGCTGATGCATCTGTATACCTGACCTCCTGCGCACAGACACTGCCTGCGAGTGTCACAAGCATTGCAATAAAGCAGAATGATAACCTAATATGGTTCATTTCGTTATAATTAAAAACTCTATTTTCAAAGATATGCATAATTTTCAATATTTAAGGATTAAAAATTAAAATATTTTATTAATTATAGTTATATTTGAGGTTTATTGACAATTGAATAAAAATCTAACAATATGCGCAAAACATTATGCTTACTTATGGCGGTCCTCGGACTTGCCGCATCAGCGGACCTTTCGGCAAAAAAGGCCAAGACAATCATCGAAACACCGGCTTCTGACAGCCGTATCGAGTACACCGGACGCACTGTAGTCGAGGGTACCGATGTCTCATATGACTGGAGCGGAGTGTACTTCCGCGTTAAGTTCAACGGTCCTTACCTCGCGATGAAATGTTCAGACACAAAGAACTGCTGGTTCAATCTCTGGATTGACAAGGAGATGGGACCTGAAGCTGACAGGAAGTTCCTCGTCGGCGCAAAAGACACCCTGATCGTTCTTGCAGAAGGCCTTGGTAAAGGAGAGCACGAAGTAGTACTCCAGAAGAGGACTGAGGGAGAACAGGGCAGATTCACAGTGCACTCATTTGTAAGCGAAGGCGAAATCCTCCAGGCTGCCGGACGTAAGACAAGACACATCGAGTTCATCGGAGACTCATACACCTGCGGCTACGGAACAGAGAGTCCTGATAAGAACGACCCGTTCCTTGCAGAGACCGAGAACTGTAATCTTACCTATGCAGCCATCACAGCACGCTACTTCGGAGCCGACTACAACCTCGTAAGCCATTCGGGCCAGGGAATCGCCAGAAACTATGACGACTTCCGCCCTGGTTACAATATGCCTGACCGCTACAGCCAGGCCTTTGACGAGTCACGTGACATCGCCTGGACTCCGGAGATGGCTCCTTACCGCCCTGACGTTGTGGTCATATATCTCTGTACCAATGACTTCTCTACTGCAAGACAGCCTCACGAAGATGTTTTCGCAGCACGTTACATCGAACTCCTCAAGAAGGTGAAGGCAAACTACGGAGAGGACATTCCTATCCTGTGTATGGCTTCGAATGTGACTCCTTTCAGCTACGACCACATCCGTTACGCGTGTATGCTGAGCGGTCTGAAAAATGTTTCGTATATGTGTCTTACCAAGAACGCACACAACTCGGAAGATGAGCTCGGAGCAAGCTGGCACCCTAACTACAAGGGCCACAAGAAGGTCGCAAGCTGTATGATCCCGTACATCTCGACCCTCACAGGATGGGAAATGGAGGAGAAACCTTACAGATAAGATCCGAATATGAAGAAATTACTGATCAGCGCTCTGATAATGGCAAGCGCCTTTGCCGGAGCCAATGCAAAAGACATCAAAGGCACAGTCAAGGACACCGACGGAAAGGCTGTTGCCGGAGTAGTCGTGTCTGACGGTCTGAACACCACAGTGACTGACGCCAAAGGCCGTTTCAAGATGGACACCGACATCGACAGCCGATTCGTATTCATCAGCACACCATCGGGCTACGTGTCATCGACATTGAACGGCGAAACACTCTTCTACAAGGAGATCAAGGATGATGTAAAGAAATATGAGTTCATCGTCGCAAAGAATTCCAAGGACGACACCAACCACAACCTCATCGTCATCGCCGACCCTCAGATCAGCGAAAGGAGCGAGCTGGCCGACCTGTCGGCACAGGCCGATGATATGGCCGAGTTCGTGAAGGGAATGGACGGAGACTACACCTTAGGAATATGCCTGGGTGACATCGTGGGCTGGGACCACAGCATCTACCCTGAGTACAACGAGATTATGGCAAAGACGGGCATAGATTACAGATATGTCATCGGCAACCACGATATGACCAACTACGGCCGCTCATTCGAAACCTCTATGAGGAACTACGAGGATATGTACGGTCCTGCCTGGTACTCCTTCAATGTGGGTAAAGTCCACTACATCGTGCTCAACGACAACTTCTATGTAGGCCGCGACTACTTCTACATCGGCTATCTTGACGAAAGGCAGCTTCAGTGGCTCGAAAGAGACCTCTCTTATGTGGAGCCCGGCTCAAGGGTGATCGTGTCACTCCACATCCAGACAACCAACGACAAGTCGGACAGAGATGCATTCCAGTACGGAATCATAGGTGACAACCTCTGCAACAAACCTTCATTCTACTCTATGCTTGAACCTTACAGAGCGACTATCCTCTCAGGCCACAGTCACACCGCTGACTTCGAGCAGATCAGCGAGAACATCTTCGAGATCAACGTCGCAGGCTTCTGCGGAGCGTGGTGGTGCGGCGAGGTCTGCATAGACGGAGCGCCTGCCGGCTACAAGGTCTTCGACTTTGACGGCGATCAGATGGAATGGATATACAAGGGCTGCGGCCACCCGCTCGACTACCAGATGAAGGTATATGCAGACACAGAGGACTACCCCGGTGAAGTGGTAGCAAATGTATGGGATTACGACCCCGCGTGGAAAGTCGAGTACTTCGAGGACGGCGTCAAAGTCTGCGATATGACGCGCTTCAAGGCACAGGACCCGCTCGCAAAGGAGTTGTACAAAGACCCGTCAAGCCTGAAAAGGACCTGGGTATATGCGGCACCTACCGAAAATATGTTCAGAGCAGCCATCTCAGAAGGCGCCAAGACCCTTGAAGTACGCGTGACCGACAGATTCGGAAGAGAATATAAGAAGATCATCGAAAAATAAAGGTATATAGCAACAAGCATATGGCAACAGCAAGCAAACGTATCATAACCATCGACATACTCAGAGGAATCACCATATTCGCTATGATCCTGTGCGCGAACATCGGTTATTACTCTGACCTTCCTGCGTGGATGTTCCACGGTCAGACTCCACCTCCGACTTATGCCTTCAATCCTGATGTAGCAGGCATTACGTGGGTAGACCTTGTATTCCCGTTCTTCCTCTTCACTATGGGAGCGGCCTTCCCTCTTGCTATGAGAAAGAGGCTTGAGAACGGAGCAAGCAGATGGGAGGTGACAGGCAGCCTTTTCAGGAGGTGGCTCACACTCACAATCTTTGCCCTTGTACTGGGCAATGCCTACACTATCGGTGCAAGTCCTCGTCCGGCATTTGTCAAGGGACTGTTCCAGATCATCCTCTGGGGAGTGATGTTTATGTCTCTGGTAAGGCTGAAGGATGAGAAGAAATGCAAACTGGTGAACAACGCAGGTATGTTCCTTATGATTGTTATGGCAGTGCTGGCTGTAGACTATATGGGCCTCACCCTCAGCAGGTGGAGCAGCGACATCATCATTATGATTCTTGCCAACGTAGCTATCTTCGGCGGCCTCATCTGGATGTTTACAAGAAACAGCCTCAGGCTCAGATGGCTCGTACTGCTGTTCCTCGTTGCGATCAAAGCCCTGAGCTCATACACACCCGAGGCCTTGTCCTGGGTTCCTTCGTTGGGCTGCATAGGCTGGTTCTTCAGTTGGGGTTTCCTTCAGTACCTGATCATCGCAGTGGCAGGCTCTATCGTAGGCGACAAGCTGCTGGATCATTCAAGGTCTGGAGAAAAGACTGAAATAGACTCGTGGCATCTTGTGGCCGCAGGCATCGCTCTGGCAGCAATGCTGGTTCAGCTCTGGGGCCTGTTCACAAGACACGTCCTTGCAGACTTCATCATCTCTGCTGTGCTCGGAATTGCGTTTGTTGTCCTGACTTACAAGAGACGCAACATCGTAACCTGGCTGGGTTACTTCGGATTTGCATTTATGCTGGTGGGTATCATCTTCGACCCTATTGACGGAGGTATCACCAAGGACCACTGCAATCTGGCCTACCTTCTCACCACTACAGGTATGACTGCGCTCACCGGTGCATTCGTCCTGGCTCTTGAGCTCAAGTGGCAGATCAAAGGCCGTGGGCTCAGCGGCTGCGGCCAGAACCCGATGCTCGCCTACGGCGTCACCAGCTTCTTCACCGGCCCGCTCCTGGCTATGCTCGGCATCGGCGCCTGGCTTGACACCATAAGCCTCGGCTCACCTTTCTGGGGCGTCATCCGCGGCCTTGTGTACACCCTCCTGATGGTAGCCATAACCTGCTTCTTCACCAAAAAGAAACTCTTCTGGCGCAGCTAGAGCGTCAAGGCATAGATTTTAAAAAGGCGGATTGCTTGATGTGCAATCCGCCTTTTTTATGGATTATAATGTTTCGAGGATCTGCCAGATCTGGTAGAGGCCTCTTGGAACGTGGAAGCAGCCCTTCCATTTTCCTCCCTTGAGAGTAAGGAGGACCTCGCCGCGACGGTTGAGGTAGCCGTACCACTCAGGATACTCCTGGTCCTTGAAGTGTTCCCACATATAATTGTGGATCTTCTCGAACCACTCAAGGCACTGCTGGTTTCCTGTCAGCTGGTAAGCCTTGATGAAGCAGATTGCTGATTCGAGATGTACCCACCAGAGTTTCTGGTCCCACTCTAGCTTCTGCATAGGAGCGCCTTTGATGTCCTTGAAGTAGAAGATTCCGCCGTACTCCTTGTCCCAACCGAACTCAACAACGCTGAGAGCGATCTCGACGCACTTTTCGATAAGGGCCTTGTCGTTTCTGCGGATACCGAGATTCATCATAAACCATAAAGCCTCAAGGTCGTGGCCAGGGTTGATCTCACGGCCTTCGAAGCAGTCGATAGGGGTTCCGTCAGGAGCGACATTCTCAAGCATCACACCAAGTTCAGGGTAATAGAACACATTGAGAATCTCGCTGAGGCACTCGTCGATGGTCTTGTCAAGCAAGGTCTTGTCAGGGAGGATGTTCTCCACCTCAAGAGCCATATTGCAGATGATCATCGGGAGTGCGAAACCCTTCATTGGACGTGTTCCGGGATATGACTTCTCCCAACGTCCCTTAGGATCATTACGGCGGTCAAGAATCCTCTGGAAAGTCTTCAGAGCAATCTCCTTGTACTCCTCGCTGCCTGTAGCCTCTGCAAGCTGCGCGAAAGCCATACAAGCGAATGTATTTGAGAAGATGTTGTAAGGCTGGATGATAGGTTTGCCCTCGCGGGTTACTGAGAAATAGAAGTCATAATTGCCGTCGTGCGCATATTTCTTCAGGAATTCCGCTCCCTGGATAGCGCAATCAAGCCACTCCTGCTTCTTCTCTACCTTATTATACAACATCGCGAACATCCACACTTCCCTTCCCTGAAGCCAGATGAACTTGTCAGTGTCAAAAACACTTCCGTCACGGTCCAGACAGCTGAAATATCCGCCATACTCGAGGTCCTGAGACTTCTCGAGCCAGAAAGGAAGGACGCTGTCCAAAAGCTCACTCTTATACTGAGCAGCAAGTTTCTTGAAATCCATTGTAATGATCTGTTTTAGTTATAATTATAAAATGCAGCCGGGAACCGGATGCTCCCGGCTGCAAGTTTAGATTACTGAAGTGGGAAGAGGTACTTCTCAACTGTATCCATCCAAGGATCGATCACGTAAGCTGCGAGCTTGCCGTCCTCACCCTTGATGCAGATGTCTGAATAAGTAAGACCAGCTGCGTTTACAGTGTGGAAGTTCATCTGGATCTTGAACACCTCTGCTACTGCTGTTACATCAGTTACATCGAGAACGATGATGTCTGTGTAGTCATAGTCGAAGTGGCAGCTTGCAGTCATAGCAAGATACTTCTTACCGTTAACCTCGGTAGTAGAGATACAGTTGTAGTTCTCCATCCAAGTTGAACCTGTTACATAGATCTCTGACCAAGCCTCACCGTTGAAGTAGTTGAGGTTGTAAGTAGAACCGTAAGTGATAGCGAAGAAGCCGTCAGCGAGAGTTGCACCTGCAGGAGCTACAACACCTGTAGAAGCATCCCAAGAACCGTCGTGGAGGTCACCATAAACTGGAGCCTCAGCAACAACGCCACCCTTAACTTCCCAAGCTGCATAATGACCAGTACCAACGCAGATGTAAGCCATAATGAGAGCATCACCGTTTACATCACCCTTAACGCGGAAGTTACCCATCTCTGTGCACCAGTAGTTAGCTGAATCATAGTCAACGAGAGCTGTGTAAGAACCGTCAGCAGCAACCTTGAAGAGCTGGAGCATACCTGCACCTGGAGCGCGGTCCTCACCTGAAACCATAAGGTTTCCAGCGTCGTCAACGTGAACACCACCTGCGATGAAGCCCTCTGGAAGAGCCAGCTTCTGTGCGTTTTCACCTGTAGCAGCGTCAGCAGCCCAAAGCTCTCCTGCAGCAGTGAAGTAAACCTTGTCACCAGCAACAGCAACACCGGCACGGCCAGCAGCTGCACCAAGATCAGCGAGTGAGTTAGACCAAGCGATTGGGCTCCAAGCCTCCTGAGTGATAGTGATGATCTTCACAACACCGAGTTCGCTGTAAACGGTAACTGTAGCAGTTCTTGCCGGAGCATTCACCTCCTGCTCAGGAGCAGTGAAGATGAGTTTGTCTGTTGTATAAGCCTTAGTCTCAACAAGCCACTCAGCATCAACCTCGTAAGTGTAGTCAACATTGTGTCCGATCTCAACCTCTACTGAACCGCCCTTGAAAGAAACTGTGTAAGCAGCCTCTGCGTTTACATCAATAGCGTTCTTCTGGAGCTGAGTGATCTTAACAAGAGCTGGCTCAAGACCCTCTACTGCGATTTCGAGAGTAGCTGTGCGGTTCTCGTTAGCTGTGTTTGCAAGAGCATCGAGCTTGATCTTTGCATCACCCGCATCACCTGATTTTGGAGAGATAGAAAGCCACTCTGCAACACCCTCACCTGTGAGAGTTGCAGTCCAAGCTGCATTTGCAGTGAATGTTACATAAAGAGGCTCTGCGAGCTCTTCTGTACCTGCTGTAGGGATAGTTACCTCTGTTGGAGGGAAGTCAAGATGTGGAACAAACTCTTCCTTTTCCTGACACGCAATGACAGCGAAAGCTGCCATCAAGAATAAAGCGATTTTTTTCATAATAAATTTATTAAAATTGGTTAGTATAAAGTTTTAAATCTTAGATTTCTCGTCAAGCTCGAAATGACATCAGAGGGACTCGAGATATTGATCGAAGGCCTTCTTGATGTCGTTCCAATAGTCGTACATCTTGATGTGGCAGAGATCGAAGAAGAACATTCCTCCTGTCGAGTTGTTGATGCAGGCATCGACAATCTTCGGCATAAGACTGCCCTGACCGCCGTTCTCGAAGCCTGTCGAGTTGCCTATGTCAGGACCACCGATGTAAGGGACATCTCCTGCAAAGATGTTCTTGGCTCTCTTGCAGAAACCCTCCATAGTCCATTCGTTGCTACCGTAGATCGACTTGGTAGATGCATAGGCTCCGATGATCATTATATCGCAATGGTCAGCATAGCCATAGCTGCTGTACTCCGATGTAGCCCAAGTGTAAGCGCTCTTTGCATTGTAGCTCGGACTCGCCCAGTTGACTCCGGAATAGTAGTAGCTTGAGTACCACGCACCGACATACGCGCCGAAATCCACGTCAGGATTTACAGAGTGAACTCTTGCCGAAGCCTTTTCCATAAAATCGTGGATGTTCTTTGCACGGAACTCCATCCATTTCACCTGCATCTGGCTTACCGGGCTGCTGAGTTTATCTGCACCAGGGGCAAACACATCACCCGGCCAGTTCTTGACCTCCTTACCGATATACTCCTCGAACTTCTTGCGTGAAACATCTGAGAAGTCGCTCTGAAGTTCAAAGTCATCATAACGGCAGCGGTCAAGGATGATTCCCTTTACATCGTATGCTGCAAGGTCTTCAAGAATTCCAAGAAGATAGTCTACAACCTCATCGTTTGCTGGATTTAGGAACTTAGTTCCTTCTGCCATATCCATACAGTTCACAAGACCGTCAGCTGTGTTGATCACACTCGCCCACTCCTTCTTTGCAGAACCGTCAAACAGCGGGCCACTTGATCCGAGGCCATAAGGGCACTGCTTGCCACCGACCATTGTGTTGATTGCCGCATAGACATCAAGACCTTCAGCCTTACCTGCATCGATAAACGCCTGGAGGTAATCGAAATCCGCTGTCCTTTTCAGCCACTTATAAGCTCCTGTCACCCAAGCGTCAACCTGAGTAAGAGGGCCTTCAACATCAGACTTGAAAAGAAGACCTGCAGTTGTAGGACGGACCTCGACGATGACACCGGTAAAACCGGTCTCCTTGAGGCGCTTCATATCTGCTGCGATATTCTTTTCGCTGTTTGCATAATCCTCGAAGTTTGCCGCAGCGTCGATCCACACAAGACGAGCCTTTCCTTCCTTTGTCTCAGGCTTAGGATCTTCCTTATCCGGTTCTTGCGGGTTATCCTCCGGTTCCTGGTTTTCTTCTTCAGACCAATTGTCAGGCCAGATGTAGCCATCATCCGGCTTTTCACAAGCCACAAAGGCCACTACAGACAGGAGAAGAAGCAATTTTCTCATTATATTCATAATATCTCTAATCCTACTTGATCATAATTGTACTTCCGACAGAACGCTGTGCGCCGTCACTCGGCTTTATTGTCTGTTTGCCGTTGATGAGCATACAGCTTGATCCGCCGCCGTCGAGATTGATCGCCTCGACACAGCCAAGATCCAGAAGCACATTTGCGACATCAGCGGTTGTCAATCCGGCAACTCCTTCTGTCATCTGACGTCCTTCACAGACAAAGGTAATCATTTTTTTATCTGCTGTAATACCTATTGCAGTACGAGGCTGGTCGCTGTCCGGAGCGATTCCTGATGCGCCATTGAAAAGTTCCTCAACAAAAGTGTCCTTGAACTTTCCACCGTCAATCAGAAGAGGACCTCCACCCATTGCAGTCTTTGCAGCGAAGATTTCAGCACCTTCCGGATAGGTAGCTGACGGTGTCTTTGCCGGCCTTGCTTCCCAAGTATTAGCAGCAGGCGACGGGTACATATAATGTGAATCGTTTCTCTTATATGTCCAGCAGGCATTGAACTCGCCTGATTCCGACTCCAAAAACGCCGCGCGGGTCGGATAGTACAATGTCACCCAATCCTCAGAAGCATAATTGATATTATATGCCAGGACTTCCGACTCTCTTACCGCAAGGCTTGAAGAATAGTTCAAACCGCCTGATGAGTAGAAGAAACCGGCATTGATGACAACTGGCCAGAAGCCTTCGGCATAAACTGCAGCCGGGGTCTTGAACGCCTCATCCGTGCCATCCATTTCCACATCACTTATGCTCCAGATGTCCCACTGGGCTGCAGCCATATCTGCAACAGCGATATAAGCAACAGCAAGCTTAGCTTCCAGTTTCTCAGGCGACTTATACACCTTTATATATTCCGGAAGAGTGCCATAGTCTGCAGAAACATCTGTCCACTTGTCGAGTGTGGCAGGTACCGGCAATTCAATCTCTTCGATTACCGGATCCTCCCAAGGCCAAACCTGGACTTCACCGGATGTTTCTGTACATCCGATGAAGCCAAGTGTAAGCAAGATTGTTATGATTAATCTCATCCGTTATTACATCTTTATACAGTTCACAGAGTATCCTCCGATAGTCTGTGCGTAATGGTCGAAGTAGTAGACAAAGAGCTTGAATCCGTCAGCAGACTGGCTGATTACAACGTCACCGCAAGAATTAGATGCTTCTGCATTAGTCTCATTGTACTGCTTGATAGCCATATTGCTGACTACAGGATCTGAAGTCTTGATAGTCGAAGGATTGCTGATGTCGTAGATGTACAATCCAGGATACTGACCCCAAGCAGGGAACTGAGAAGTGATGAAGTGTGCAAGATAAGTTGCATTGTTGAACCTCTTGGCATCCATTGAGTTAGGATTCTTACCCCAGTTGCAGTAGTCAACATCAAAGAGGTCCTTCTCAGACTTGCCCATCTTACCGTCGATATATGCAAGATAGTAATGCGAATCCTCGCCTACTGTCACGCTGTTGCCATAGTGAGAAACCATCACACCGTTTGCAGAATCCACAGAAACCGGAGTAACCTTTGCATAGTGGACAGCTGTTTCACCCCAACCTGGATATACAGCGCTGTAGTCAATAAGATTATGTTCTACAACCTCTCTGTTTCTGACAACAAGCTCTGTCACGATGCTTGCTGTTGTTACTCCTGCTACACCCTCGTGGGTAAGAATCATTCGTGCCTCCGAATCGATGTCACCGATCACACGTACCACGCTACCTACTGCAAAAGTTGTCTCGTTTGTGAATGAGTAGAAGATTTCAGGAGCTGCAGTCAATGACTTGGTAGTGTAGATGTTTACAGTCTCTCCACCGGCTGCCTTATTTGTGATGATAAGATTACCCATCTCATCGCTTGTC
Source organism: Bacteroidales bacterium (assembly GCA_017505605.1). GTDB lineage: Bacteria > Bacteroidota > Bacteroidia > Bacteroidales > UBA932 > Cryptobacteroides. The sequence goes on from JAFVOX010000054.1 coordinate 19,822, forward strand.
ATAGCATCTGCCTGTGCAGCACCAAGATTGAGCTCACCCTCAAGTACTCCGGTAACACCATTGAGGTACTTAGGAGCTGTGCCGTTGCCCATAGAGATAACGAGCTTGCCCTCGAGTACTGCAACAGAAGGATTGACTGCGTCTGTGTATGGAGGGAAACCGATGTTGCCCGGATTGACTGAGAAGAGTTCCTTTGCAGACTCGGCATTGAAACCGTAAGGAATCTTTGAAGGAGCCTCCTTTGTGATTGTATACTCTGTCTCGGTCACACCATCGTGAGCAACAACTGTGATAGTCTGAGGCTGATTATAGTCCTTAGGCTTTGCAAGCTGCTCTGGGTTCTTGATAGATGCGTGAACGCAAGTCACAGCCTCTGCTGTATAACCTGAAAGGTCATCGTTGGTGAAGAGGTAGATCTTGCGGAGATCATTGTCAACAAAACCCTCGCAAGGGAAAGTTCCGATAACATTGAACGAGATAAGGTCTGTTCTTCTGAACTTGGTTCTCTTACCTGTGATGATGATGTCACGGCTCTCGCCCCTATTGTTTGTAAAAGTAAATCTGTTCTCCTGGTTAAGGTCGAGCACGGTCAAAGGTGGATCGATCTTGCAGTTTGGAGCCAGCTCGGCTCTGATTCGCAGGTTTGACATATAGATTGTAGTCGGATCCTCAGTCTCTTCTGGGAAGAACCAAGGGATCTCGATTACATAGTAATCCATATTCTCATCGGTCACGTCGAGTTTTGCAAGCTGCTGGTCTACATATTTACCTGTAGTGAAATATGCAGTAAGGCTTGTGATACCCTGACGTTCTGCTGTCGGCTCGATGAACTGCGGATCCTGGCAAGAAGCCGCCAAGCCGAGAACAGCAACAAAAATCAGATAATATATCTTTTTCATATTCATATCCATTAAATTATTTCCACTCAGGGTACTGCTCTACAAGCGCATTGTTGTTCAACTCGCCTGACGGCATAGGGAATCGGTACATCTTCTCAGGGAAGTTTCTATCCTGGTCATCTACAGACACATAGGTATATGTGAAGGTACCGTCACCATTGTTCTCGATCTTAAGACCGTGCTGCTGGTATCCGCTGAGTCCTTCAGGGTACTGCTTGTGAGCAACTCCCCAACGGCGGAGATCCCAATACCAAAGTCCCTCAAATGCAAGCTCCACCTTTCTTTCCTGACGGATAGCGTCCCAGAGAGCAGAACCGCCCTTGTCAGTGTAAGGAAGACCTACTCGTGCACGGACTGCCTTTACAGCCTCGTTCGCCTCTGCAGACATATCTAGTCTGTAGCAAGCCTCAGCCTTATTGAGGAGAACCTCAGCATAGCGCATAATAGTCAATGGCTGCACGCCACCGCTGTAGGCGATTACATCGTGACTCTCGTCAACAAGTTTGCGGAGATAGTAACCGGTAGTTGTACGGCCCATTGGCTCTCTGTCGAGATTCCACTGGCACCAGCCGTCAACACCACCTACATAAGGCTCGATTGAACGTCCCTTCCACTGTGCACCATTATAAAGGATAGTAGCGTGGAAACGTGGCTCAAGGTCTGCATATGGTGGAGTCTGAGTGGTTGTTCCGTGCCAAGCTGCCCAGTTAGCTGCGCCACCTGTTGCAAGTTCATACGACTCGACCATTTCCTGAGTTGGAGTACCATATCCACCACCAGTCTCTCCGTGAAGAGCATAGTCACCTCCTGGAGTGTAGTAGAAGTCGAAGCTGTGAGTAACGTCATTAGTTCTGTCGAACAGATACTGGATAATCGCCTCATTATTGCCGGCATTTACAGCCTTTGAATAGGCATCTGCATAATCTGCCTCGAGTCCATATCCAAGTTTCTCAACCTCCTCGGCAGCAGTCTTTACTTCTTCCCAACGCTCAGCGTAGAGCATCGCTCTTGTCATAAATGCCCAGGCCATACCCTTGTTGATGCGGCCTTCTGCGGCCTCTTTTGCAGGAAGATTGTCTGCTGCAAATTTAAGGTCATTATAGATGAAATCCCAACCCTCTGTCTCTGTACTGAGCTTCTTATCCTTGCTGTACGCAAGAAGGTCCTCATCATAAATGATGATCTCCTTGTAGCGTTTCATAAGGTCAAAGTAAAGCGAAGCACGCATAAACTTGATTTCAGCTTCAAGACGAAGTTTGTCCTCATCTGACATCTGACCAAATCTCTTAAGACAGTCGATTGCCTTGTTTGTCTTTGCGATTCCCTGGTACCAGGTACCCCAATAGCCAAGGTAGGTGCTCACATAACCTGCAGACAATGTCTGCTCTACACCATATGCTATCTCACTAGGAATGTAGCAGAGTGCATTGTAGTTATATGAACCATATTTCATCATATCAGTCAAGGCCTCAGTCTGACCTGCTGCACACTGGTTCATCAACAGGTCGTAAAGGTAAGTGTAGAGGTAGTTGACGTGATACTCAGCGTTTTCTGTAGTCTCCCAGATAAGTTTGTCCGACACACTGTCAGTCGGAGCCATATCCAGATAAGGTGTGCACGAGAAAGCTCCAAGGGAAATTCCCGCTGCAAGTATTGCTTTATATAATTTCTTCATAATGATAACACAATTAGAATGTCAGAGTCACACCACCCATAAGCAGGCGCTGCTGTGGATAATATCCGTTATTTACACCTGGAGACTCAGGGTCAATTCCTTCTGGAAGAGAATCGAGAGTGAAAATGTTCTGACCCTCTACAAAGAATCTCAGAGACTCGATATTTACCTTCTGGGTCAGCTTATTTGGAATTGTATATCCGATCTGGGCTGACTTGAGGCGGAGATATGTTCCGTCACGCATCCAGAATGTCGAAGCAAGACCATTGTCACCACCGTGTCCCGGAGTTCCGAGAGTAAGACGTGGGAATGTTCCCTCAGGATTATAGATGCTGTAGGCATTCTCTACAAGGAAGAGAGGCGAGTTTGCATTCTCCTTGAATGTCTGTGTCCAGATGGTATTGTCGTCGTTACCGTTGTAATATGTTCCTGTAAGTGAAACGTCAAACATAGCACCACCGGTGAACTGAGCGTTGAAGTCGAATCCGTTCCAAGCGAAGTCAAGGTTGAGACCGTAAGTGAGCTCAGGTCTGTTGGTACGTCCGATGAAGCCCTTGTCGGTCCAGTCGATCTTGCCGTCACCATTGATGTCCACATACTTGATGTCGCCGACATTCGGACGGGTACCGTACCAAGCCGAATTATCGATTTCCTCCTCAGAACGATAGAGGCCATCTGCTGTCCAAGCCATCACAGCTCCGAGAGGTTTACCGATAACCTTCTGGTTCTCAGGGATATTAGGCTGTTCTGTGTAGATGATCCAGCGGCTGCGGGCAAAGGTCATTGTTCCGCTTACACCGTACTGGAACGGCTTGCCGCCCAACATAAAGTGGCTTCTGTGAGAGAGCATAACGTCAATACCCTTTGTGTCATAGGCGTTATGGTTTGTAGCCTCCATATAATAACCTCCCATTGAAGGCGGATAATCCGCTCCCATATAGGTAAGAAGGTCAAAGTTGTAACGATAGAAGGCATCTGCCTCAAGCGCAAGTTTTCCACCCCACATCTTGAAGTCCACTCCGACGTTATACGAAAGGCTCTTCTCCCAAGTAAGGTCTGGATTTGCAAGTCCTGAGTCTGCGTAACCAGGGGTCACGATAGTGCCACCGCTGGTATTTCCATAGATGATCTGCTGATAGTACTTGCTGTATGTGTTAAGGAACTTATATGCACCGATCGAGTCATTTCCCAAAAGGGCTACCGAACCTCTGATCTTGAAGTCATCAAGTCCGGATACCCTCTGCATCCAAGGCTCCTTTGCAAGATTCCAGGCAACTGAAGCAGATGGGAAGAATCCCCAACGTGTAGTACGCATACCTGCAAACTTATATGATCCGTCATAACGGCCTGTAAACTCTGCAAGATATCTCTCATCCCAGTTGTAACGTGCACGGAACACGTAACCGGCTGAACGTGAAGCGCCGCTCCATCCGCTGATAGGGCTGTTTGCAGGCTGACCGTAAGAAAGCTCTGGAAGGTCTGCAAACGGAAGCAGCTTGGCATATGCTGAATGTGCATTAGAGCGGTTGTCCTGGATTTCAGCAAGGGCGAGTGCCTCAACGAAATGCTTTCCGAAAGTATTGATGTACGAGACACTTGCCTGACCTGTAAGGTACTGATAGTATGAAGTACCCTCACCAAGGCTCACTCCATCTCCCTTACCTCTTGGGTCAACCACCTGTGACCAAGCTCCTCCAGAATACATCATAAGATCGAATGGTGTATTGAGGTTCTTGTTCATACTTGCACCGTAGTCAAATGAACCTGAAGCCTTGAACTGGAGTCCCTTCAGCCAAGGAGCATCGTATGAAAGTGCTGCATTTGCTGAAACATCCATACTGCGGGTCTTCTTGTAGCCAGACTCATAGATCGCTGCAAGCGGGCTCTGTGGAAGGCCTGTGTTCTTCTTCTGTGCTGCAGTCCAATAGCCGTTATACTTCTCAGGAAGGTATGGATGCATCTGGATAGTCTGGTTGGCAATAGAAAGCCATCCTGTCTCAGAACCCATATCAGATCCACCTGTACCGAAGCCAGGAGTGTGACGGTTTGAAATCACACCTGAGAGTCCCATTGTGAACTTGAAGTTCTCTGCAAGCTCAGACTCGATGTTTGCACGGACGTTATATCTGTCATAGTTGTAATTGTCGATGTTACCTTTCTGACCGAGATAACCGAAGGAAGCGAAGTACTTTGAAGCTTCCGAACCACCCTGTACTGTGATATTATGCTTCTGAGTGACACCTGTTCCGAAGACCTTGTCGATGTAGTTGACATTGTCCCAGCCGTCTGTAGGGTCGCCGTTTGTCATCATCTCGACCTGCTCCTTTGTGAAGTAAGGGACATACTCCGACTCATTGGCGATAGCTCCACTTGAGAGCTGGTCCATCATCTGGGCAACATTATAGTAGTATGCAAACTGAGGACCGTCCATAAACTCAGGGAAGTTTGCGTTCATCGATGCACCGATAGTAGCATTATAAGTGATCTTTGGCTTACCTGTAGCTCCCTTCTTTGTAGTCACGATGATCACACCGTTAGAAGCCTGAAGACCGTACACAGCTGCTGAAGCACCGTCCTTAAGTACTGAAATGCTTTCAATGTCAAACGGGTCAATGTCGTTGATGTTGTCTACAGGGAAGCCGTCAACCACGTATTTTACAGCTCCCTGTGAACCACGGATACGGATAGACGCCTGGTCCATACCTGGCTCACCAGACTCCTGTACTGAAGACACACCTGTAAGTCTTCCGGCAAGAAGCTGTGAAACGTTGGTAGAAGGAGCCTTGAGAAGCTCATCTCCCTTCATAGCAGACACTGCTGATGTCATAGAAGATTTCTTCTGGACACCGTAGCCGACTACGATAGTTTCTTCGAGGAAGGTTGCATCTTCCTTCATAGTGACATCAAGCTTAGAGAGGCTTCCGTCACAGGTAAATGACTGGTCGCCCAGTCCAAGGCTTGTGAACAGGATGACATCACCAACCTTGAGACCTGTGAGCGAGTAGGTTCCGTCAATGTCGGTCATTGTACCGTTAGTGGTACCTGTCACCATAACAGCCACGCCCGGAAGAGGCTGGCCGTCGATGTCGGTCACCTTACCTTTTACTGAAGGCTGAGCATATGCTGCAACTCCAGCAAAAAGGAAAAGGAACACGACAAGCAGATTTCTGTAAATCGCTTTCATTTCTTCTTTATAAATTGGTTAGTTGTTAGTTTCCGCATTCTTCATTGCGACTTCGAGCTCATCCCAAAGCTTATGCTTGTTAAGATGTACGATGTCGAAGATCATCACACCGTCAGTGCTCTTAAGCGCCTGAGTAACAGCAGGTCCGAAAGGAGTGAAGTCACCGAGGTACTGCTCCACATAGATGGATCCGATCACAGGAACTACGCCCTTTGTGATCTCTCTTGCGATCTCAGCACCACCCTCAACGCTGTAGCAGTAGGTAAGGCTGTTGTCCATTCCTGCCTCGCTGCGCTGACCTACAACTCCTGTAGCCTTGTCGACATCGTCCTTGGTGATGAAGCTGTAGTAGAGACCTGTCATATAGATGTCAAGCATTTCTGCATAACCTGTCTTATGATAGTCCTCTGTCGCCCACTCCTTGTACTGAGGCACCTGATATGGGTCATATTCCTGGCTCGCCCAGTTTACTCCAAGCTGCCAGTATGTCGGATACCACGCTCCTGTGTAGTCTCCGATAATCAGGTCCGGATTGATCTCCTTGAGGGCCTCGTGTGCCTTCTCGACGAAATCGTGGATGACGGTTGCACGCCACTCGATCCATTCCTTGGCATATTTTCCGAGGACCCAGTTGTCACGGAGCTTTCCGTCCTCATCGTACCAGCTGAGGATGTCTTCAGGGAAGTTCTCCACTGTAACTCCTGCATACTCTTCGAACTGCTTCTTTGAGAGCTCGCTGAAATCAGCTGTAATGCCGTCGTAGCGTACACGGTCAAAGATAAGTCCGTCGACCTCAGGGTACTTGCGGGCAAATTCCTTGAGCACCTCTATCTGATACTCCTGTACTTCAGGATTTGAAGGGTTCATCATACAGTTATAGTTCGACTTGATCTCCGAAATAGGAGTAAGCTTGCCGTTATGATAGCATATTGACTGCCAGGCAGCTTTGTCCATATATACTACACCACGGTCAAAATAGTTATGTCCACCGGCAAATACATTAAGGGATCCGAACACTCTCAGTCCCATCTGGTGACCGTACTCGATGAAATAGCCGAGCATATCATAGTCACGTGATCTCTCAACACCTTCCCAGTCACCCATATATGGGGCGATCTCACTATCATAAAGAACCTCGCCCATAATTGACTTCACATCCACAACGACGTTGTCAAAACCTAGATCCTTACACTTGTGAAGGTAAAATCTGATCGAATCAGGGTGAGAAAGGGTCGCATAGTTGGCCTCACAGTCAAACCACATATAGTTATGGTTCATCTCTTTATTTCCTGCACAAGAAAGCAGGGTCAGGGCCGCCGCAAGGGTAATCAGTATTCTTTGCATTTGGTCAGATACAGTTTAGCAATTAACATATATTTATATTGATTGGCAAAAATAGTAAAATTCTATATATATCAAGCGAAATAAGCGGCAAATAATTAAAAAATTTTAATAATAAGGCCGATATTTTATAAATTTCAACCAAATCGGCAAAAGAAATACATAACATTTAATATAATTGTCAATAATTTCATATATTTGCGTGGTTACGGAATAAACTATTTAAACACCATACGAATATGAACGACCGCAGAGACTTTCTGAAGACTATGGCAATCGGAGGCGCTTCAGCCCTGATCGCCCCTTCTCTTTTATCATCCTGCTCACCGGAGCAGAAGAACACCGCACTTGTCGGATCTTCTGCAGGAGAACTTATTGTTCCCAAGGACAACGGACTGAGAATCACAGGTACATTCCTCGACGAGATATCACACGACATCCCTCACCAGAACTGGGGAGAGAAAGAATGGGACCAGGATTTCGCATATATGAAGGCTATCGGAATCGACACAGTGATCGACATCCGTTGCGGCTACCGCAAATTCATCACCTATCCTTCTCCATATCTCCTTAAGAAGGGCTGCTATATGCCTTCGGTAGACCTTATAGATATGTTCTGCCGTCTTGCCCAGAAGCACGGTATGAAGTTCTACCTCGGACTTTATGACTCAGGCGTGTATTGGGACACAAAGGATATGAGCCACGAGATCGAGGACAATAAGTTCGTGATCGACGAGGTGTGGAAGATGTACGGAGAGAAATATGACAGCTTCGGAGGCTGGTACCTCAGCACAGAGATCAGCCGCGACACCATCGGAGCAGTGGACGCATTCCACGCGATGGGAGCACAGTGCAAGGAGGTTTCAGGAGGTCTTCCTGTATTCATCTCACCTTGGATCGACGGCAAGAAGGCAGTGAGCGCAGCAGGGGCTGCCTTGACAAAAGAGGATGCAGTCTCTATTGAGGCTCACGAAAGGGAGTGGAGCCAGATCTTCTCGGGCATTCACGATGTTGTGGATGCAGTCGCATTCCAAGACGGACACATCGACTACGACGAGCTGGACGCATTCTTCAGCGTAAACAAGAAGATGGCAGACAAGTACGGAATGCAGTGCTGGACTAATGCTGAGACCTTCGACCGTGATATGCCGATCAAGTTCCTCCCTATCAAGTTCGACAAGCTCCGTCTCAAGCTGGAGGCTGCAAAGCGTTGCGGCTACGACAAGGCAATCACATTCGAGTTCCCTCACTTCCTGAGCCCACAGTCTGTCTACGGAGCCGCAGGTAATCTATATAATAGGTATAAGGAATATTTTAACATTAAATAAGGAGATTGCCGGTCAAGCCGGCAATGACGTCTTATGAAACAGAAAAACACATTAGGATATGTCATCTTTATGGCTGTTGTAGCAGCCATCGGAGGCATCTTGTTCGGCTACGACACAGCCGTGATTTCAGGAACGACAGAAATCGTCAAGAACCAGTTCCAGCTTACCGACCTGATGGAAGGCTGGTACGTAGGCTGCGCCCTTATAGGTTCAATCTGCGGTGTACTTGCAGCAGGTACTCTCAGCGACTACCTCGGCCGCAAGCTCACAATGCTCATCTCAGCTGCACTCTTCAGCATCTCTGCAATCGGATGTGCCGTCTGCGGAAGTTTTGACGCTCTGGTGGCCTTCCGTATCATCGGTGGTGTCGGCATCGGTATCGTATCTATCGTTTCACCTATATATATATCAGAGGTGTCACCTGCCAAGATCCGCGGAACGCTCGTGTCGCTGTACCAGCTTGCCGTGACAGTGGGTTTCCTCCTTGCATATCTGATGAACTGGGTGATCGACTCAAACATCGACCCGTCTCTTGCAGCAGGACAGGACCTCACTCTTTGGGAGAGAATGATGAACACAGAGGCCTGGAGAGGTATGCTCGGAAGCGAGACTCTTCCTGCCCTCCTGTTCTTCTTCATCATATTCTTCATTCCTGAAAGTCCTAAGTGGCTGATTGTAAACGGTAAGACAGAGAAAGCATCTAAGATTCTCGCCAAGATCTACAACACAGAAGACGAGATAGCGAACGAGATCCAGGTAACCAATGCTTCGCTCAAGGGCGAGACCAAGGGTAAGTGGTCAGATCTTCTCAAGCCTGGCATCCTCATAGCTGTGATCACCGGAAGCGCCATCGCCATCCTCGGTCAGTTTATGGGAGTAAATGCCGTGCTTTACTACGGTCCTAAGATATTCTCTGACGCTGGTTTCGACAACCCGATGTTCTCTACAGTACTTGTAGGTGTCGTGAACTGCGTGACCACAATACTCGCAGTGTTCATCATTGACAGGGTCGGACGCAAGCAGCTTATCTACTGGGGTGTGTCAGGAATGATCATCTGTCTTCTCGCAATCGGCATCTACTTCGCTTGGGGAAGCACTCTCGGCCTTGGCAACGGCTTTATGCTCACATTCTTCCTTGCCTATGTATTCTGCTGCGCTATCTCGATTTCAGCAATCGTGTTCGTGCTTCTTTCGGAAATGTATCCGAACAGCGTACGTGGTAGAGCAATGTCAATCGCCGGATTTGCACTTTGGATCGGCACTTACCTCATCGGCCAGCTCACTCCAGTACTTCTGGGATGGAGCCAGGCAGGCACATTCTTCATATTTGCAGTGATGTGCGTTCCGTATATGCTTCTTATGTGGAAGGTCATTCCTGAGACCACAGGCAAGACTCTTGAAGAGATCGAGGCATACTGGGAAAATTTCAAGAAATAAACTTCAGACCATAGACTATGACAAACGAATCTTTCCTCAACAATATAGGCGGCAAGAACGCCATTCTCAAGAAACAGATCATCGCCCTTTGTGTAAATGAAGGCGACTACAGCATTGCCGACCTGAGCAAGGAGCTGAACACAAGTATCCCGACAATCACAAAGCTGGTAGGCGAACTGATTGAGGAAGGGTTCATTGTAGATATGGGTAAGCAGGGAACAAACGGCGGACGACGTCCAAGCATTTACGGCCTGAATCCGTCCGCCGGTTACTTCGTAGGAATCGATGTCAGAAAGGACAGCATAGGAATAGCTGTAACTGACTTCAAGGGACAGATTACAGACGCAGTTTCTGACGTACAGTTCACCCTGCTAAACTCCGAGAGTTCTCTAAGGGAACTTTGCGAAACTGTAAAGGACTATCTTGGCAAATCGAACATTCCCACTGAGAAGGTAAGAGCCTATGGCATAAACCTCACAGGCCGCGTCAACCACGAAACCGGCTACTGCTTCACCTATTTCATCGGTGAAGACAGGCCTATAGGCGCCTTTATGGAAGATGAGCTCGAAGCTCCGGTGTTCGTGGAAAACGACTCCAGGGCTATGACTTACGGTGAATATATCTGCGGAGTTGCAGGTAATGAAAAGAATATGCTGTTCATCAATGTAAGCTGGGGCCTGGGAATGGGAATGATCATCGACGGCAAGCTTTCATACGGAAAGTCAGGTTATTCCGGAGAGATCGGTCACTTCCCTTTTATGGACAACAACCAGATCTGCCACTGCGGCAAGACCGGCTGTCTTGAGACCGGTGCCTCAGGATCGGCAATCCATAGGATGTTCATTGAGAAACTCGAGGAAGGAAGGGCTTCAGTACTTGCCGAAGCCTACAGGAATGGGGAGAAGATCAGTCTTCAGGACATATTGAATGCAGTTGCAGAGGAGGATGTCCTGGCAATCGAGATTGTGGAGAAGACCGGAGCAACTCTTGGAAGGGCGATTGCCGGTCTGATCAACATCTTCAATCCCGAACTCGTGGTCATAGGAGGTATCGTTTCCAAGGCGAAGGACTATCTGCTGCTCCCTGTCAAGAGCACTATCCAGAAGCACTCCCTGAACCTTGTCAGCAAAGACACTGTCATAAAGTTCTCCAAGCTTGGAGAGAAGGCTGGACCTATCGGAGCCTGTATGCTCTCACGAAGCAGACTGCTTGGACTTATATAATAGAAGATATCCCCGGTCAAAAGCCGGGGATAACTGTTATATTTCCGAATTGATGATCTTATCGTAAAGGTTCTGGCAGGCCTCTTCAAGGAGGTCGAGGACGAGACTGAAGCCCTCAGAGCCGGAATAGTAAGGATCAGGAATATATGAAATCCTGTGAGTCGTCAGGAAGGAAGCCATCCTTCTGATCTTATGAGTCGCCTCAACAGAAGGCGCAAGATGCATAAGGTCCTCATAGTTCTGGTCATCCATCGCAATCACAAGGTCAAAATCCAGAAAGTCCAGGCTTCTGACCTGACGCGAACTGTGGGTAAGTCCGTATCCCCTGTACAGAGCAGCCGTACGCATACGCCTGTCCGGATGCTCGCCGGCGTGTCCGCCATACGTTCCAGCCGAATCTATCACGAAATGCTCCTCCATACCGTTTTCCTTGACAATATGCCGGAATATACCTTCCGCCGCCGGAGAACGACATATATTTCCCAGGCACACGAATAACACCTTATATTTCTTATTGCTGTTCAATTGGTTGGGGTTGTTCATATATTTCCGGTTTACAGGCTATTTTACAATTATCCTTTCGATGCGGCGAGGAACAGAGGTGAGGATCTCGTATGGGATGGTGTCGAGGATCGTCGCGAGGTCGGTTACTGTCGGATCGTCGCCGAATATGGTTACGGTGTCGCCGACTTTCGCATCGACTCCTGTAACGTCGAGCATCGTCATATCCATACATATATTACCGATGGTCGGTACCCTGTGGCCGCCCACTGTGAAATAGCCCTTTCCGCAGCTGAGATGACGGTCGAGGCCGTCCGCATATCCCACAGGAATGGTTGCTATCACCGTGCCTTCAGGGGCTATCTTTCCGTGACGGCCGTATCCGATCGTACCGTCGCCGGGGCTCAAGGTCTTGATCTGGAGGATCTTGCACTTGAATGACGCGACTGTGCTGAGGTGGTTTCCAGGCAAGGCGCTCACTCCGTATATTCCGATTCCCAGACGTACCATATCGAACTGATACTGAGGGAATCTTTCGATTCCGGCTGAATTGAGGATATGGTAAAGCGGCTTTTCAGCAAGTACAGAAGAAAGCCTGTCCGCATTCTGTTGGAAAAGCTCGATCTGACCGAGGGTGAATGCGTCATTTGAAGGGTCGTCAGCCGCAGCAAGGTGAGAATATACCGACTTCACCTTCACCTGAGGGCAGTCCTTGAGAAAATCCATCAGTTCTTCAAGTTCCTCTGTCATAAAGCCCAGACGATGCATTCCGGTGTCAAGCTTGATGTGGACAGGAAAGTCCTTCACTCCCCTCTTGTCAAGTATCTCGCAGAGGGCCTTCAATGAGTAGAGGTTCGGTATGCCTGGCTCAAGGGAGTTGTCGATGATTTCATTGAAGAAGTCTGTTCCGGCGGTGAGTACCATAATCGGAATCCTGATTCCTGCCTCACGCAGCTCTACTCCTTCCACAGGATAGGCCACAGCAAGATAATCTGCACCCGCCTCCTCCATAAGGGAAGCGAACTGGACTGCGCCGTGACCATAGGCATTTGCCTTTACAAGCACCAGGAGCTTTGTTGAAGCCTCGAGTCTGGACCTGAAATATTTATAATTATCGAGACATCCGCTTAGATTTATCTCAAGTCTCGAAAAATCGTCATTCCTAATCATCATCTTTTCTTAAAAAACGCCTGCAAAAATACTAAAAATATGACATAATTTGCCAACTTTGTGATATTGTACATTTTTTGCATATTTACGGCCCGTCTGTGTCAGCGGCGATTCCTGCCGCATACAGACAAAATGTCAGTATATTAATAATTAAATTTCATCGATATGAACATCTGGTTTATCATTATCGCTATTTTTGTTGTGAGCCTGATCGTGCAGAACACGCTTCAGAGCCGATTCAACAAGTATTCTAAAGTAGGACTTCCAAATGGAATGTCAGGAGCTGAAGTAGCACAGAAGATGCTGCGCGACCACGGTATCTACGACGTGAAGGTCGTACCTACCCGCGGTATGCTCACCGACCACTTCAACCCGCAGACAAAGACCGTCGCCTTAAGTGAAAGTGTATATGCAAGCAGAAGCATCGCTGCTGCAGCTGTCGCTGCGCACGAGTGCGGACACGCCGTGCAGTATGCCACAGGATATGCCCCTGTGCGTATGCGCTCAGCCCTTGTGCCGGCAGTAAGTTTCGCTTCCAACATTGTGCAGTGGGTCCTTCTGGCCGGAGTCATATTCATCAATATATTCCCCGGACTCATCTGGCTGGGAATCGGTCTGTTCGCCCTCACTACCCTTTTCAGCTTCGTGACCCTCCCTGTCGAGATCAACGCCAGCAGCAGAGCCATTGCCTGGCTTTCTGCCAGCGGCATAACCGACAGCCGCACCCAGCCTATGGCAATCGACGCACTCAAGTGGGCCGCTTACACCTATGTAGTTGCAGCCTTGAGCTCACTTGCCACTCTTATATATTATATAGGTATAGCACGCCGCGACTAGTTCAGAAAACCAATCCCCAACTATATGAAACTTAGAACACTGATTCTTGGAGCATTCGTAGCAGTGCTCGCAAGCTGCTCACAGTACAAGTATGAGACTGTGGCAAATGACCCTCTGGGTACAAAGATGTACACCCTTGACAACGGACTGAAGGTGTATATGAGTGTAAACAAGGAGACTCCTCGCATCCAGACCTACATCGCAGTAAAGGTCGGAGGTAAGAACGACCCTTCCGAGACAACCGGACTCGCCCACTACTTCGAGCACCTTATGTTCAAGGGAAGCCAGAAGTTCGGAACATCTGACTATGCTGCTGAAAAACCTCTTCTGGATGAAATCGAGGCATTGTTCGAAGTGTACCGCAACACAGAGGACGAAGTTGAAAGAGCACGTATATACCAGAAGATAGACTCTGTAAGCTACCTGGCTTCAGACTATTTTATTCCTAATGAATACGACAAGCTTATGTCAATGATCGGAGCTGAAGGCACAAATGCCTACACTTCGACAGATATGACAGTGTACGTGGAGGACATCCCTTCCAACCAGATCGAGAACTGGGCACGCATAGAAGCTGACCGCTTTATGAACCCTGTCATCAGAGGTTTCCACACTGAGCTTGAGACAGTTTACGAGGAAAAGAATATGTCACTGACAAGAGACTTCCGCAAGGCTCTCGAGGCTATGGACGGAATCCTGTTCTCAGACCACCCGTACGGAACTCAGACTGTACTCGGAACTCAGGAACACCTGAAGAACCCGTCAATCACTAACATCAAGAACTACCACAAGACCTATTATGTCCCTAACAATATGGCAATCTGCCTCAGCGGTGACTTCGACCCGGACAAGATGCTCGCTGTAATCGAGAAGTACTTCGGACAGATGGTACCGAATGAAGATCTTCCTGAGGTGGATTTTGAGACCAAGACAGTGATTGAGACTCCTGTCAGCAAGGATGTCTACGGCCTTGACGCAGAAAACGTAATGATCGGATGGAAGTATCCGGGAGCAGGCACTGAGGATGCGATGATAGCTGATGTTGTTGCCTATGTGCTTTCAAACGGCTCAGCAGGTTTGATTGACCTGAACCTCAACCAGCAGCAGAAGGTCCTCGGAGCTGACACAATGCCATACACAAGACCTGACGGAGGAGAGTTCATCATTATGGCAAACCCTAAGAAAGGACAGACCCTCGAAGAAGTGAAGGACCTTGTTATGGGAGAAGTCGCCAAGCTCCGTAACGGAGAATTTGATGAAAATCTGCTTGCAGGTACCATCAACAATCTCAAGATCAGCCAGATGAGATTGCTTGAAAGCAACGAGAACAGAGCTGATATGTATGTACAGTCATTCATCAACGGCACAGACTGGGCAGACGAGGTGGCACTTCTTGAAAACCTCGGAAAGGTGACCAAGCAGGATGTTGTAGACTGGGCGAACAAATACCTCAAGGACAACAACTATGCTGTGATCTACAAGAGGATGGGAGAGGACAAGACAGTCCGCAAGGTGTCTGCACCTAAGATCACCCCTATCAAGGCCAACCGTGATGCCCAGAGTACATTCCTGGCTGAAATCCAGGCAACAGAAGTGAAGCCTATCGAGCCTGTCTATGTGGACTACAAGAAGAATATGAAGTTCTTCGACGTGAACGGTATGGAAGTTCTCTACGCACAGAACAAGCTTAACGACATCACCGACATCAGCTATGTCTATAACACAGGTATCGAGAATGATCCGGCTCTGAACCTTGCATTCAACTACATCAGCTATCTCGGTACGCCGACCAGAACTGCGGAGGAGATCGCTCAGGAGATGTATCAGCTTGCCTGCAGTTTCAGTCTCTCCTCAGGCAGCAATCAGACTGCGATCTCTGTAAGCGGACTTGCCGAGAATATGCCTCAGGCTATTGCCATCGTAGAGGATCTGGCATACAATGCGATTCCTGATGAGGAGATTCTTGCAAACCTCAAGGCCGATATGCTCAAGTACCGTGCAGACGCAAAACTCAACCAGAGTACTTGCTTCAGCGCCCTTCAGGAGTACATCTTATTCGGTCCTGAGTACATCAGAAAGACCACGATGACAGATGAGCAGATCAAGAACATCACATCTGAGGAACTTCTTTCGAAGATCCGCGAGGTCCTCGGATGCGAGCACGAAATACGCTACTATGGTCCTGCCACTGTGGCGGAAGTTACAGAGCTTCTTACTGCAAGTCACAAGGTTGCGGAGAATCCTAAGCCACTTGAAAGAGCCTACACCACATATCTTCCTGCTACAGAGAACAAGGTGTACCTTGCTCCGTACGATGCAAAGCAGATCTACTACTTGCAGTACTCCAACAGAGGGGAGAGGCTCGACCTTGCGGCTGATCCATACATCAACCTGTACAACGAGTATTTCGGAGGCGGAATGAATGCTATCGTCTTCCAGGAGATGCGTGAGGCACGCGGTCTCGCCTACTCTTCAAGCGCACGACTCTATATGCCGTCACACAAGGAAGACACCTATATGTACTATGCATTCATCGCCACCCAGAATGACAAGATGAAGACAGCGATCGAGGCCTTTGACGAGATCATCAACGATATGCCGGAGTCGGAGACAGCTTTCGGAATCGCGAAGGAGTCTCTCATAAGCCGCATCAGAACTGATAGAGTGTCCAACAGCCAGATCATCAGCAGCTACATCAGAAGCCGCGAGCTGGGTCTCACAGAGCCACGTGCAAAGCAGGTCTTTGAGGTGGCGCAGACTCTCACTCTCGACGACGTGAAGGCGACACAGCAGGAATGGGTGAAGGACAGGAAATATGTCTACGGAATCCTGGGAGACATCAAGGACCTTGACACCGACTACCTCAAGACCCTCGGCCCTGTCCAGACCCTCACTCTCGAAGAAATATTCGGTTACTGATCCGATATATATACAAAAAAGAAGTTGGCAAACAGATTTGCCAACTTCTTTTTCATATATGCTTGATATTACTTCTTCTTTGCCGGGGCGAGGATGTAGAGGTCCGCGAGCGGGATGAGGACCATCATATCGAAGAATGCCAGCATTGCCACTGCGCCGAAAGCGCCGAGGGTGAGGGCCATTGTAAGGGCGTAGAGGAATGAGAATGCGTGAAGCAGGATCATTCCGATGGCAGCCACGAGCCAGAGCTTGAGGTTGGTAAGGTGATACAGCACCATTGCAATGGTAGCGAATGCTAGCGGAATGAAGAACATAAGGTTCTCTCCGAGAGCGAAGAGAAGTACTGCTCCAAGTACAAACATAAGGGCAAGAGTGCCGAAAAGTGTGGTGTAGGCGTGCTTGCTTACTGCATTGTATGAAGCGCTTGTGCGCATTGAACCTGCAACTTCACGCACAGCTTTTCTTCTCTTTGAAATGTACACAGCCAAAGTAGAGGCAAAAAGAACAACTGTAGCCAGAATCATTGCCACATTGTCGAACGGCACACCCTGGATAATACCGAAGAGCTTGAACTTCGCACCTGCTATAGCCGAGCACACATATGCCAGGAGAAGACCTGCAGCAAGTATTCCAAGGCCTGAAACAAGCACCTTCAATGATGTAGCGAACACCTTTGCAGCCTTCATTCTTCCGCGTAATCCCTCATATGCGAGAAGAAGGAGGAAGACAAGGAAGATCACACAGCACACCACCTTATATATTCCCTTGCTGAAATTGAAGAGTCCAAGAGCAGGAATTGTAAAGTTAGTGGCATCGGCTTCAGCTCTGAAATAGTCCTTGTCTGCATAGGCCGGTTCTGTAACGTATTTCATAGCAATAGGAAGAACCTGCGCACCGTAGTGCTGGATCGACTTCTCTCTGATGTTTCCAAAATTATCAAGATCGGTGTGATAGTGGTTGATGTCAGCGATAGTTGAGAAGTTAAGGCCTGGAATCTCGTCCTTCACGATTGTGAAGTCTGTGAAATTAGGCATAAAGTTATACACCACTGTGGTCAGAGAGTAAGTATATGGATACTTGGCTGCTTCCGCATAAAGATCCATTACCTTCTCATTGCCCGGGCAGGCCTCAAAAAGGAGGCAAGGTCCCATAGGGCCGCGGGCCTCGATGTTGATCATAAGACCTACCTTGTCAAATGCGTCCCTGTCGTTCTTCCACAGAGCCTTCATTCCGACCATTCCGACCTCCTCTGCATCTGTGAAGAGTACCTTCACTCCCTGTGACCAGTTGTCACGGGTCTTCAGGAGATGGTTCATTGTCTCAAGGATCACACCCACTCCATAGCCGTCATCTGCAGCACCGTACGACCACACGGTGTCCTTCGGCATTGGCTGAGAGTATCTTGAATCATAATGGGCCACAAACATAAGGTAAGTTGTGTCTTCCGACTCCTTGAGAGGATGGAAGTCTGCCATAATGTTGTGAGCATCGAATGTATATACAACGTGCTTGTTCTCCGGTCCAGTCAGCGAGTCATAGCTGAAAAGCTGTACTGTGTCAGCTCCGAGTCCGTTCAGCCTACCGATGAGATACTCTCTGACCTTTGCCCTTTCCTGGGGATGGGCTACAGAATGATGTTCCTTTGAAAGGACCTCGATGTCCTTTACAACTCTCGCTGATGAAAATCCCTCAGCATCAACTGGTTTAGGGCTTGGAATCGTCCACAGTCCGTATGCGAGCAGTCCTGCCAGCACAACGACAGCAGCAAGAATAAATGGTCTTAACTTATTCATATAAATATAGATTTAGTGTTTAATACGTTCATATGACCCGGCAAATATACATAAAAAATAAAAAACGCCTTCAATTTGCGATTGAAGGCGCCTTTATGTGGATTGGATTAGAGAATGTTTTCCTTCTCGATGTCCTTGAAATATCTGTATGTATTTACCTTGAGTTCGCCTACTGCGAGTTCGTCAGTGACGATGATTCCGTGCGGATGGGCCTGAAGGGCAGACAGTGTGCACTTCTGCGAATATGCGCCCTCGATAGCCTCACGAAGAGCATTTGCCTTCTTGTGGCCGAATGCAAGCACGAGCACCTCCTTGGCGTCCATCACTGTACCTACACCAACTGTGAGGGCAGTAGTCGGAACCTTGCTGATGTCACCGTCAAAGAAACGTGAGTTCACCACGATAGTGTCATAGGTAAGGCTCTTGACTCTTGTGCGAGACACGAGTGATGAGTATGGCTCATTGAAAGCAAGGTGGCCGTCCTCACCTACTCCGCCCATAAAGAGGTCGATACCTCCGGCAGCTACAATCTTTGCCTCATAGGCTGCACACTCTGCTGCAAGGTCCTCCGCATTTCCGTTAAGGATGTTGATGTTTTCCTTCGGAACGTCTACGTGATCGAAGAAGTTTCTTGCCATAAACGAGTGGTAGCTCTCAGGATGCTCCTCAGGAAGGCCTACATACTCATCCATATTGAAAGTGATCACGTTCTTGAATGACACCTCACCTGCCTGGTACATTCTGATAAGCTCCTGATAAGTTGCCACAGGAGTACCTCCTGTAGGAAGTCCGAGAACAAATGGACGGTCTGTCACCGCCGCCTTAGCCTTGATGCGCGATACGATGTATCTTGCGGCCCACACTGAGCCATTAGCTGCATTCTGTTGAATAAGAACTCTCATATATCTAAATGTTAAAATAATTTCACAAACACTTCAATTGCCTGATACTCAGCCATTCCCAACTTATCGTAGAGATTTGCTGTATTCTGGGTCCTTTCCTCGGCTCTCTGCCAGAATTCGCGTGGGTCCTCACCAGGGAACGGCACGATGTCCTTCTGGGAAAGGTGGCGGTAGATGGCGTGACGCTTCTTGATCACCTCATCAGGGCTGAGCGGAACTGCCATATCCACCTTACCGAGCTCCCACTCCATCCAGGCACCTCTGTACAGCCACACGTGGCACGACTCAAGCCATTCTGCCTTGCCCTTGAGCTGGTTGATAGCCTCAAGAACCGCCTCAGTACATACACGGTGTGTGCCGTGAGGGTCAGCAAGGTCACCTGCAAGATAGATCTGGTGAGGCTTCACCTGCTCGAGAAGTTCTATGATGATGTCGATGTCCTTCTGAGTCCTCTCACCCTTCTTGATTCCGCCGGTCTCGTAGAACGGAAGATTGAGGAAGTGGCAGTTGGTCTTGTCATCAAGTCCGAATGAACGTACAGCACTCTTGGCCTCCGCACGGCGGATTGCGCCCTTGAGATTCAGGAGTGCTCTCGGCTCAGGCTGTCCCGGCCTCTTCGATGCGATGATCTCCTTTACCTCGTCAAATCTGTCTCCGAATCCAAGTTCGTTGGCTGCATCCATATGCTGGAGGACAACGTCATCGTGTACGGCTACGTTTCCTGATGTCTCGTAAGCAACGTGAACATCGTGTCCCTGTTCTACAAGGCGGATGAATGTTCCACCCATAGAGATCACGTCATCGTCAGGATGTGGAGAGAAGATGATGACTTTCTTAGGGAAAGGTGTCGAAGCCACCGGTCTTGTAGAGTCATCTGCATTAGGCTTGCCACCCGGCCATCCTGAAATGGTGTGCTGAAGGTCATTGAAGACCTTTATGTTTATCTGATCGTATGAATCCTTCTGTTCGAGAAGTTCACCAAGGCCATTTGCAAGATAGTCACCCTGAGTAAGCTTGAGAATAGGCTTGTCTACCTTTTCGCAAAGCCATACGACTGCCTTTCTGATGAACTTAGGAGTCCATTCGCAAGGTCCTACCAGCCAAGGAGCCACATTTCTTGTAAGCATACTTGCTGAGTTTTCATCAGCATAGAAAGTGATGTCCTCGTGCTTCTGAAGCCAAGATGCAGGACACTGGGCATTTGCCTCGTCCTCAACTATCCTCTTAACTATCTGAGCCTTGTCCTCTCCCCAGCCGATGAGAGCGATCTTCTTTGCGCTCAGCATAGTGGAGATACCCATTGCTATCGCTGTGCGAGGAGTCTCGTCTACGTTTCCTCCGAAGTTCTTTGCCTGTCTCTTTCTTGAAGTGTAAGAAAGAAGGACTGTCCTTGTGCGGCTCTTCTCAGAAGCTCCTTCCTCGTTGAATCCGACTTCACCTTGCGAACCGATACCCATCACAAGGAAGTCAAGGCCTGTCGCCTTTCTGTCAAATTCGGCACAGTACTCAGTTACTGCTGTAGTCTCTACTACGTTTTCAAAAGACGGAATATGGACATTTGCCATATCCACGTCGACTTTCTCCAGGAACTCCGAGTAAAGACGACGGTTGCGGCTCTGTGATTTTGCTGGAGCCGGATAGTACTCATCGATGCTGAAGACCTCAACATTTGCAAAGGATACTTTTCCTTCTTCGTATCTCTTCACAAGTTCCTGATAAAGTGCTACTGGTGACGAGCCGGTGCTGAGACCGAGCTTGAAAATGCCCTCACTGGAGTTGATGAGACCTACGATCTCATCAGCAAGCTCAGCGCTTGCAATTTCCTCATCCTCATAAATGTTGGTAGGGATTCTTTCATAGCTATGAAGGATTCCGCTTGGCAGGCCTGCTTCGATGAGTCCGCCGTCCTTTGGCAAAGAAAATTTCTTCATTGTTCATTCAAGTTTCGCAAGTGGTAAATATCTCCTGCAATTTTTAAATATTTTTACAAACTACAAATATATAAATAAATATTATGTAAATCAATGTAGGGAGAAAATAATGCAGGCGGTAAGTGAAATAAAGTTCACTTACCGCCTGCATATTTGGTTAATCCTCTGATTGACTGATTACTCTGCCATCAGTTTCTTGTACTTGAATCTCTTTGGCTCCTCGTTGCCGAGACGACGCTTCTTGTTCTCCTCGTACTCTGAGTATGTACCCTCAAAGAAGTAAACCTGTGAATCACCCTCAAACGCAAGGATGTGTGTTGCGATTCTGTCAAGGAACCATCTGTCGTGTGAGATGACAACGGCACATCCGGCGAAGTTCTCAAGACCTTCCTCGAGAGCACGGATTGTGTTTACATCCACGTCATTGGTAGGCTCGTCGAGAAGAAGCACATTACCCTCGTCCTTGAGTGTCAGAGCAAGGTGGAGACGGTTTCTCTCACCACCGGAAAGGATTCCGCAAAGCTTCTCCTGATCCGCACCCGAGAAATTGAAGCGTGACACGTATGCACGTGCATTCACTTCCCTCTTGCCGAGCTTCACAAACTCCGAATTCTCTGCAATGGTCTCATACACAGACTTTTCTGGATCTATACTTCTGTGCTGCTGGTCGACATAGGCAAGCTTCACAGTCTCACCGATGGTGATCTCACCTGTCTGAGGAGTCTCAAGACCCATAATGAGGCGGAAGAGAGTTGTCTTACCGGCACCATTCGGACCGATTACACCCACGATACCTGCTGGCGGAAGGACAAAGTTGAGATCCTCATAAAGAAGCTTGTCACCATAGCCCATAGAGACATTCTTGAACTCGATGACCTTGTTACCGAGTCTTGGTCCGTTAGGGATGAAGATCTCGAGGTTTGCCTCTTTCTCACGTCCGTCATCAGATGCGAGTTTCTCGTAGGCACCCAGACGGGCCTTAGACTTGGCGTGACGTGCCTTAGGAGCCATACGCACCCACTCAAGCTCTCTCTCGAGAGCCTTGCGGCGCTTGCTCTCCTGCTTTTCCTCCTGTGCAAGGCGGTTGCTCTTCTGGTCAAGCCAAGAAGAATAGTTGCCCTTCCAAGGAATGCCCTCTCCTCTGTCAAGTTCGAGGATCCATCCTGCCACATTGTCAAGGAAGTAACGGTCGTGGGTAACTGCGATCACAGTACCCTTATACTGCTGGAGATGTGCCTCGAGCCACTGGATACTCTCTGTATCGAGGTGGTTGGTAGGCTCGTCAAGAAGGAGCACATCCGGCTGTCTGAGAAGAAGACGGCAAAGAGCGACTCTACGGCGCTCACCACCACTGAGGTTTGCCACAAGCGCGTCTGACGGAGGACACTGGAGGGCATCCATTGCCCTTTCGAGCTTAGAGTCGATCTCCCAGCCACCGCAGTGCTCGATCTTCTCTGTCAACTCACCCTGGCGCTCGATGAGAGCAGCCATTTCGTCATCTGACATAGGCTCGCAGAACTTCATATTGACTTCCTCGTACTCCCTGAGGATGTCCATAACCTCCTGAACACCTTCCTGAACCACTTCAAGGACTGTCTTGTTCGGATCCATCTGAGGCTCCTGCTCAAGGTAACCCACAGAATAGCCTGGTGCCCATACCACTTCGCCCTGATAGCCGGTCTCGATGCCTGCAATGATCTTCATCAAAGTAGACTTACCGGATCCGTTCAATCCGACGATACCGATTTTGGCACCATAAAAGAATGAAAGATAGATGTCCTTGAGGATCACCTTGTTGTTGTGAGGCAGGATCTTGCCAACACCGTTCATCGAAAAAATAATCTTCTCGTCTGCCATATCTGAATTGTTTATTTTCAATTTTCCGCAAAGATAATCTTCCGGCTCCGATTCCACAACTTATTTTTTGTTCTTTATCTTCCTGGTCTTCTCTTTTCGGCACCACTCGCTCGGATTCTCTCCCATAAAAAGTCTGAAGGCCATATTATATGAAACTATGGAATTGAATCCGCTCATAGTGGCAAGTTCGTATATTTTCAGATCAGGATTCTCGCGGAAGCACTGCATCGAGTAGATTACACGATAATAGTTCACGAACTGACAGAAATTTCTCCCGGTAAACTGGCTTATCGCTCGGGATATATACAGTTTGTTCGTGTACAGCGAACGCACCACATCATTGATAGTCAACTTATTATCAAGGAAGGGCTTTTCAGTTTCGAAATACGCTACCACACGTTCATATATATCCTTATATATGTCATCTATCCGCGAGACATCAATGGCCGATTCGACGCTCGTCACCTTCATCGATTCGACGATACGCCTCTCCTGCTGCTGCCACAGCACAAAGGCGGCATCCAGATATATCCTCAGCGCCAGGGACGCGAGCGACAGGGCAGCAACTATCAGGAATATATATGAGTGCAGGCCTTCGAATGTGCCGGCGATACCGGAAGCCAGAAGATAGAAGGAGTAGTTAAGAAGTAACAGAAGAGGATATAAGGCATCCACGCTCAGCAGGACATTAGTCCATATTGTCCCTGACTTCATTACTTCCTTTATCGAGTTCATTCTCTTCCAGATTCCTGCTAAGAACTGCACCGTAATGACTGCAAGAGCCAGAACCTGGACGGAAAGAGATACATAAAGGTGGGGCGGAGGCAGCAGTCCGGAGAGTCCGGCCATATAGTACAATGCCTGCAAGAGTTCAATGATAATAACAACGCAGATCAACCACGATATCTTCTTATAATTCCACAGAGACGACGTAAGGAGAATAAAACAGGTTGCGGGAAGTATAAGGTCAGCTGTCAGACTCACAGTAGTTGTTCCGGGAGAACACATATCAACGATAAGCACAGTGGCACCAGCAATCAGTATCCACGGACTCAGCCTGTTTCTCCGATCCGTCATAGCAGCGAACTTGACATTCCTTACAAATTGAATGACTGCCAGAAAAGCAGTCATAACCAAAAGCAAAATTCCAAACAAATATTTCATATCATCAAAATCATTGGTACAACAAAAATACGTAATGTCGCCATCTCAGCCTAAGCTGGAATGGCGACATTCGTCACATTTTTCTTTTTTTTAAAACTTTTTCTTTTTTTTTAACGAATTAGTTCTTTCCTTTGACCTTGATGGTGTCAAATCCCTGGCCATAAACTCCCATTACACTGGAAACCGAAAGGAATGCCTCAGGATCGATAGTCTTGACATACTTTAAAAGAAGGTTCAAGTCCGCCTTTCTTGTCACTACCATCACCACTTCCTTCTCCTCTTTTGAGTACCAACCCTTGGCAGGAATCACTGTCACTCCCCTCTTCATATCAAACGCGATTGCATCTGCCATCTCCGCAACCTTCTTGGTAAATATGAACACCTGCACCGACTGCTTTGTACCTGAAAGATACAGGTCAATAGAGTAGCCGCAGACTGTCACCTGAGCAAGACCGTACACCACGATGGCAAGCTTCTCTGTGAAAGGAAGAAGTTCACCTGCATCTGTGTAAGACGGGAAGAGAAGTGATGAAAGAATGATACCTATATCTATAATAAGGATGACCCTGCCCGGAGATGCCGCATAGAACTTGCACCACACAAGGGCGATGATGTCAGTTCCACCCGTACTGCCTCCCTGCGACATTGAAAGTCCTATACCGAAGCCGGCCATAACTCCACCCAGCACTGTACAGATCAGCTTTCCGTTGGAAGTGAGCTCGTGAACAAACTCCACAGGAACGATCTTAGGCATCAGACCCAGAAGGAAGGATGTCATAAAGATCGCGTATATGGTCTTGCCTCCGAATCCTGTTCCTAAAATCTTTGTTCCTATGATAAGGAGCAGGACATTGAGCACAAAGTAGGTCACGCTCATCGGTATCTTGGTAGCATACATCACAATCGACGCAAAACCGGACACTCCGCCACCAACGAGGTTGTTCGGAAGAAGGAAGAGAGTCCAACCGAGCGCATACATCGCAAGGCCGAATGTTATAAGAGCGTACTCCTTAGCCGTAGTGGCCAAAGAAGTCTTCAATAATCCCTTTGCCATTTCAATTATTTATCTTTTTTAATCTTTTTCAATCCGTCCTTGACATCTTCGAATCCTTCACCGTACACGCTCATCGCCGAAGATACAGAAATGAAAGCCTTCTTATCGATGGATTTGACTCCACTGACAATCTCTTGCATCTGATTCTTCCTTGCCACAATCATCAGCACCTTGCTTTCCTTCTGAGAGTACCAGCCCACAGATTCGAGTGCTGTGACACCTCTGCGCATATCGTTGATGATGTAATCCGCGACCTCCTTATATTTTTCTGAGAACACAAGGATCTGCACAGTCGACTTGTCTCCAAGAAGAACGAAGTCAATGCCGAATGAGAACGCAACCATCATCAGATAAGCATATATCATATCCACAAGACCTTTCTCCGGCACAAGCAGAAGAGTAGAGATGATGAATATATCGAGACAAAGGTAAACCCTGCCCACAGAAATCGGCCAGTACTTATTGATAATCATTGCTATGATATCAAGGCCACCTGTACTTCCTCCTCGCAGAAGGACAATTCCGATACCTACCGATTCCATTGCCGAACCCACGAGCACTACGAGTAGTTTCTCATCCATAGGTACTTCCAGTCCCGGAAACTGAGGAAGCACCTCAAAGAGAATGGACGTAAGGGCTATCACATAGATGGTCTTGAATCCGAATCCCTTGCCCAGGACAAGGAATCCGAGAAGAAGGAGGATTACATTCAACGCCGGGTAGGTCCATCCCACAGGTATGCCTGTGCCATACTGGAGAATGGTACAGAGACCTGTCAGACCACCACTGGCGAGTCCGTTAGGAATCAGGAAGGAGGTCCAGGCCATCACAAAGATGACTGAGCCGACTGTCATCAGGAAATAATCCCAGATGGTAGCCAATATCTTCTCAAGCTTCATATTTATTTTACGACTATATTGACGATCTTTCCAGGCACAACGATCACTTTCGCGATGTTGCCGCCGGCAACATATTTCGAGGTAAGTTCGAGACCTCTTACGTGTGCATCCACTTCCTCGCGTGGCATATCGAGAGGGAGCTCGACAGTAAATCTTGTCTTACCATTGAATGAAACCGCATATGTGCAGGTGTTTTCTATTGTATATGCCTCGATGTACTCAGGGAAGGCAGCGTATGTAATGCTTTCCTTGTGACCGAGAGCCTCCCAAAGTTCCTCTGCGATGTGCGGAGCAAACGGTGAAAGGAGGATGATAAGAGGCTCGAGGATCTCGCGCTTTGTACACTTGAGGTCGTTGAGTTCGTTCACTGCAATCATAAACGCACTGACAGCTGTGTTGAATGAGAACGCCTCGATGTCTGTGCGCACCTTGCCGATAAGTTTGTGGAGAGACTTGAGTTCCTCCGGTGTAGCCTTCTCATCTGTCACGATGAAACCGTCACGGTCATAGAACATTCTCCACACCTTCTTGAGGAAACGGTTCACTCCATCGATACCCTTTGTATCCCAAGGCTTAGACTGCTCGAGCGGGCCGAGGAACATTTCGTAAAGTCTCAGAGTGTCAGCGCCGTAAGTGTCGCAGATCATATCCGGATTCACCACGTTGAACATAGACTTTGACATCTTCTCGATTGCCCATCCGCAGATGTACTCGCCATCCTCCAGGATGAACTCAGCAGTTGCATACTCAGGCATCCAGTTGCGGAAAGCCTCAAGGTCGAGACGGTCATTGTAGACGATGTTCACATCCACGTGGATCTCAGTTGTCTCGTACTGGTCCTTCAGTCCTGCAGAAACGAAGGTGTTTGTGTTGATGATTCTGTAAACGAAGTTCGAGCGTCCCTGGATCATACCCTGATTGATGAGCTTCTTGAAAGGCTCGTTCTTGCAGATGTATCCGCGATCGTAGAGGAACTTGTTCCAGAAACGGGAGTAGATAAGGTGACCTGTAGCGTGCTCAGTACCACCGATATAAAGGTCTACATCCTGCCAGTACTCGTCAGCCTCTCTGCTTACAAGGGCCTCGCTGTTGTAAGGGTCCATATATCTGAGATAGTAGGCGCTGCTGCCTGCAAAGCCCGGCATTGTGCTCTTCTCGATAGGATAGCCGTCCACTGCCCAGCCCTCTGCACGGCCAAGAGGTGGTTCTCCTGTCTCTGTAGGGAGGAACTTGTCTACCTCCGGAAGTTCAAGAGGAAGTGACTCGAAAGGCATAGGTGTGGCAATACCGTCCTTGAAATACATAGGGAACGGTTCTCCCCAATACCTCTGACGCGAGAAGATCGCATCACGAAGACGGTAGTTTATCTTTCTGCGGCCGATTCCGTGCTTCTCAACATAGTCAATAGCTGCAGGAATCGCCTCTTTTACATCCATTCCATTAAGGAAACCTGAGTTGCACATCTTTCCTTCCTTTGCGTCAAAGCTTGCCTCGCTTACGTCGCATCCCTCGATAAGAGGAATGACAGGGAGGTCGAAGTGTCTTGCAAAAGCGTAGTCTCTGCTGTCGTGTGCAGGCACGGCCATAATTGCACCTGTACCATAGCCGGCAAGAACGTACTCAGAGATCCACACAGGCACCTTGTCACCTGTGAGAGGATTTACTGCATATGAACCTGAGAACACACCGGTAACCTTCTTGCCCTGTGTCATTCTCTCGCGCTCTGTCTTCTTCTTTGCCATTGCGAGGTACTCCTCGACAGCCTCTTTCTGCTCAGGAGTTGTGAGTTTCTCCACCCACTCGCTCTCTGGAGCAAGTACCATAAAGGTAACGCCGAAGACTGTGTCCGCTCTTGTGGTGAAGATGGTCATATCGTACTCCTGCTCTCCATTCGAAACCTTGAAGACCATCTCTGCACCCTGGCTCTTGCCTATCCAGTTGCGCTGCATATCCTTCAGTGAGTCAGTCCATTCGAGAGTTTCGAGATCATCAAGAAGTCGGCCTGCATATGCAGACACGCGCAGCTGCCACTGTGTCATCTTCTTCTGCTCCACAGGATGTCCTCCACGTACAGAGTAGCCTTCCTTCACCTCGTCATTTGCGAGCACTGTACCCAAAGCCGGACACCAGTTTACTGAAGTCTCGCCCTGATAAGCGATCCTGTACTGCATAAGCACATCAGCTCTCTCCTTCTCAGAGTAGCCTGCCCATTCTTCTGCTGTAAACGGCTTCACGTCACCGCAGGCTGCATCGACAGCGGCGCTTCCGCCCTGGGCGAAAGCCGCTTCGAGATCAGCGATCGGACGCGCCTTCTGCTGTGCATTGTCATACCAGCTGTCGAACATCTTAAGGAATGCCCACTGAGTCCACTTGTAGTACTCAGGATCACAGGTGCGGACCTCACGTGACCAGTCATAAGAGAATCCGATACGGTCCATCTGGTTGCGGTAACGCGCAATGTTCTTCTCTGTAGTCACTGCAGGGTGCTGTCCGGTCTGGATCGCATACTGCTCCGCCGGAAGTCCGAACGCATCATAGCCCATCGGATGAAGGACATTGAATCCGCACAGACGCTTGTAACGGCTGTAGATGTCGCTCGCGATGTATCCGAGCGGGTGTCCCACGTGAAGACCCGCTCCGGAAGGATACGGGAACATATCAAGGACATAATATTTTGGCTTTGAATTGTCGATCTCAGCCTTGAATGTCTGATTGGCAGCCCAGAATGACTGCCATTTGCTTTCGATTTCCTTAAAATTGTATTCCATAGGTATATAAAATATCTTGTAAAGATAATATTAATTCTTTAATGCCTTGACGATTTGGAGCCTTTCTTTTCAAGTCGGAATTCGACAGGGAGGCTCAGGGTTGTACGCACCTTCTCTCCCCTCACCCTTCCAGGCTTCCACTTAGGGGAGGCGCTTATGACTTTAACTGCCTCTGCATCAAGTTCTTCCGACACGCCTTTTATGACTCTGACATCAGAAACCTTTCCATCCTTCTCGATGACAAATTCTACCACCACACGTCCCTGCACGCCGTCGCGGACAGCCTTCTCCGGGTACCTCAGGTACTGATAGACCCACTTCTCAAGGAACTGGGACGGTTCGGACGTACCGAGGAAGGTCGGTCTCTGGTCACATTCATAATACGAAACCACATCCTCACCCGAGCGCTTGCTCACCGGCAGGTCTGAATCTCTGAAAAGCATCTTTTCGTTTGCATTGGCCATAGCCTCTGTAAAGTTATAGATGAACTCCAGCTCCCTTTCCATATTTTCAAAATCTATGATGGACTGGGTGTCCCTGTCTGTGTTGTGTTCAGGATAACGGCCTGTGGTAAACATCACTGAAGGAATCTCCTTGTCATAGAAAGCCCTGTGGTCAGAAGGATATGGTTCAGCAGCAACCACTTCAGGAACAATAGGTTGAAGGTTACCCGAAAGCGTTCCGATGAGAGCATTCATATCCGAATTTGACGATGTGTAGGCATAAAAGCCGTTATAGGCTGTGCCAAGCATATCCAGGTTTATCATTCCGTCGATGGAATCCGCGCCCTTGAAAGAACGGTTCAGGAAGTACCACGATCCGGCAAAAGTCTCCGTCGACGCGCCGAAAGCGACGAAAATGACAGAACGGCGGAAGAGGATTGAGTTGGTCTGGACCATTCTTGCAAGTTCCAGGAGCATTGCAAGTCCTGAAGCATTACCGTTTGCTCCGCAGTACACCCTCTCGACCGGCTTGCCGTCAATCATCGTGACAGATGTACCGATATTATCAAGTCTGGCGCCGACCACGATGTAGTGGTCGCGAAGATTCTTGTCATATCCCTGGACATAGGCGATGACGTTTCTTGAGGTGATAGTGTCTCCTGACTCGGTCTTGATACCGAACACCTCGCCATCTGCAGGCGAAAGCAAGTCGAGACCGTACTCCTTGAACTTTGCAGCAACGTACTCAGCCGCGTACTTTTCGCCCTCGGAACCCGGTTTTCTACCCTCAAGATGATTGGCAGAAAGTTCTCTCACGTGAGACTTCATATCTGCAACTGTCTCGCTGTCATAGAGTTCCTCATACGAGGCACCTTCACGGAACTGCGCGCCAGCAGTCAGTGACACAATGAGTGCAATGCACAATAAAAACAACTTCTTCAATTTCATAAACTACTCCATTACAAGCACCCACGCATCCTTTGGAAAGAACGTTTCATTCTTCAACGCATCATATGATGAGGCTACCTCAGCAATGTTGTCAGACGGACATAGTCCCACTGCAATCATTCCCCTTCTGCATTCAAGAAGAGCGACCTTATAACCTTTTGCAGAGGCTTCATCAGCAAGCTTCTGAGCATTCTTTCCATCTTTGAACGCACCTGCTACCACGTGATATTTTGACGGAAGTGACTCAGCTGCAAGGCCTCCAAGCCTCTCTGGGCCAGACAGCACCACGCCAGCTGAAACCAAAGCCTGCATTGCGGCAAGGGAATCAGCAACCCTCTTCTCCTCCTGAAGTCTCATTGAGTCGAGCCTGGCCTGAAGAGCGGCCTCCTCAGCCTTGATTATCTCCAGCCTCTTGTTCTCAATGTCCTTGCTTGTAGGCCTTCCGGCCAGCACTCTCATAAAATCACAGCCTGTAACTGTCATCATAAGAAGAGCAAGAAGAAGTGTCACACTATGTCTCATACCATCAAAGATTTTCACGTTGCGTTTCATTTTGCATTCAAAATTGCGTATTCGTGCAAATTTAACGATTTAATACTCTGAGACAAAATAATTCTTGATATATTTGCAAGAGATCCCTGATCAGGTCGGGGATGACTTGAGAAACTAAATAACACTGATATTGGCCATTTTTTCTTCACATATATTTAAGCTCGCAGCCGCTTCAATAATCACTTTCTGCACACTCGGGGGCACAAACCTCGATGCACAGGAAATAATTATGCCGGAAAGATGGTCAAAGTCAATATTCGAGGTCGAACCTTTGTTTGCATCCGACACCCTGACCATCCTTGTGGCAGGTGATATGATGATGCACGCCAACCAGATCCAAAATGCCCACAGAGGCGGTCAGGATTACGATTTCAGTTCCTATTTTCACCTTATACAAGAGGATATAGAAAAGGCCGACATCGCAATAGCAAATATGGAGTTCACACTGGCTGGAGAGCCATACACAGGCTACCCCTGCTTCTCCGCGCCGGACAGCTACGCAAAGTACCTGGCCGACTGTGGCTTCGACATATTCCTCACCGCCAACAACCACATCTTCGACAAGGGCGGCAAGGGCGCGGAAAGGACGTTGGATATATATAGTTCCTATGTTTGAAATCCAAATAAAGTTGGAGTGAGCTTTTCAAGCTCATGAGGAGCGCTCAACGGGGCCGTCGGCCCCGGCCGCTAAGGCTAGCCCCGAGAAGTTTTTCATGAGTTTGTTTCAAGAGAAAGA
>JAFVOX010000023.1:0-3578 GCA_017505605.1 Bacteroidales bacterium
AATTATTCAGCAAATCACAAACTTTTTTTGCATATTCCTCGTATTTTTCGCTGACTGGCACGATGTTAACCTGATCCGGAGTCAGCCAGAGAGGAAGCTTTCCGCCTGTATGCTCGAGGAGCACAGCCACGAATCTCTCAAGAGATCCGAACGGTGCACGGTGAATCATCACCGGACGATGCTTCTGGTTGTCGCTTCCGATATACTCGAGTTCGAAACGCTCAGGGAGATTGTAATCCACCTGGATAGTACCGAGCTGCCACTTTCTTCCGATGGCATCCTTTACCATAAAGTCAAGCTTAGGACCATAGAATGCAGCCTCGCCATACTCGACTACAGTA
Source organism: Bacteroidales bacterium (assembly GCA_017505605.1). Classification (GTDB taxonomy): domain Bacteria; phylum Bacteroidota; class Bacteroidia; order Bacteroidales; family UBA932; genus Cryptobacteroides. The sequence goes on from JAFVOX010000023.1 coordinate 342, forward strand.
TTGAGACCTTTCTCCGAAGCTGCCTCGATGATGGCAGACTCAGCCTTTGCCCAATTCTCATCTGTTCCGATATACTTTTCCTTGTTATCCGGGTCACGGAGAGAGATCTGAGCGACATATTCCTTGAAGTTCAGGGTCTTGAACACATAGAGGATGATGTCGATCACCTTGCAGAACTCCTCCTTGATCTGGTCAGGACGGCAGAAAAGGTGTGCATCGTCCTGGGTAAAGCTTCTTACACGTGTAAGTCCGTGAAGCTCACCGCTCTGCTCATAACGGTACACTGTACCGAACTCTGCAAGTCTGAGCGGAAGATCCTTGTATGAACGAGGCTTTGTCCTGTAGATCTCACAGTGGTGAGGACAGTTCATTGGCTTGAGAAGATACTCCTCTCCCTCCTGAGGTGTGTGGATAGGCTGGAAAGAGTCCTTTCCGTATTTTGCATAGTGGCCTGAGGTCACATAAAGATCCTTGTTACCGATGTGCGGAGTAATCACAGGAAGGTAGCCATATGACTTCTGAAGCTTTCTGAGGAAGTTCTCAAGGCGCTCACGAAGTGCAGCACCCTTAGGAAGCCACAACGGAAGTCCCTGTCCCACTCTCTGCGAGAATGTGAAGAGCTCCATCTCCTTTCCGATCTTTCTGTGGTCACGCTTCTTGGCCTCTTCGAGCATTGCAAGATACTCGTCAAGCATAGACTTCTTAGGGAAGGTCACGCCATAGACACGGGTAAGCATAGGGCGCTTCTCGTCACCTCTCCAGTATGCACCTGCAATGGCTGTAAGCTTCACAGCCTTGATGACAGATGTATCCTTGAGATGAGGACCGCGGCAAAGATCGGTGAAATCTCCGTTCGTATAGAATGTGATGGTACCATCCTCAAGCTCGCTGATAAGCTCGCACTTGTACTCATCGCCCTTCTCTGTGAAAGTCCGGAGAGCCTCCTCCTTTGAAACCTCAGTCCTGATGAAAGGATTCTTCTGGCGTGCAAGCTCGATCATCTTGTTCTCGATTGCCTTGAGATCAGCCTCCACGAGATTCTTGTCACCGAAATCCACATCATAATAGAATCCTGTCTCGACTGCAGGTCCGATACCGAACTTCACTCCCGGATAAAGTGCCTCGAGAGCCGCAGCAAGAAGGTGTGAAGAAGAGTGCCAGAAGACGTGCTTTGCCTCTGGATCCTCCCACTTGTGAAGCTTTATCGCAGCATCCTCATTGATAGGACGGGTAACATCGTATATTGTACCTTTTCCTGTCGTATCAGCAGCCGTAATCACTGTTGCAGCCAATACATCTGCTGCCAATCTAGGGCTTATGCTGTTTGCAATGTCAAACGCCGAGACACCGTTTTCGTACTGTCTCACGCTACCGTCAGGAAATGTAATGTTAATCATATCGTACTATATTTATATTATAAAACAAGTCTTGTCAATCCAAGAATGCAAAGGTATGAATTTTTTCTTATCTTTGTACAATATTAGCAAATGAATATGGAACAAAATGTCATTCAGAAGAATATGTGGAACATAGCCGGGACTGCCGGACTTGCTCTTGGAGCCGTTTCCACTGCATATCTTTTCCTGACCCAATGGATAGGTATGGCCGGAACCCCGGCATTCGTTTCGATGCTCGTAAATATGGTGTTATGGGTGGCAAAGACAGGCGGCTGCATATGGCTGATGATGCTCTTTATGAAGAAATTCTCAGCAGCGGTTCCGGAAGCCGACAACTCCGCCACATTCAGGATGGGCATCATTACCGCCCTTCTGTCCGCTCTTGTATATTCAGCATTTTCATTTGCAAACGTGGCATTCATATATCCAGACATCTTCGCAGAGCAGTTTGATGCTGTAATGCAGCAGATGGCCCCGATGCTTGATTCAAACACTTCTGCTGAAGTGGAGAAGACTCTGCAGAATCTCCCGCAGATCACTTTCTTTTCAAATCTGATCTACTGTTCCCTTTATGGAACGATAGTGGCATTCGCGATTTCAAGAGTAGTCCCAAGCAAAGATCCGTTCGCCGATTACAAACCTGAAGATCAATAAAATATGACATACGAAAAGGATTTATCAATCGTTATATCCCTGTTCAACGAAGAGGAGTCTCTTCCGGAACTCATCAGATGGATTGAGACCGTAATGGGTCAAAACGGCTATAGATATGAAATCATTATGGTCGATGACGGAAGTCGTGACGGATCCTGGAAAATCATCAGGGAACTCTCAGCAAAGAATCCTGCCATCAGGGGCATCTCATTCCGCCGGAACTACGGTAAATCCGCAGCCCTATACCACGGATTCAAGGCCGCAGAAGGCCGTGTAGTCATCACTATGGATGCCGACCTTCAGGATTCTCCTGAAGAAATTCCTGAACTGTACCGTATGGTGACAGAAGAAGGCTATGACATCGTTTCTGGATGGAAGAAGCAGAGATTTGACAACAAGCTCACGAAGAATCTGCCATCAAAGCTATACAACTGGACAGCACGCAAGATTACAGGCATCAGGTTGCACGATATGAACTGCGGCCTTAAGGCTTACAGAAACGAAGTGGTCAAGCATATCGAGGTGTACGGTGAGATGCACAGATACATTCCTTACCTTGCCAAGAACGCCGGATTCGACAAGATCACGGAAAAGCCTGTCCAACACCAGAAAAGGAAATACGGAGTCAGCAAATTCGGCCTCGAAAGGTTCGTAAACGGATTCCTCGACCTCATTTCACTTTGGTTTCTGGGCACTTTCGGCAAGAAACCGATGCATTTCTTCGGCTTTACAGGCATACTTATGTTCCTTGTCGGAGGCTTTATGGCAGTCTGGATCATTGCAGAAAAGCTCATACAGCAGGGCAGAGGCCTGGATTTCAGACCTGTCACCGACCAGCCGCTCTTCTATCTGGCTCTGCTGGCGGTGATCCTCGGATTCCAGCTTTTCCTCGCAGGATTCATTTGCGAAATGGTATCCCGAAACAGCCAGGAGCGCAACAAATACAATATCAAGGAAGAATTCTAAATCACCGAATAATACAAAAGACATTCAGCCTCCTGAGCATCAGGAGGCCTATTTTGCTGTAGATGAAATAGGCAGATAATAACAAAACACCCCGTCATCGGATGATGACAGGGTGTCGTATAAGAAAGTGGCAGCTACCTACTCTCCCACCTGGTGGGGCAGTACCATCGGCGATGGTGAGCTTAACTTCTCTGTTCGGAATGGGAAGAGGTGGATCCTC
>JAFVOX010000024.1:0-11285 GCA_017505605.1 Bacteroidales bacterium
GCCAAGGGACGATTAGTGAATATGCACTATTATCAAAAGCATCATATTGTTGCGTTTGATATAAAATATTGAATATTAATAATATATAAGTTAACCAAAAATTAATGAATCCAACTTTATTTGGATTTTAACTGGAAAGATATGATCGACATAGTAAAATGGCTGGATGCTCTTCTGATAGAGAAGCTCCACATCAATCCCGAAATAGCGGAACCCGCAAACACAGTGCTGCTTATAGCTGCTATGCTGCTGATAGCGATAGGAACCAACGGGCTTATACAGAGCCTTTTCCGATGGTTCACAAAGCGCAGCAAGAGGCTGGCCAGGTCCAAGTGGTACAACTTTCTGGTCAAGCGCAAGCTGGGACATCATCTTCTCCTCCTGCTTCCGGGACTCATCCTCTATGTCCTTCCATATATAGCTTTCGGGAGCAATTCCGAACTCATCCGCACTTTGCACAGATTCGACATCGCCTATATGCTGATTGTGGTGATAATGATTCTTAACGCCCTGATGTTTGGTTTTCTTGACTTCTATATGAAAACCGACAAGAACCGCATACGGCCACTGCAAGGCCTGATTCAAGGCCTCCAGGTCGTTTTGTATTTCGTAGGGGCAATCATCATTATAGCAGTCCTGATAGACAAGTCACCTACAGTCCTTCTGACCGGGCTCGGTGCCTCTGCCGCAGTGCTTATGCTCATATTCAAGGACAGCATACTCGGCTTTGTGGCCGGGGTGCAGCTCGCGCAGAACGATATGATCAAGCTCGGCGACTGGATACAGATGCCCGACGGCAGTGCCAACGGCAACGTAGAAGAAATCACCCTCAACACCGTCAAGGTCCGCAACTGGGACAACACCCTCTCGATGATCCCGCCATATACCCTCGTCACCACCCCTTTCAAGAACTGGCGCGGAATGACGGAAAGCGGAGGCCGCAGGGCCGACAAGTGCATATATCTCGACGTCAACACCCTGGAAATATATTCGCCCGATATGATCGAGGATATAATGAAAGCCGTGCCGGCGCTTCAAGCGCCTATACGGCAGAAGCAGGCCGAAGGCAGCTCCGAAATATCGACGAACGTCGGTATATATCGCTTATATATAGAGACTTACCTCAGGACACACCCCTACGTGAATCCCGGGCTTGACATCATCGTAACACAAAAAGAAGCGACCGCCTATGGTCTTCCCATAGAGGTCTACTTCTTCACTAAAGAGAAAGCCTGGGCAGCATACGAAAGACAGCAGTCCGACATCTTCGACCACCTCCTGACCATAGTGCCGGAATTCGGCCTCAAACTCTACCAAAGACCATAGCCGCTATTTATTGTACTCCCTCCAGAGTCTCTTTATGTCTGATGTTATGAGGGCCACGGCCGGTGCAAGGACGCTCACGTGGTTGAAGCCCTGCATTTCATAGAGTACCGAGTCGTGTTTGAAATTCACCAGAAGTGACTGGAGATGAGCGTTTTCCTCCCATCTTGCAAGCATCTCGAGGTCGCGGTCTCCGGAGATAAGGATCATCGGAGCACCGCCTCGTGCTGCGTGAGTCATAGGGGCATATTCGTCTATTACAGGGATACCGTCAGGCAGACCTCTCTCCTTTCTTATCGTGTAGTGAGTCACTGTCTGGCCACTGACAGGATAAGCCTTTGCAATCTTGTCTACATCCAGACCGTATTTCGCTCCATACTCCTTTGCAAGGACAAGCATAAGAGTCAGATAACCGCCGGCAGAGTGACCTGAGACATAGATCTGTTCCTTATTTCCGCCGTACTTCTCGATGTTGTCGAATGTCCAGGCAAGGGCCATAGCCGCATCATCGATGTAGTCAGGGCACTTACATTTAGGGAAAAGTCGGTAGTTTACGCTTACCACAGCAAACCCCTGTCTGCGGAAGCCCTCGAGAAGTTCCTTGTTGCCACCTTCCAGACCACCTCCGTGGAACCACACGAGGGTAGCGAAACCTTTGTCGGTTTCAGGGTAGTATATATCAAGAACGCAGCGTTCCTTTCTATATGCATCTGACTCATCTGCAGATGTGTAGGAAACATTCTGAACATAGTTGTAGCCCTTGTCCTGAGGATGTGGCTGGGCTGAAGCCGATAGGGCGGCGATAAGGAAAAGTGCCGCGATCAAAAGTTTTGATTTCATAGTATAGTGTATATTTATTTTCTTTGGTTGTAAAGATATCTCCATTCGCTTCGCTCAGTCGATATGACAAAAACTGTCCTGTCGAGCAGGCTTTTGGTCTTGTCGAGCAGGCTTTTGGCCCTGGCGAGCAGGCTTTTGGTCCTGGCGAGCGGCCGGAGGAAGTCGAGACATCTATTTCAGTAATATCAGGTCAGCCAGCACGATGGCAGTCATCGCCTCCACGACCACCGGGGCACGAAGAGCGAAGCACGCGTCGTGACGGCCCGGAATCTCCAAAGTGTCCATCTCACCTGTCTGGAAGTTGAATGTCTCCTGCGGTTTTCTTATGCTGGAAGTAGGCTTGAATGCCACACGGAATCTTACTGGAGCACCGTTGGTAATGCCGCCATTCACTCCGCCAGCTCCGTTCTTTGTCGGCCTTCCGTCCTCTCCGATAGGGTCATTGTGCTCAGAGCCCTTCATAGCAGCTGCTCTGAAGCCGTCCCCGAACTCTATTCCGCGGACTCCCGGTATTGAGAACACGGCGTGAGCAACAAGGGCTTCCACGCTGTCCCAGAAAGGTTCGCCATAGCCTGGATCGATTTCAGGAACAGTGCACTCAATGACAGCTCCGAGGCTGTCTCCCTCTTTTATTGCATTGTCTATAGCCTGCTTCCACTGCTCTGGCATCCCTTCACCCGGTATGCCGTCTGCTGCCTTGACCTCATCCGACATTTCCTCTCCCGGTATGCCACCGAGCTCCACAATGCGGGCATTGATCTCTCTGACCGGAGTGTCATCCAGCACGGTTGCATCCTCGATAATCTTCTTTGCCACGACACCAGCTGCAACAACCGGCAAGGTCAGCCTTCCGGAAAAGTGTCCGCCACCTCGAGGATCCTGGCAGTCATCCCATTTCAGAGCCGCAGTAAGGTCTGCGTGGCCAGGACGCGGCATAGCTGCAAAGAGCTCATAGTCAGAAGAATGAGTGTTGGTGTTTCTGAAAGTCACTGTCAAAGGGGCACCCGTAGTGTGACCCTCGAACACACCGCTCACAATCGTCGGCTGATCAGCCTCAATGCGCGGCGTAGTACCCTTCGCCCCACTCTTGCGGCGAAGAATATCCTTCTCAAAATCCTGCTCGGACAACTCCAGTCCAGCCGGAACTCCATCCAGCACGACACCGATAAGCTCTCCGTGCGACTCCCCGAAGATGCTAACCTTGAACTTTCTTCCAAATGTATTCATATTTCAAACTTTATCTCTTTTTTCAACTTTACATATATAATTGCCACCTACCAAGGTCGTACACAATATGAATCAACCACGTTACCTTTCCCTCCACGAAGCCGTGCCACGCAACCCACTGACTTTCAGCAACTTGCTTTGAGTCACCTGCGGCAGATGGAGCAGGTGATTCAGCGTAATGCATTATGATTCAACGCTTTGTGTGTCACACATCTGGGCGAAGACTGAATGAAATTGCGGGAAGGATTTTGCCACGCATTCTTCGTCGTCTATTATGATCGGGCTTTCTGCGCCGAGGGCTGCCACCTTCAATGCCATAACCATACGGTGGTCGTGATGGGACGTGTAGTGGCCGCCTTTGAGGAGACCTGGGAGAGACCTCTCGACTCCGCTCGAGGTGACAGAGGCCGGGGCACTCGAGGTGGCTGAAGCAGGGGCGTTCGGGATGGCGGAGGCCGAGGCACTCGAGGTGGCTGAGGCTGAAAGGAGGCGCTGGGTGAGGGTGTGGCCCTCGATGTGCATTACGTCTCCTTCTGTCCACGCCCTGACTCCCATCCGGGTCAGCATTTCTATGATGGCCTTTGCCCTGTCGCTTTCCTTATTGGCCAGGCGGCCGACTCCTGCAAGGCGGCTTGTGCCCTGACAGAATGCCGCAAGTACCGATATTATCGGGAAGAGATCCGGGCAGTTGGAAGCATCCACATCAAATGACTTCAGTGGTGCACGCTGCACGGTGATGTCTCCACGGTCGCCGTCCAGCTGAGACAGGCTTGCACCGGCATCCATCAGTATGTCCATTATTGACAGGTCAGCCTGGAGAGATGTTGTGTCAAGTCCCTGAATCACAGTCTTTCCGAAAACTGCACCGGCAACAAGGAAGTTTGCCGCTGCGCTCCAGTCGCCTTCCAGATCGATGTCTGCCGCTTTATATTTCTGACCTCCCTTTACCTTGAAGACCATCTCTGTACATAGCGACCAATCACCGTCCGACTCCAGGAAGTCACGACCTCCGTACATATCATTTCCCACCCTGATACCGAATTTCTTGAGGACCTCAAGGGTTATGAACATATATGGAATACTCTTGGGCTCACGTACTATGAGGGAAGTGTTGTTCTCCGAGAACGGAAGTGCCATCAGCAGACCTGAAATCAGCTGCGAGCCGTGCTTGCCGGAGATCTCGGCACGACCTGCCTTGAGCGGTCCCTGAACGGTAAGGGGGACGCGGACTGGAGCTGGAGACCTCTCGACTTCGCTCGAGGTGACAGTTGGGGAAAGGCTCGATGCGACAGGAGAGGAAGGGTTCGAGGTGACAGTTGCATCGAACGCCTCCATTATCTCTCTGGCACCTGTAAGAGGGCGTCCCAGGAGGGTCTTTTCTCCGGTGAATGTCACAGACTCCGGACATAGCTGTGCCATAACCGGAATCATCATTCTGGTCAGCAGACCTGATTCTCCGACGTGAAGTTCAGACTTGACATCCTCTCCGCCAAGCGATCCAAGCTGCGCTGATATTCCTTTAATTGTCAATATATTACCATCTCGGCAAACTTCTGCTCCGAGGTTCTTTGCCACCTGGATGGCCGCCTCGTTGTCTCCGCACGGAGTGTAACCGCGCAGGTGGGAGGTACCCTCTGCGAGAGCCGCTGCAATAATGGCCCTTTGGGCGAAACTCTTGGAGACCGGCATAGTCAACCTGGTGCATTCTTCATAAGAAAACGCTACAGATACCTCTGATTCAGAGGGTATCTGGTGCATTTCCGGTGTGTTTTTGCGACAGACTGTATATCCAATGAACGGGAAGTCCCCGTATATTTCCTTTTTCATATCTTCCGCTGCCCATTGGCCTGGGGCTGCGGCTTCTTCTTCGGAAAGGGCGGCATAGGTGTAAGGTGCGCCCATCTTCAGGCAGTCCACCCGCGACTGTCGGCCGGTCTCGCCCATACAGAAGGCCAGCAGACCTCCGTCCGCCAAAGCACCTATCCTCTCATTTCCTGATTTCTTTTCCTCGCGGCACCATTCGTATAAGGCCAGGACTTTCTCTACATCGGCCTCCGAGTGTGCTGTAGTGACGATTTTCACCATATCCGCGCCGTGATAAACGCATTTTTCCACTACCGCCTTAAGCGCCTCGAATGAGCTTGTACCCTCGAAGTCGTGGTAGGACCTAATGAATATGGTTCCATTTTCGTGAGCGGCCTGACGCACTCTCTTGGACATCTGCTTCTGCGCCTCAATCTCCACGTCCACATAACGCGCGCCGGCTTCGATCGCCCTGATCAGGCGCTTCTCCGCCATCTGCATTGCCTTGATCTCACGGCTCAGAGGGGTCAGTTCCGGCTTCTGCAGCGACGGTTCGCCGGCAGCCAGCTCGCTGATACGGCAGGTAGCAACCAGAGGAATGTCCGAAGTGAAAAGTTCCTCTGTCTCCCTTGCTGTCAGCGTACATCTGTCCAGACGGATCTCCGCCATCTCACAATGTTCCAGAGCCTCGTAGATCTGCTCTAGGTTTCTATTCTGTATTGTAGTACAAATCATATCTATACGATTTTAACATCGCGCGAAGCTCATTGAAGCCTCTGCGACCTATGCCATCAGCCGGCAGACCTCCTCAACGGTCAGTGCGACTGTCTCGACTTCTCCTATTGACTTCGGAAGGACGAAATGTATTTTGTTTCCTTCCGCCTTCTTGTCCTTCTTCATTGCCTCAGCCATCTCTTCGATGGTATACGGACAGAAGCAAGGAATGTTGCAGTCCCAAAGGTCCGAACTGAGTCTTCCTTCGAGTTCTGTCGGCTCATTGCGATCCTTCCTGTAGTAGCGGTCTGCCAGTTTTGCAGCCAACACCATACCCATCGCAACTGCCTCACCGTGAGTCACTCCCTGTGTCTCAAAGCGCTCGCCTCCATCATTCTGGGCAAGAGTCTCTATGGCGTGAGCGAATGTATGTCCGAAGTTCAGCTTGCGACGCTCATCCTTCTCGAACTGGTCACGCGACACCACCCCTGCCTTGACACGGGCCGCTGCAGCAATGAGCTGATTCAGAGTCTTTCTGTGCTTTTTAAGAAGGTCAGTCCAGACAGCCTGCCCGTCCTTTCCATACATCATCACCTCAACGTGATACTCACTTGATATGTCGAAAAACAGGTCAGCAGCCTTCTGATAATTGCCTCCGTCCTCTATTATGAAAGTCTTCAGCATCTCCGCCACTCCTGAAAGGAAATCCCTCTGAGGCAGGCTCTCAAGCACCTGAGGGCATATATACGTAAATGACGGCTGACGGATTACGCCGAGGATGTTCTTATATTTCTGAAAATTAACCCCTGTCTTGCCGCCGATCGCAGCGTCCACCTGAGAAAGAAGGGTTGTCGGTATATATGCGAACCTCACTCCCCTTTTGTATATACTTGCGGCGAAGCCGACCATATCCGTTGTTATGCCGCCGCCGACCGCAAGAAGCAGCGCGTCCCTGTCTGCACCGTTCTCGAGCAGCCACCCGCATATTCCCATCACCGTCTCGAGGGTCTTCGCCTCTTCGGCCGCCTCGACCTCCATCATCTTCGCGCCGCGACGCCTCAGAACGTCGGCCACCTGCTTCAGCGCCGGGCACTTCTGCGCCACTTTTGCGTCGATGATCGCGTATATGTTTGGATATGGTTCCAGGCACGAGGCCAAATCCCTAAAATCAGCGGAGGTCACGATGCGGCTGATCGCCTTTTTCCCTGAATATATGTTGATCTGCTCCATAACGGTGCGGGTGAATGTGGTTATATCCTACAAATATAACATATTTCCGGAGATATACACCCTTCGGGGCCTATCCTATGGCAGAGCACGGGCTTTGGCGGCCATACCAGCCACGATTTCAGAAACCATCTATTTATTTTGCAATTTCCGAAAATTCCAATACCTTTGCACTTCCAATCGGAAGGACCATCCTTCCACCAGCCCGGATGGCGGAATCGGTAGACGCGCTGGTCTCAAACACCAGTGGAGCAATCCGTGCCGGTTCGATCCCGGCTCCGGGTACACTTTAAATCGCAAATCTTTGATTTTCAAGGATTTGCGATTTTTCTTTGGGGTTTTGCACCACATTTGCACCACGCAATTGAGTCCTTTAAGCCAAAGTTCCGTTATTTTCACATCTTATCCATAAAAACAGCCCTTTTCGTGGACAGCATATGATTTTTGCAGACTCTGTCCATAAAAAGGGCCATTTTTATGGACAGCAAACGTCTTTGCACTGAGTCGCTGGGGGATTTGGTGAGGGGTACAAATTGTACCCGGCACGTAAGCCTGCCATTCGTTTTGATTTATGTATATTTGCACAAGAACAAATCCTACTGCTATATGGAAACTACCCCTGAATTTAATAATCATATTTTAACTGATCAGGAACGCAGACAATTTACAATAATTGCAGATGAAACAGTACAAACTTTTGCAGAATCCATTGATGGAATGCATCAGACCATGCAAGAGTTCCCACCATCACAGAACCAAGAATTCAATCACATAATGGACACTTTGAACGATGTGAGTACATTCATCAGCTATTCATTTGGCGATTGCATAGTTCTTACCAAATATTTCTTAAACACTCAGATATCATACGAGAAGAGCTTCTTACGCGGAAAATTGAAGGTCCAACTAAACGAAAGTTTTAAAAGACTATACGGCTTTAATGAGAAGGCGCATAAAGAATCATATTGTGGTAAGTTACAGGAGATAATTCATATGTTTCCAGGCTTCAAATTGGAGTTTGAGCATATTTTATCCGACCTGGATGATATATCCCAACAAGACAGTTGGTGGAAAGATGTCAGAAATGCCGAAGTGCATATCGACATCCCAATGTTATATGAATCCCGACACGAAGAAATTAATGAAAGTAAGGAAGTAATGGAAACAATGAGACTAGTTGACTTCTTTTTGCTGTTTAATAATTTAATAGCTCGAATGAATCAAGCCTATATCAATCATTTATGGAGAAACTTGAAAACCGAAGATAAATACACTGTACTAAAATCTCTGAGTGTGGACCAGTAACATTTAAGCTCAACATCTGTTCATCATCCCAGATTTCAGATGCTCACTTGTCAACACCTCAGAAACGATACAATAAGCCTCCCAGGCGAGCCGCAAGGCAGCATACTTGGGAGGCGTTCTTAATTTCAAGGGACAACCTTATACCGGCGAACCAATCTCCGCCAGAAAATCATTCAGGATATACAGATTCCCTTGAAGATAGAGCCCGGTCTCCTCATCGTGAAACCTCCGGCAGGTCTCGCTCCTATAGAACATATCAAGGGCCTCCTTCAGAGAAACATCCAGAGTCTCCGAAATCTTCACCACAATGCACCCGATACGCTGCCACCGGATTATGTTGCGGACTTTTCTGTGCTGCTCCGGCGTAAGATGGTTCAGGTTCTTTTTAGTATCTTGATCAAGGCTCATGTCTGTTACTCTCATATATCTCTCCAAATAATCTTCTGACGGTCCGTAAGGCGACTCTATCAAAGCTGCCATCCTGCCCATCAGGAGTTCATCGGGAGTCAATTGGATTCTATCGTTCATCATCCATTCTTAAAAAGCATTGCTGACATATTCCAGCAACTCCCCATTCAAACACATTGCTCCTCTCGGGGCCATTCCCAAGCCGTGATCCATCAAGTGCACTAAGGACAAACGTTCAGAAGAAGACTCAGAGACAAGTTTCATCTTTGCAAAACGATTGTGAGAAACTGGCATATCAAAATCTTTCGGGTCAACATAAAACTCTCGTTCCTGTTCCATTTCGGATGAATAGTTCAGATCGTGTGCTTCCACTATCATTTTATATCGAATGCGGCTTTCTGGACTTGAACAATAAATATAAACCGTATCCCCTGTCTGAAAATGATAATACTGACTCCAATACACATATCCATACTTCTCCAAGCAGCCAGCGAGATCGAAGAACTTTGAATTAGCAGGCACCATCCAAACAATTTTCTTAGACCTTGACGGCGTATGCATTATTCTTTGTCCACCCGAATGAGTTTCCACATCATCTGTAACAGATTTCTTGTATACCTCATCTATTTCAGCATCATCCAAAACCATAGCGACATCACGAAAGATTGCTAACGCATCCTCTGGCTTCACATTGAAAAACTCACGATTATCACGAATACGCAGATTGGTAAACCTTTCAATATAACGATGAATAAGCTTCTCTGCCTCGTTATATTTGACAGTCTTCATCGTAGCAAAAATCTCAAAAGGGAGAGGGACGGATGTTCCATCCAATTGTTTCACTCGCTTTTCAACCGAGACGGAACTCTTGCCGATTTTGACCCAATCTTCCTTGAATGACGGATTAGTTAGAATGTATACGTATCCTGGTTCTTTCATAGTCTTCAGCATTTTCTACAAAGTTAGAAAATAAACTTATACAACACCTCAACAGTACCAAGACCACTCATTATATCTTAGTACTGATGAGGCATTTTCGCATAGGTGAAATCATTTCAATGTCTTAAACATCTGCTCCACGCACTTTTTCTTCTGCTCCATATTTGGATGCACATAGAGATTGAGAGTTGTGCTGATATTTGAGTGGCCGAGGAGAACACTGACAGTTTTGTAGTCGCACTTGCTCTCTATACATCGTGTAGCAAAACTGTGGCGAAGACCGTGGAACTTTAACTTCGGCATATTGAGCTGCTCCATCAACCGCTTGTAATAGTTGCGGTAGGTACGAGGCTCTGTCGGCTGGGCTGAATTGGTCAGCACATAAAACCTCCCGTTAACAACCTTCTTGAATGGCTTTATCATCCTGAGAAGATCCTTTGCAATCGGAATCTCACGGATAGAGTTCTTTGACTTCGGAGTATCGATTATCACCTCTGTATGCTTATCGTCTCCTTCAATCACATAGATTCTTTGAATTGTCTTTGAGATGTTGATTACACCAGATTCCACATCAATATCATCCCACACTAACGCACATACTTCCCCTATCCGGAGTCCTGCACAAAGGCAGATATAGATACCAAGATTCATAAAGGTGAAATGGCTCTGCACATATTCCATTATACGTTTCTGATTATTCCGGCTCAAGACTTCAACCTCCTGCCGCTCTCTTTCGGTCGGGAACTTCACATCTATTTCACGATGCTCCAGATACCCTTGCTTAACGCCATACCGAAGGATCATCTTCAGCACAATCAGAATGTCCTTGACGGATTTCTGACTCAAGCCCTGCTCCAATTTAGTAAAGACAAAATCCTGCACAAGAGTTTCAGTAACATCATTGACTCCGGCAAAAGCAGGAAGTAGATGATTAGCAATCAACAGCGAGTAGGCAGAGTATGTCGATCTCTTGACATACTGCTTCTTGTCGGCTTGCCACAGCACGACAATCTCTTTAAAAGTTTTGTTATCCATAATGTTGTAAGATTTAATACAACACTATATTACGGAATCCTCAATGCACACGAGCGTGAGATTACTTCTATAATGTTCCGAATTTGAGATTTTCGGAGTTTAGTGGGGAGTGGGAGAAGTGTACCCTTGGAAGCATCGGTGAGACATTTAATGGTCTAACGGGTAAAAGTGCTGTTGACTTTGGCTCTGGTAGTCCATACATTACCTATAAATCAATATTCGATAGTTCCAAGATAGATATTTCTAAAGTTGAGTATGTTAAGATTACCGAGACGGAGAGAGTTAAGCAGACACAAAATGAAGTTGAATATGGTGACATCTTCTTTACGACATCTTCTGAAACTCCGGAAGAGGTAGGCATGGCTTCTGTATTGTTATCAGAGATTCGTGACTGCTATTTAAATAGTTTCTGTTTTGGATATCGATTGTTTGATAAATGTATACACCAACCGGATTTTTTCAGA